>NZ_CP053844.1:0-309708 GCF_013201685.1 Campylobacter geochelonis | reverse complement strand
TAAATTTAGCTTTAAAAAGCGAGTGAATTTTAAACCTTAAATTCTCTATATCTTTAAAACTTTGCTCGATTTTTTTACCCAACGCTTTGTTTTTAAGCTCGATTTCAAGGTGTTTTACCCAGTTTTCACACGCTAAAATCTTTTTATACACCATCTCATTTAACCTATCATAATCAGAGTCTATCTCTTGATACAACGACATTTTATCAGGCAATAAATCCACCATAGAAGCTGTTGGCGTAAGGCTTCTGTGATCACTTACAAAATCACTTATGCTAAAGTCTATCTCGTGTCCAACCGCGCTTATAATAGGCGTTTGCGATGCAAATATCGCTCTTGCTAAGCTCTCATCGTTAAAGCACCACAAGTCCTCTTTACTTCCGCCACCTCTTGCTATGACAATCGCATCATACCCAGCCTTATCTGCTTTTTGCAACGCTTTTATAACCGAATTTGCCGCGCTTTCGCCTTGCATAAGCGAGTTATAAAGATAAATTTGACAAAACTCACATCTATCTTTTGCCACTCTTAGCATATCTTGGTAGGCTGCTGAAGTTGCGCTTGTAATAATTGCGATTTTGGTTGGAAATTTAGGAAGCGGTTTTTTATGCTCTGGCTTAAAAAGACCCTCTTTTTCAAGCTTTTCTTTAAGTTGTTTAAATGCAAGTTCTAGCTCTCCAACGCCCTCAATTCTAAGCGAACTTGCTACGAGCTGATATCCACCATTTGGCACATACAGGCTTACTTTGCCTGAAGCTACAACTTTCATACCATCTTTTATGCTAAATTTAATCTTTTTGTTATTAAAACTAAACATCGCGCAACTTATAGCGCCTTTTTCATCTTTTAGCGTAAAATACCAGTGTTTTGAGCTTTTATTTTCTATAAATCTAGAAACCTCTCCGCTAACTTCTATACTACCGAAATTTGTTTCAAGCAAAGATTTGGCTTGTTCGTTTAACTCACTAACGGTTAAAATCATAAATTTCTAACTTTTTTTGCTATAAACATAGTTGAAACATCGAAACTAAAGCCTTTTACAACTTCCATTTCAAAGCCGCATTTTTCAAGCTCTTTGATAAAACTTTGCGTGTCTAAAAAATTTCCTATCGAGCTTGGAAGATACTCATACGCCTCTTTGTTTTTAGATATCATTTCGCCTATTTTTGGCAAAACTTTACTAACGTATAAATCTCTAAAGTATGTCACAATGCCTTTTTTTGGAGTTTTAGTAAACTCAAGTACGACAACATATCCACCCATTTTAACAACTCTGTTAAACTCTTCAAGCGCTTTAACTCTTTCAACCACATTTCTTATACCATAGCTAATACTAAGCACATCAACGCTTTCGTTTTCTAAAGTCGTATTTTCCGCACTTGCTTCAATAAATTCTAAATTTGCAAATTTCTTCTTAGCCTCATTTAGCATACCACTACTTGGATCGATTCCTACAAGTCTGTTTAGTTTAACGTTAAATCCCTTTGCCATATCGTGCCAAAGTCCTAGCATATCGCCAGTTCCACAAGCCACATCAGCGATACTTGCCTCACGGTTAATAAATTTAGAAAGTATAACTTGACACGCAGTTTTTCGCCAACTCGTATCAAGCCCAAGGCTTATAGCGCGATTTGCCTTATCGTAAGTTGGCGCAATCGCGTTAAACATTTCGACTATTTTTTCTTGTTTTTGCATTAAATTTCCTTTAGTAATATGCTTTTAAAATTTTTGAAATTTTTCTTATTTGTTTGATAAATTTAGGTTTTTTATCAAGAATTTGACCTCTTAGCTTAAACATTTGCACTGAGATTTCACCCTTTTGAGCCTGCATAAAGTGCGCCATTTCACCCTTATCATACATATCAATGATATCACACCAGACATCTCTATCTTGAAGCTCGCCAAACACAACTTGCATCTTTTTAAGCCTTGCAAATCCATCATCAAACGCCTCTATATCAAACATTGTTTTAAAACTTTCAAAAAGATACCTTAGCTTTTTAAGCTCGATTCTTGTAGCGTGAAAATACTCATTTTCCCTTTCATCATCGAGTTTTGCAAACCTTTTTTCAAGTCCTATTATCTCTTTTCTTATAATAAAAGCGATAAATTTCTTCATCACTTTGCTATCTTTTTTATAAAATCCACTATCGTCGCTTAAGAAATTTTCATAATCTAAGAAAAATTCTTCAACCTCTTTTGAAACCAAAAACTCGCCAACATCTCCTTGTTTGCTTTGACTTACGAACTCAAGGCTTTTTAAAATCTCACTAGAATTTTCAACATCTTTTAAATACTGTATAAAAACATCAAAATCTCTTTTTTCATTTGTCCTGTTTGCTACCATTTTAAGCCCATTTAAAATCTGCGCGATAACTCTTTCATCATATAAGCTTCTAGCAAGCTTTAAAAGGCTTCTACTTTTTCTTAAATTTACCCTAAGTTGATGTAAAACCTCAGCATCTGGCGAGTCTATATAACTTTGTTTTAATGTTTTAATCTTTTGATAAATTTGGTTAAAAAGTAGTCTAAACCCATCGCTTGCATCGATGTATGAAGGAAATTTAAGCTCTAAATTTGGACTTTTTTTAATAGCGATTAATGCTTTATTGCACTCAAATTCGCACTTTGGATTAGCATATAGTGATAAATTTTTGTTTTTATATCTTTCATCTTGAGTTATCTCTTTTTTAACCACATTTTCAAAAATAGTGTCAAATTTAAACTCATTTGCATCTTCTACGCTTTTAAATTCGATTTCTAAAGTTACAAGTGGGGACAAAAAATCGTGATAAACATCTAAAAAATACTCAAGTTCATCTAAAAAAAAGCTATATCTATCTTTTGATATGATGTGAGAAATTCTCTTGTTTTTAGCCTCTTTATACTCATTTTTTGAGATAACAACCTCAAGTTCATCTCGCACTAAGCCAGCTCCTGCTTTGTTTGTGAGATAGTAAATTTCATCTTTTTTTCTATATCTGATTTCGCTAAATTTAGAAATTTCGGTATAGAATTGTTTTATAGAGGTTTTATATATAGTTACGTTTTTTTCAAAAAGTAGTTTTAGCAAAGAAGAGTCTTCAAGCAAAAATTTGCGTTCAATCTCCATATATCACCTCCTAGTTAAAGTGAGTATATTTTAGCAAATTAGTGCTTAAAGAATAAAGGGTTTATCTACAATGCTCGCAGTCAGGCACAGTTGCTACGATGTTTAGTTTTTTTACGATATTTCCAACTGCTCGCTCAATGCTTTGATGGCACTCTTGTATAGCAAATTCTTTAGCATCAAAGTCTCTTACAAATCCGCATTTTTCGCACACAACGTGAATGTGCGGATACTCATAAATATCAAATTTAGACTTTTGGTTTGGTATACTAACTTCAACGACTAATCCTTGCTCTATGAGCGTATTTAAGTTCTTATAAACCGTAGCAAGTGATATAGAAGGATAATCTTGTTTTATATCATCATAAAGCTCATCTATAGTTGGATGCGTGTGCTTTCCTAAAACCTTAAGAACGCAAAGTCTTTGAGGAGTAGCTTTTAAACCGCAATCTTTTAAAAGTTCGATATGGCTCATATGGCTCCTTTATTAATTTTGCGAAATTGTATCATAAAATTATTAAACTAAGTTTATATTTGTTAAGATTTTTTATTATTTAGTATTTTTTCAGAAAGACTGCGTGCGTCAACTCCTAAATTTCGCTCTACATCTGGCGTTTTACCGTGCGGGATGAAGATATCTGGAAGTTCAAAAGATATAACTTTAACATCAAAAATTTTCTCATCTTGCAAAAATGATGATAAAATTTCGCCAACTCCACCTTTTTTAGCTGAGTCGCTAAAAATATACCAAATTTTTGAATATGATGCTAAATTTAGCAAAAACTCTCTATCAAGTGGTTTTGCAAAGACTAAATCAATCAAATTTGGCTTTAAATCAGTTAAAATTTGCATAACTTCATACGCTCTTCCAACTCCATTACCATATCCTATAAAGCTTGTGTTTGAGCCGTTATCAACAAGTAAATTTGCCTTTGCAAACTCTACATTCTCACAGCCAAACTCATCATCTAAGATAAAATTTCCTCTTGGATAACGAACCGCCAAAGGTCCACAATGCTCGTATGAATACTCAAGAATTTTTGCAAAACTCTCTTCGCTTCTTGGCGCACACATCGAGATATTTGGCACTGCATTTAGATAACTGATATCAAAAACACCCTCATGTGTTTCGCCGTCCTCGCCAACGATTCCAGCTCTATCCATCGCAAAAACAACATTTAAATTCATAATCGCACAATCATGTATAACTTGATCATACGCGCGTTGTAAAAATGTCGAATAAATCGTAATGTATGGTTTAAAACCCTCTTTTGCCATCGCCGCCATCGAAGTTACTGCATGTTGCTCAGCTATCGCCACATCCCAAAACCGCTCAGGATAGACCTCTATAAGCTTATCAAGCCCCGTTCCATTTGGCATAGCAGCTGTTACGCCAACTATATTTTTATGTTTTGCGGCTAAATTTAGTAAATTTTGAGCATAGATTGTGGTTGCATTTTTTCTAGCTACTTTTTTTATAAATTCGCCACTTTCGATATCAAAAGGCCCTACTCCATGCCAGTTTTCATCATATCCCTCAGCTTTTTCATAGCCTTTTCCTTTTAAGGTTTGAGCATGAACGATAACCGGTTTTTTCATCTCTTTTGCTACTTTGAAAGTCTGGATTAGCCCCTCTATATCATGCCCATCGACTGGACCTATGTATTCAAGTCCTAGCTCTTCAAAGAGCATTCCTGGAGTTATAAGCTTAAATCCCTCTTCAAAACGCTTTGCCATATAAGCGGCAGTATCTGGCATATATGAGAGAAATTTATTAACCTTATCTTTAAATCTTTGATAGCTTTGTCCTGCCATAAGCTGAGAAAGATACTTGCTAAGCGCTCCGATTGGCTTTGAGATAGACATCTCATTATCGTTTAAAATGACAACACAAGGATACTCTTTATCGCCTAGTTCATTTAGCGCTTCATAAGCCATTCCAGCGCTCATCGCCCCATCTCCGATAAGTGCTACTGGAAGTCTGTCTTCGCCCTTTAGTTTTATCGCTTTTGCAGCACCAACAGCAAGCGAGATAGAAGTAGAGCTATGCCCTGCTACAAAGTAGTCATACTCGCTCTCATTTGGCTTTGTATATCCGCTAATACCGCCAAACTGACGCAAGGTGCTAAACTCATCCCATCTATCTGTTAAAAGTTTATGTGCGTAACTTTGATGACTTACATCGTAAATAAATGGGTCTTTTTTTACATCAAAAACATAGTGCATCGCCACTATTATCTCAACTGCGCCGATATTTGAGCTAAGGTGTCCGCCGTTTTTACTAACGACATTTAAAATTCTCTCTCTGATATCGCTACAAAGCGTTTTTAACTCATCTATGTTTTTATCTTTTATATCCACTACTTTTTATCTCCACTTTTTAACGTTTTTACAAAAGCTCTTTTAATGCTTTTAAAACTCTTTGATTATCTTTAGGAAGTCCTATGGTAATGCGAATGGCGTTCATTCCATAACCTTTTAAATTTCGCAAAATTATGCCCTGTCTTAAAAGCTTGTCGCAAATTTCGCTTGAGTCTTGTTTTTTAAACAAAAATGTTATGAAATTTGTATAACTTGGGATAAACTCAAGTCCATTTTTCTTAGCAAATTTCTCGTACTTTTTCATCTCTTTTAAGTTGTTTTTCAAAGTATCTTCTACAAATTTCTCATCTTTTAAAACTTCAAGTGCAGCAACTAAGCTTGGAGTCGTTACGTTAAATGGCGCTCTTAGCTTTGAAAGTGCTTTTATAATCTGCTCGCTTGCGATACCATAACCTATGCGCATTCCGCCGAGTCCATAAATTTTAGAAAATGTTCCAAGATATAAAACATTACTAAATTTATCTAATAAATCTTTTGGTTTTATCTCTTTTTTGCTATCTTTAAAAGTGGCAAACTCGTTATAAGCGCCATCGATGATAACAAGCACATCTTTATCAATGCTTTGGATAAATTTATACACATCTTTTCTATCCAAACACTCGCCTAATGGGTTGTTTGGAATACATAAAAATATGACTGAAATTTCATCTTTTTTCTCTTTATAAATTTTACTAAATTCATCTAAATCATGCTGTTTTGACTGAGTTTTATAAATTTTAGCGCCCGTATGTTTAGCATAAATTTCATACATCGCAAATGTCGTTCCAGCCACCAAAATAGCATTTTTTGAGTTTGTCTTTGCATGCAAAGCAAACTCTATAACTTGATCGCTTCCAGAGCCGATGATGATATTTTCTGGTTTGATTTTATACTTGCTAGAAAGCGCGTCTTTTAGCTCAAACATACTATCATCTGGATATAAATGTGCGTGAGCGGCTGCCTTTTTCAGAGCTTTTTGAACTTTTTTGCTAGTTCCCATTGGATTTTCGTTACTTGCTAGTTTTAAAACATCTTTTTCTTTTACGCCAAATTCTCTAACAACAAGCTCAATCGGTTTTCCAGCTTCGTAATTTGTCAAATTTTCTAACACATCGTTAAATTTCATCTTTCATCTCCATTCATATAACTTCCAAGCCATGAGATCTCATGACCCTCTTTTTTAGCCATTAAAAGAACCTTTTTTACCCTCTCATCATCTATATGACCCTCAAAATCTATATAGAAATTTGTCTTAAAATCTTTCTTTTTTATCGGTCTGCTCTCAAGTTTAGTTAAATTTATACCCTCATTTCTAAACATCTGCAAAAGCTCAACCAAAGCGCCTGGTTTATGATCTGTTTTTGCCATAATCGAAGTTTTATCGTGGTTTGTTTTGGCGTTTTTAAAATCGCTTAAGATAAAAAACCTTGTTCTGTTTGCTAAGTTATCTTCAATCGTTTCAAACATCATCGGCACTTTAAAAATATTTGCAGCAATCTGCGAACAAATAGCTGCTGAATTTGGAGTTTGCGCTGCCATTTTTGCTGCTAATGCAGTTGATTTTGTAGGGATAAATTCTATCTCATTTAAGCCATGATCTTCTAAGAATTTTAAGCACTGATTATAACCTTGAGGATGAGAATAAATTTTATCTATATCTTTTATATTCTCTTCATTGCTTACAAAACAGTGGTGGATATCCATATAAATTTCAGCCACGATTTTTATACCTTCATACTCGCCAAGACAATCAAACGTCGCTCCCACGCCACCTTCAGTGTTGTTTTCTATAGGAACTACGCCATAACGAGCTTCTTTGTTGTCAAGCTCTTTAAAAACCGCTTCAATCGAAGCTAGCGGAAGATAGGTGCTAACTGCGCCAAAACGGCTCTTTGCGGCTTGATGAGTGTATGTTCCAAAAGGTCCAAGAAAAGCTACAACTTGTGGTTTTTCTAAATTTCTTGAAACAGAGAAAATCTCGAAAAATATCGCCTCAATCGCCTTTTTACCTAAGTTATAGCTATGCTCACTTTCTAAGCGGCTGATGATAGCTTTTTCGCGTTCTGGTCTGTATATAGTCGCTCCACTGGAGTTTTTTAGCTCTCCAATTTTTTTAACATAGCCCATTCGCTCATCTAAAAGCTTTAAAATTTGGTTATCCACACCATCAATGCAGCCTCGTAAATCATCGATATTTTGCACTTATTCTCCTATAAATTCGATTTCGTTTGCGACCAAATCTTCAAATTTTTCTCGTTTTCTAATAAGCCTAGCCTTGCCATCTTCTATAGCAACTTCTGCGGCTTTACACCTTGAGTTGTAGTTGCTTGCCATGCCAAAACCATAAGCTCCAGCGCATTTTACAACAAGCAAATCGCCACTTTTAAGCTCTGGCATATCTCTATCTTTTCCTAAAAAATCGCCACTTTCACAAATCGGGCCAACGATATCGCATTTGCTTAAATTCAAGCCATCCGCCAAAGCTTCAATCTCATGATAAGCGCCATATAGACTCGGGCGCAAAAGATCGTTCATCGCGCCATCTACTACGACAAATCTTTTATCGTTATTAACTTTTTCATATAAAACTTTTGTCAAAAGCACGCCACTTTCGCCTACGATAAAACGACCTGGCTCACACACGATAGTCTCATCTTGACCTTTAAGCGCTGATAAAATTCCTTGTGCATACTCGTATAAATCGACATTTTTTTCATCTTTATAACGTATTCCAACGCCACCGCCGATATCAAAAAATTTAATATCAATTTCTAACGCTTTTAATTCTCTCATTAAATTTGACACGATTTGCGCTGCTTCATGAACTGGCATGATATCAATAAGCTGGCTTCCTATGTGAAAATGTATGCCAATCGGATTTAAAAACTGACTATTTTTTGCTTTGATATACATCTTTTTTGCTTCATTTATATTCACACCAAATTTGTTTTCGTTAAGTCCAGTTGAGATGTATGGATGGGTTTTTGGATCGATATTTGGATTTACTCTTATGCTGATTCTTGCTATTTTATCTAGGCTTTTTGCGATTTCTTCGATTCTATCAAGTTCGGCGCTACTTTCGACATTTATCATCAAAATGTTTGCGTTTATAGCATCTTTTATCTCACTATCTTGCTTTCCAACTCCTGAATATATTATCTTATATCTATCAGCTCCTGCTAAAATCGCTCTTCTAACTTCGTTAAAGCTAACGCAGTCAAATCCAGAACCTAAATTTGCTAAAAGCTTTAACAAGCTTAAATTTGAGTTTGCTTTTACAGCGTAACAAACTAGAGATTTTCTTCCTGCAAATGAGTTTTTAAGCTCTAGATATCTCTTTTTTATCTGATTAAAATCATAAATGTAAAGTGGTGTTTCGTAAGTTTTGGCAAGCTGTTTATAGTCCATATAAATCCTCTTGAAAATAAATAAATATAGATTTTACAATAATTTACTTAAAAAATCTTAACGGTGCTTTAAAACAAGATAACAAGCATAACAAAATAGCAAAATTATAGGCAAAATTATCCCAACTTCTGGGATTATAACTCCACTAAGCGCAAATCTTGTCATCACAAAAAGCACTCCCCATAAAGATAGCGTAACTATAAAAAATCCAAAGCTTAAAAGCGCAAGGTTAAAAAACCGCCCACTTGCTGGAAGATAGTAATACAGTATCAAAACCATAAGTGGCGCAAACAAAGGCGTGAAAATTAGTGAGTATAAATTTGCTTTTATGCCGTCTATATTTACGCCTTGATTTTTAAACGTTTTTATAGAATTTAGCGCATCTTTAATCGAGTAAATGTTTGATGAATCATAAATTTTTTCTATACTTGTTGGATCAAAACCGGCTAAATCTTCAAATTTTGTGCTAAATTCATACTTCAAACCATCATTCCCAATGGCTAAATTTGATGGAATTGTTGTAGAATTCACATCGTAAAATGTCCATTTTTTCGCATTATAGGTCGCTGTTTTAACATCGGTTAATTTGGTTAAATCGCCATTTTTTAAATAAAATATCTTTATATCTTTAGCTGCATTTGCTAAAGAATTTAACTCTTTTACATATATGTATTTATCGCCATATTTTAGAAACATTCCGCTACTGACTTTGCCAACTGCATTAAAACTTGATAAGTTATTTTTATACTCATTTACATAGGCAAATGGCGTTGAGTTTAGATAAATATATAAAAGACTAATTGCTAAAGCTATAAAAAATGGCACTTTTATAATGGCATTTCTACTTATACCAAGAGAGTAAAAGCTAATAAGCTCATTGCTTCTTATCATATTAAATTTAGTTATAATCATCGCAAAAATCAAGCTTAATGGAAGCGTGTAACCAATCGCGCTAAGAGCTGTAAAACCAAGATAAAGTAGCTGTAAATTCGCACTTTGCGGGAGATCTTTTAAGTTAGTAAGAACATCTATACCAACGTAAAAAAGCTCAAGCGCAATGAATAAAATAAAAAGATATTTTAAATAAACATATCCGATGTATCTACTATATAACTTCATTTTGTATATCTTTTATGCTAAATTTTGCTCTTGTGGTTTCTAAATCAGACTTTAGTAAAAATTGGGTAGCTTTTTTGGTGTGAGATAAAATCGCTTCTAGCTTTTTTTGTTCATCATCTTCAAATTTAGACAACACAAATCCAGCCACATTGCCTTTTCCTCGTCCGATACCAACTCTAACCCTTTCATACTCTACGCCGATTAAACTATCGATTGATTTTATACCGTTGTGTCCGCCACTGCTTCCGCCGATTTTAAATTTTACAGCTCCAAAATTTAAGTCTATATCATCATGAACTACTATCACGCGCTCTGGTTTATAAAAGTCTTTAACCATTTTTACGCTATATCCGCTGACATTCATATAAGTTTGAGGTTTTAAAAGAAGAAGCGAGCCTTTTTTATAAAGCTCGCCTTGAAATTTACTTGAACTAACATCGGTAAAACCGTCATCTTCAAGCATTTTATCTACTAGCATAAAGCCTATGTTGTGCCTTGTATCAGCATACTGTGCGCCCGGATTTCCAAGACCAACAACAAGTATCATACGCTTACTTAGCTGTCAAAACTCCAACAACAGCTACGCTTGCAGACTCAAGCATAGTAACATTTTGTGGAATTTGAATATCTCTAACTAGGATTGAATCACCAGTATCAAGCTCTGTAACATCTAAAACAAACGCGTTTGGAAGATCTTTGCCAGCGCATTGAACCGGAAGTCTTCTTTTTGACTGAACTAAAACACCTTTGTTTTTAAGACCTTTTGCTATACCTGTTACTTTTACAGGAATGTAGTATTTTGAAACTAAATCATCTAAAACAACTCTTAAATCAACATGAGTTATCATGTTTGTCACTGGGTGTTTTTGATACTCTTCAACTACTACTTTATATGTATTTGCGCCAACTTTTATATCAAAAGCCAAATTCTCTTTATCTCTTACAAATTTGATAAATTCATTTGTTTTAAATGCCGCATTGACATTTTCTAATCCTTTCGCATAAATATTAGCGATTAGATAACCATCTCTTTTTAAAGCCTTGGCAGACTTTTTACCGATACTCTCTCTAACTATACCTTCTAGCATAATTGTCCTTTTTTTGAAGTAAATTATGATAATATCAAAAATTTAATAAATTTAAGATGAATTTACTAAACATCTTGTAATTTTATATCCTCTTTGTATTCATCGCCACCACTTTGACCATCAGCTTTTTGTTTTAGCATAATGTTTTTGATACCTATATTAAGATCGCTTCTGTTTGTACTCTTATCAAGTGCTTCTTCTTTGCTTATGATTCCAGCTGTATAAAGCTCTAAAAGGTGCTGATCAAAAGTTTGCATACCATAAGTATTCTTACCATCTCTAATCGCGTCAGTCACTTCACTATATCTATCAGATAAAATCATATCTTTTATACGAACATTTTTGCGCAAAACCTCAACTACTGGAGTTCTTCTTCCATCTGTTGTTACTGCAAGTCGTTGAGAAATAACGGCTTCTAAAACAGAGGCAAATGATATCTTTATCCTTGATTGCTCGCTTGGTTCAAACATACCGATTATCCTATTTATGCTCTCTTTTGCATCAAGTGTGTGCAAGGTAGAAAAGACTAAGTGTCCAGTTTCAGCTGCATGAAGCGCGGTTTCAATTGTCTCAAGATCTCTCATCTCGCCAACAAAAATTATATCTGGATCTTCTCTAAGTGCGGCTCGAAGTGAGTCTGAAAAGGTGTTACAATCTTGCCCTAAAGCTCTTTGATTTACAATACACTCACTATCTTCAAAGACAAACTCAACTGGATCTTCAATAGTTACTATATGACTTGCTCTTGTGTTATTTATCCTATTTAGCATGCTTGCTATGGTGGTTGTCTTACCGCTTCCAGTTGGTCCAGTAACTAAAACTAGCCCTCTCATACTCTCATCGCAAATCTTTTTTAAAACTTGTGGTAGCCTTAAATCATCAATGGTTGGAATTTTCGTAGGAATAGTCCTAAAAACAGCGCTCACGCCATCGATTTGAAAAAAGATATTTACACGAAATCTATACTCATCATTTAACCTATAGGTAAAATCTAAGCTTTTTTTCTCTATAAACTCATCAAATCTTCCTCTTAAAAGCTCTTTTGCTAAAGCTAGAGCTTCACTTTTTGGAAATGGTTTTTGGCTAAATTTAACTATATCGCCATTAATCCTACCTCTAATTTGAGAATTTGATTTTATATGAAGGTCGCTTCCTCCATGTTTTATCAAAAAATTTAAATACTCATTTAGCTTTTTTTTCTGTATATCTTCAGAATATATATTTGACATAAAAACCTCCTATTTTAACGCCTTTAAAATATCATCAAACGCCACTACAAACTGCTTTAGCCCATCATCAAGCAGCTCTTTATACGCACCTTTTAAGTCTATCTTTGTATCTTTTACTGACTTAAAAAAAGCATCTATTTCTTTAAGCGAAGTTGGCTCTTTAAGCACTTTTTCGCCCTTTATAAACTCTTTTATAGTATCAAGCGGGGCTGTATTTATGCAGTTTTTAAACATCAGTTCATCGACATAATACGACTTTTTAAACTCATCACCTTTCACGCCAGTGCTTGCAAAAAGTGCTCTAGTGTTTTCTAAATTTGCCTCTTGTATCATATGGTAGCATTTTGTTGCGTTTAAAATGCCGATTTTACCAGCTTCAAGACCATTTTTTTTCATCTTTTCATCAAGCATTCTATCAAAACGACTCACAAAAATACTAATCACAGCTTTTGGTAAATTCGCCTTTACAAAACGTTTTTTAAAAGCTTTAGTTCCTTCTTTAAACGCTTCTAAGCACTCAGCTGTTTGATCTGGAGAGAAGATAAGAGTTGCATTTACATTTATCCCTTTTTTTATAAGCTCGCTCATCGCCTCATATCCACGCTTTGTAGCTGGAACTTTTATCATCACATTTGGCATACCAATCGTGCTATAAAGGCGTTTCCCCTCTTTAAAAGTGGCCTCAGAATTATCACTTAAATTTGGATCAACTTCTAAACTAACAAACCCATCATCGCCATCTACGTAATTTTTAAGCATAATATCAGCCGCAACTCTGATATCTTGCGTTGCTAGAATTTCATATAGCTCTTTTGATGATTTTTTACTAAATTTATCTTTGCTCTCTTTATAAGCTGGCGAGTTTAAAATCGCATTTTTAAAAATCGCCGGATTTGATGTAGCGCCGTTAAAAACGCCATCATTTATAAGTTCTCTAAATTCACCATCGATAAAATCGCGCTCTAAAAAATCACACCAAAGCGAAAAATTTCCACTATACATACTTCATCAACTCCTTTAAATCCTTAGTATCCACGCAAAAATCAGCCTCTTTTTTAAGCACTTCGTTAGCACAAAATGCGATTTTAAGACCAGCTTCTTTAAACATTGAGATGTCATTTGCTCCATCTCCAACTGTCATAACCTCTTCTTTTTTAAGCCCCATTAAAGCTTTAAGCTCTTTTAAAACCTTGCCTTTTGAGTAGCCAAACATCATCTCGCCACCAGCAAATCCAGTCGCAACACCATCTTTTATATGCAAGTAGTTTGCAAAACTAGCGTCATATCCAAGCTTTTCTTTTGCCGCGTCTGTTGCGATATGATAACCTCCACTAAAAACTACAACTTTAATGCCTTTGTTTTTTAAATACTCTATAATCTCTTTAGCGCCTTTTATAAATGGCAAATTATTAGCTATCTCTATCGCATCGCTCTCTTTCATACCCTTTAAAAATGCAACTCGTTTAGTGAAACTCTCAAAAAAATCAAGCTCGCCAGCCATCGCTTGTTTTGTGATCTTAGCTACCTCTTCTCCAGCTCCCATTTTTTTAGCAAAAAATGTGATAGTTTCGCCATCCATAAGCGTCGAGTCAAAGTCAAAAACGCAAAGTTTTATCATAATTTTCCTTTAAATTTAATTTGTCATTATATCTAATTTAAGCTTTTAGCAACTAGTTTAAATTCCCCATTTTCAAATTTCGCCTCATAATACTTTTGCTCAACAGCGTATGAGTTTAAATTTATATAAACTCTCTTATCAAAGTTAAAAATTTCATCTTGATGATAGTGTCCTTCGATGATAAATTTAGCGCTATAGTTGTGAATTTTTTGCTCTATTAAGGCTTTGAAATTTGGATGTTTTTTATACAAAATTTTCTTTTCTTGATGTTTTAAAATCGCTTTTGTAATCTTAAAATTTATAAGATTATCTATGAAATTTAGCGTCTTTAAAAACGCCTTGTTTCGCAAAAGCATCAAAACCTTAAAATCAATTTTTGGTATAAATCTATCGCCATGCAAAAGTTCGCAAATTTCGCCATTTTCAAGCAAGAATTTAACAGGCTGAGCGAAAATATCAAAAACTTGCACATTTGGAAAAATCTCGTTTAAATTATAGTCGTGATTTCCCTCAAAATAAAAGCAAGGCACGCTTTTAGAAATCTCATTTATAAGCAAAATTTGCTTAGCGTAAAACTTGCGCGAATAATCCGTAAATGAGAGATAATCAAACATATCGCCCATCAAAAAAAGCTGAGTTGGGCGAATTTTACCACTTTTTACAGCTTCTAAAAACTCTAAAAAATAGAGCTTTTTTTCATTTTCGTGAGAGTCTGAGATAAAAATCGCGCCACTTTTTATAATTTGCATTTAAATTCCATAAGCTAAATTTGGGATTCCTAAACCCTCGTCAAACCCGCACATCAAATTTGCATTTATCACAGCTTGCGAGCTTGCTCCTCGAAGCAAGTTATCAATAGCGGAATTTACCCAAATTTTGCCATCTAATTTTTTTACAAAAATATCACAAAAATTTGTTCCAACTACGTTTTTAACCTGCACAGGCTCATTTCTTACTCGCACAAATTTCTCATCTTTATAAAACTCGCGCAATACTTCTAATTCATCTATTTTTTCGTTTAAAACTCCAAAAACACTTACTAGCATTCCACGAGTTAGTGGCACAAGATGAGGAACAAAAAGCGTTGAAATCGGCTCTTTTTTAGCTAGTGAGATTTGCTCTTTTATCTCATCGGCATGGCGATGGGATAGTGGCGAGTAGGCATTTATATTTTCGTTTACATTTACAAAATGACTTGTTTGTTTTAGGCTCTTTCCAGCGCCACTTACGCCACTTTTTGCATCTATCATCACGCCAAATTTAGTATCTAAAAATGGCAAAAATGGCAAAATAGCCAAAATCGAGCAAGTTGGATAGCAGCCTGGATTTGCTACTAAATTTGTAGTCTTTATACGCTTTCTATGAAGTTCTGGAAGCCCATAAACCGCGCTAGCTAGGTTTTTTTTGTCTTGGTGAGTTGTATAATTTTTCTCATAAAGTTCTAAACTAAGACGATAATCAGCCGATAAATCAACCACTTTTGTCGTTCCAAAACTTAAAATTTCACTAGCAAATTCCATCCCCTTTTCATGCGGCAAAGCTAAGAAAACAAGATCGCACCTCAAGCTTGCTGTTTTTGCGTTTGCAACTTCGACTTTAAGTTCGCAAACTCCGCTAAGTTGTGGAAAAATTTCATCGATTTTTCCTTCGCTTGTCGCTGCTAAGTAACTTAACTCAAACTCTGGATGATTTAGCAAAATTTTAACCAGCTCAACTCCAGTATATCCGCTTACTCCGATGATTCCAACTCTTTTCATTTTTAACCTTATGTAAATTTGATAGGTTTATACTCTACACTTACAATCTCAACTTCGCTTATGCCATTTGGCAAGTGAAGCGTGATTTGATCGCCCTCGCTTTTGCCAAGAAGCTGTTTTACAAGAGGGGTGTTTATGTTAATCAAACCTTTTGAGATATCACTTTCGCTAACGCCAACGATGATGTAGGTTTTTTCAAGCTCTGTATCAACATCCATTATCGTAACAGTTGAGCCAAATTTAACCTTATCGTGCTCGTATTCGCTTGGATCAATCACTTTAGCTCTACTTACAATATCGCTGATTTCTGCGATTCTAGCTTCGATAAATGCTTGTTTTTCTCTTGCTGCGTGATACTCTGAGTTTTCTTTTAAATCCCCATGACTTCGCGCTATGTCTATCTCTTCAACGATTTTTGGGCGTTGAACTGTTTTTAAATCTTTTAGCTCTGATGTGATTTTTTCATAACCATAAATGGTCATTGGTTCTGCTGTCATTTTTATCCTTAAGAATTTTGTTGTAATTATATCTTTGTATCGTTAAAATTATCTTTTAATAGCGCTAAGACATTTTTTGCACTACCAAATTTCAAATACTCTCTAAGCTCCTCACACGCTTTTATAAATTTAGTCCTATCGCAGTTTAAATAGGCATTATAAAGATTTTGCGCGTTTGCTTCATCTTGCAAAAATTCCTCATGCAACGGCTCTTTTTTCATAAAATCAAACATTATATTAGCAAGCCCAACGTGAGTTAAATTTACTAATCTTTTAGCGATAAACATATCAATCGCTTTTGCTTTATAAGCCAAAACTAAAGGCGTGCCAACAAGCGCGGTTTCAAGCGTCGCAGTACCTGAACAAACAAAGGCAAACTCGCTTTCATAAAGCGCTTTTGGAGCGTCATTTGTGATACTAAACTCACTAACATCGCCATAAATTTCATCTACTTTATCCATTAGATGAGCTGGGATTGGAAGGATTTTTTCTTTATCTTTAAATTTAGTCGCCAACTCTTTAAAAACTGGCATCAATCGAATTATTTCAGAACGTCTTGAGCCTGGCAAAAAGGCGATTTTACCGCTATTTATAGCTTCGTGTTTTTGAAATTTTATCTCATCAAGAAGCGGATGTCCAACATAAATACTACGGTTATAAAACTGCTCATCAAACGGCAAAATCGAAGCTAGGTTATCGCAGTATTTCTCAACCTTTTCGACTCGTTTTGGCTTCCACGCCCAAACTTGCGGAAGTATGTAGTAGGTGATTTTAGCTTTTACTTTTGCCTTTTTTAGCGCTTTTGCCAAAGGAAGGTTAAAAGCTGGCGAGTCTATAAGCAAAACGCCATCGCACTCTTTAGCTAACTCTACCATCTGCTTAAGCGCCTTTTTCGCTTTAAAAATAAGCGGTAAAATCTCGACAAACCCCATCGCCGAAAACTCACTGCTAGCATAAATCGGCTGTGCAAATTTAGGATCAAAAATTCCGCAAATTTCAAACTCTTCGCCAGATTTTGCGCTTTTTTTAAGCTCTTTTAAAACCTCACCAAAATGCAAATTCGCCGATGGTTCAAGGCAAGAAATAAGGTATTTTTTCATCTTTTTTCTCTTTTTTTATTTTTATGCTTATTATATCAAAATATGCTATAATAGCCGAGCTTTCAAGGAGATAACATGAAAAATTTAGCATTTTTACTAACCATTTTATTTATTTTAACAGGTTGCGCAAAAAGCCCAAGTTATGAAAAAAAGGAGATTTATCAAGATCCAAAATTAATAAGTTATTATGAAAATTTATTAAAAGATAAAAGCCCAGAGGAAGCTGCAAAACTAGCAGTAGAGGATACAATTAAATTAATTAAGTTAAATTATGGAGGAAATAAAAAGATTCAAGTAGATAGATTTATTATATTTGAAGATATTTTTGCACAAACAAATAATATAGTTTTTAACTACTCATTTACTCCTAATTTTACCGAACTTTCACAAAACGAGCAGATAAAAGCCGCTAAATTTATGCAAGTAGATTTGGTAAATAGAGTTTGCAACTTAAAAACAGCTAGAAATACATTAAAACATGGTGCTAATGAAGTTCATAGATACTTTTATGACTATCCCGATAAGGCAGCTTTTGAACTTTTAGTAAGCGAACAAGTCTGCCAAAAAGCTGGGCTTTAAGCGCTTAAATTTTACTAATTTTAACTAGATTAAGGACATAAATTTGAAAGAAATTCTTATCACAAACGATGATGGATTTGAAGCTGATGGGCTAAAAGAATTAGCAAGAGCCCTAAAAAGCATAGCAAGAGTTACAGTTGTAGCTCCAAGTAGCGAAAAGTCCGCTTGCGCACACTCGCTAACCCTTACAAAACCGCTTAGATTTATAAAACTTGATGATGGATTTTTCAAACTTGATGATGCAACACCCGCTGATTGCGTGTTTTTAGCGCTTCACTCTTTGTATTCTAAAAAACCAGATTTGATAATCAGTGGCATAAATCATGGCGCAAATGTCGCAGAAGACATCACATACTCCGGCACTTGTGGTGGCGCTATGGAGGGAGTTTTGCATGGAATTCCTTCTCTTAGCATTTCGCAATTTTACTTAAATGATAGTTTGGATAAATTTGGCTTTGACTTAGCGTGCGAAATTTCGCTAAAAGTTGTTAAAAATATCTTTGAAAACGGCTACCCGTTGCCTGAAAAAAAGTTTTTAAATTTAAACATTCCAGCTGTTAGCAAAACTGATTATAAGGGGCTAAAAGTGGTCGCAGCTGGAGAAAAAACATACTTAACTTCAGCTCAAGTTAACAGAAACCCAAGAGGACTTGAGTATTTTTGGCTAGGTCAGATGAACATAGACTTTGACAAGGATAAAAACACAAATTCTGACATAGGAGCGTTGGTTGATGGTTATGCAAGCTTGACGCCGATAACTTTAAATTTAACATCGCATAACGAGCTTGAAAGCGTGCAAAAATGGATAAGATAGATAGATTTACTCGCCCAAGATGGCTTTTTAACGATAGTTTTGACAAGCTTCAAAACGCAAAAGTGCTAGTTTGTGGGTGTGGAGGCGTTGGTGGAGCGTGCATAGAAGCGCTTTTTAGAAGTGGGGTTGTAAATTTAACTGTGATTGACTGTGATTGTTTTGAGATAACAAATCAAAATAGACAGTTTGGAAGTGAAAATTTAGGTATGAAAAAGGTCGATGTTTTTAAAGAAAAATTTCCACATATTGAGCCTTTATGTATAAAGATAGATGATGAGTTTATAAACAACTTTAAGTTCGATAAATTTGACTTTGTTGTTGATGCGATTGATGATATTCCAGCAAAAGTTGCACTTGCTAACAAAATCGCTAACAACACTAACAAACCTAAATTTGTTAGTTCAATGGGTGGAGCAAAACGGCTAAATCCCGAACTTATAAAACTAACTAACATCTGGAAGACTAACACAGATCCGTTAGCTAGAAAATTTCGTTATGAGCTTAAGAAAAGTGGCTTTAAAGGCGATTTTGACGTAGTTTACTCAAGCGAAGAGCCAAATTGCGAAAAGCTTGGAAGTTTTATGGGAGTTACAGCTACTTTTGGTATGTTTCTTGCGAGTTATGTTATAAGAAAATTGTTAGAGAAAGACTAAATTTTAGTTTATTTTTAAATTTAGTTTACTTATAAAAATTTGTTAAATTTCACAGCAAATTTAACAAATTTAAATCATCCAAATAGTAAAATTTATAGTGATTTCATAGCTAAGTTTATAATTTCAAAGTACCAAATTCTTGTAAAATTTGATATCGTTTTTGCAAAACTTATTCAAACAAAAAATTTATCTTTTAATGACTCGAAGTATTTTCTAGTTAAGTTTTATCATTTTTAGTGCAATTTAGTCTATTTTTATAGAGGATAAAATAATCAAAAAGCAATGGCTGCACCCTGCATATAGTTAAAATTTTTCTTTTAGGATTTTAAAAGCATGGTTTTATCTAAATTTTAGTCAAATTTTTTGACTAATTTTATTTAAATTGCTAAATTTTAACTTATCATAACTATAATTTCTTGATTAAATTTTACAAGTATTTAATGCTATCTTTGGTTTTTATCTTTAGCGTGATGTTAAATTTATTATTTGCCACAAAGTAAGCTAGTAAGCTACGATGGATAGATTTGTTTGCTAAATTTCTTTCGGAAACGATTCGCATTTATTATATATTTGCTCCAATTTTTTAAATTTATCATTTTATAATTTAGAGTAAAAATAAAATATCACTTTATAAAGTGTGTAGTTAAATTTATTCTTTATAAGATTTTGGCCTTAAATATTTGCTAAAACCTATCTCTTTTAGAAAATAAATACGTTTTTGCACGATTTAAAATATACTTTTTAATTTTATTTTCAACATTACATTAACTAAATTTATATTTTTATATATTTAAATTTTATAAAAATAGATATAAAAATTATTTAAACTTTTATTTTGTCATGTATCAGAAGCCAAATTCAGTAAAAATTTATAGCTAAATTTAAGTTAGTTTAAACAAAATACCTAAGAGTTGCAAATATGCTTTTAAATTTTAAATATAGCAGATTTGGGTTTAAAACCAAGCTTTAAATTTAAAAATCATAATGGTGATTTTAATAAATTTTTGATATCAATCTTAAATTTATAAAAACACATTTATGCTTGATTTTATGTTATGTATTATTAAGAAGGGACGGAGAAGCCCGTTAAAAGCTTCTCGATGGTATTAATGATTAGTTGCCCGCGTCCTCATCAACACCTCTAAAGTCGCCAGTAAATCTATAGACTACATATAAGCTACTACTCATACCATATTTGCTTACACCCAGTTTATAATCCACTTTTGAACTTGCTACATCGTAAGCATCTGCAAAATTTTGACCTGCTTTACCACCCGTACCATCCTTGCTTAGTTCGTCAAGGGCTTTCTTACCATCGATACTGTTACCGTTTACAGATTTATATACGGCTTGGATATTGCTTTCTTCAAGTCCTGTAACAACAAGAACATTCATGAATGTAGCTGCGGGTTCAGGGTTTGCTGTATTAACAAGCGGTTTAACCTCACCATCTTTTGTGATAGAAGCCCCAATAATAATACCTTGTCCAAGTGCGGCTTGTAAAACATCGGGTGCGCCTGGCATAACAGCTGGACTTGTAAGATATGGACCAGACCAGCGAGTTAATACACCCGCATCTTGAGCACCTGCTCCGGCAATTAAAGATACACTGTCATAACACATATTACTTGTAGTTGCTGTGCCGTCGCCCACTATTTTACTAGGGTTCTCCCATAAAAACCTAATGTTACACGGATATGTACCAGTATCAGCAAAATAATTTGACAATGCGGTTTCTACTGTTTTTAGCTGCATACTAAGATTAAGCGCCTTTGCTGAATCTGTTGCTGGTGCTATAAATCTAAATGTCAGGAATGACATAAATAGACCGATCAATACAACAACAATGATGACCTTAATCAACCTAAAACCTTTTTTCATACTCTTATCTCCTTTTTGACTAAAAAGTCTTGGTTATTTTAGTAATATTCTAACTAAAAAAACAGTTATTTCCAAACATATTCAAACATAAAACAAGCAAAATAGTAACTTGCTAACAAATAATCAAACACCACCTACTATAAAAAATTGGTAATACAATTATTTAGTATTTCATAAACAAACTTTAAGCTAAATAATGGCATAGCTCCAAAAAATGTACTAAAAGAGTAAAACAAATTAAGCGTTTTTAGTCATAAAAATTTTATTAGTTTAAGTCGGCGGCAAAAACAAAAACGAATTTTGTTTTGCTTATTTATCTATTTTTTTCAAACCAAAAATAAGATAAACCAAATACGCGCCGTCTATCTTATCAAGCCGCTAACTTAAAAGCCAATTAAAGTCTAAAATCCCAAATCCTCTTTTACTAAAACTATCGTCGTTCTTCCAGGCTCATCGCGCCTGATTAGGCTAAATTTGCTTGAGATATTATCGACTGTAAATTTTCGCTCTTTCTTGTGTGACATCGCAACTTGATTTAGCCTTTCCACGTTTTTAACAGCCGCTACTTCTAAAATGCGACGCCTTGCCTCTTGCTCATCTTTTACTAGTTTATTTTGCCCTACAACCAAAAGCACATTTTTTGGTCCAAAAATCTGCGCAGCGACTCTGTTTCCGCTACCATCGGCGTTTACCAACTCGCCATTTTGCGTTATCGCGTTGGAACTTGTGATGTAGATATCACTTACTAGCCCCATTCTACGGCGTTTTGTGTTCTCTTCTTTATCTATGCCTTTTTCATACTGATTATACAAAGTGATATCATCAAGACTTGTCAAATACTCCAAAAGCCCGATTTCTTCGACTGTAGTCGAGCCGCCAAGCCCAACGCTCATACCAGCTTTTATCATAGATTTTGCAAACTCTAGCGCCTCTTTTTTGTCCTCTACGACAACTACGCTAAAGCCATTTTTTTCTAAATTTTGTATATATTCTTGCATTTTTATCCTTTTATTTATTTTCTTATCTTAACACTTTTTGATTAATTTATCTTATTTTTTTAATTTTGTTTTTTGATAGTTTGAAAATTCTCGATGCTTGCTTTTCGCTAAATTCGCTATCAGCGATAACATCTACTACATTTTTTGCAAACTCAAGGTTAAATTTTTGCCCATGCAAATTTGCAGAAGTAGAATACATCCAACCAAATTTAACCAAAAATTTAGCATGTTTTTCATCTTTTACCACTCTAATAGCCTTTAAATTTGGATATAAAATGGTCGTTTTTTGCGATTTTCTAACTAAATTTTTATATTTTTTTGGCACTCTAGCTAGCTTTTTTAACTCGCCAAATTTCGCCACAGTTATCAAACAAGGCTGATTTTCAGGGCGATTTTTGATAGCATTTAACTTTTTTAAATTTTGCGAACAAAACCCAGCAGTCGTGTCTGTTTGAGCTAAATAGATTAAATTTTTATCAACTGCGTCCACATCCATCCTTTAAATTTTGTTTATGCAACTTTGTATTTTAACATATTTAAGAAAAAATTTGCGAAATCTTTTGCTTATTTATTATTAAAAAAATATTAAAAATAAATATAAATTTATCAACTAAGTTTTATAAGAAATTTACTTTATTTATTGAGAAAGTATATCATTTGCAATATTTAATAAATTAAAAATTAATTCAAATAATCTAAATTTAAGCCTGTTTTTTAGCCTTAAAAACAGCAATATAAATTATTTCTTAAAAATTTAATAAAATTTTTATTTTTATAATGCTAGACTTCCGCACTTTAAATTTCAAGGATATTTTATGTGTAAAGCATTGAGTTTGTTAGCAAATTCGCAAAATTTATTTGTGAACTTAGCAAGAGTTGCGATTTTTATCGTTATGATTTGGATTGGTGGGTTAAAAGCGTTTCAATACGAAGCCGACGGTATCGTTCCATTTGTCGCAAACAGCCCGTTTTTTAGCTACTTTTATAAGTATGAAGCGCCAGAGTATAAAAACTACAAAAATCCAGAAGGCAAAGTCGTAGCCAAAAACATCGAATGGAACAAGCTAAACCACACATACATTTTCTCTTACGCTCTTGGCGTTGTGATTTGTTTGATTGGAATTTTAACTTTGCTTGGAATTTGGTTCCCTAAAATCGGACTTGTTGGTGGCTTGCTAACCGCTGGAATGGCTATCGTAACGCTAAGTTTTCTTATAACCACGCCCGAAGTTTACGTGCCAAATTTAGGTGGCGATGGTCCGACTCCAAATTTTGGCTTTCCGTATCTTTCTGGAGCTGGGCGAC
The DNA here is from genome assembly GCF_013201685.1 of Campylobacter geochelonis. Classification (NCBI taxonomy): domain Bacteria; kingdom Pseudomonadati; phylum Campylobacterota; class Epsilonproteobacteria; order Campylobacterales; family Campylobacteraceae; genus Campylobacter; species Campylobacter geochelonis. The sequence goes on along the minus strand of NZ_CP053844.1, from coordinate 286,192 downwards.
TTGTGATAAAAGATGTTATTATGTTTTCTGCTGGGCTGATTTGTGCTTCAAACTGCGCTTCTAGAATTTTATCTTGTTGTGCTTGTAAAGCAAAATAATTTTATAAATAATAAATTTAGCCTACGCGGTAGGCTAAATTTAGCTTTTTAACCTAAACTCTTTTAAATTTTTCGCACTTGAATTCATTTCAAAAAACTTGTATAATTTGCCTATGAATGTTTTAGAATATATCAAACGCGATTCGCACTCTACGCTTTATAGCCAAAATGGGCTAAATTTTGCTATTTATAAGGTAAATGGCTCACTTATAAAATACGATGCGACGCTTTGTCAAAATGCTGTTGTTTTTGTTAAAAAAGGGCATAAAAATCTGCATTATAAAAATACTAAATTTGAAGTTGATGCGGATGAGATTATCTTTTTAAGTGCTGGAATTCACACACTTAGCGATATCGAAGATAACGGCGAGTATATCGCGCATATCGTCTTTTTTAGTAACGAGTTTTTGCTTGAACTGATAAATAAGCATAAATTTGTCTTGCAAAACAAAAGGTTAAAATCTAAAAAAATTTATAAAATTTCACAAGATATAACCTTAGCAAATTTCACTTTAAATTTAGAGCTTTATTTTAAAAACAAAAGCCCATATGAGCTTATAAAACATAAATTTGAAGAGCTTTTTTTAAGCCTTACTTCAAGAGTTGAGTTTATAGAGTTTTTAAACGAAATTTATCAAATTTATCTTTTTGAATTCCAAAAAATCTTTACCGCAGATGAGCTGGAATTTGATAGCGTAGCCCAAATGGCAAAACGCGTAAATATGGATATAAGCAGCTTTTCGCGTAAATTTAGTAAGATTTTCAACATAGCACCAAAGCAGTATTTAGATGATAGAAGGTTTCAAAAAGCACTATTTTTACTCACTCACACAAATCAAAATATTAGCCAAATTTGCGCTCAAGTTGGCTTTTCGACCACGTCTTGGTTTATAGCAAGATTTAAAGAGCGCTATAACCAAAGTCCAAAACAGTTTCAAAAGTCAAAAAACTTGTATTTTTTAGCATAAAAATTACACACTTTAAAAACCAAATTTTATATAATTTCTAAAATTTAAAAAAAGGTTTAGAATGAAAACTAAATTTATCATATCTTCACTTTGCGCTTTGGCTATATCTACGTTTGCGCTTGAAGTTAAAAATATCGATGGCTTTAGCTCTCCAGAAGCCGTAACAAGCTATCAAGATGGGCTTTTTGTATCAAATGTAGGCAAAAAACTAGCCCCACTTGCAAAAGATGGCGATGGTTTTATATCGCTACTTGATCTTGATGGAAATATCATAAAAATGGACTTTATAACCGGACTTGACGCACCAAAAGGTATGGTTGTAAAAGATGGCGTTTTATACGTAGCTGATATCGACACGCTAAAAGGCTTTGATATCACCACTAAAAAGCCTGTTTTTAACCTTAAAATCAATGGCGCTGTATTTCTTAATGACTTGTTAGACTTTGATGGCTCACTTTTACTAAGCGATACTGGAACTGGCATAATCCATCAAATCGATACAAGCAAAAAAACATATAAAACATTTTTTAAACTTGATAGCAAGCTTGGCGGACCAAACGGTATGATATTTAAAGATGGCGAACTTTTTGTTGCAACTTATGATCCAAATGGCGTAAAAAAGACAAATTTAGTCAAAATCGCAGGTGGAAAACTAACTAAATTTGACTCGATGAGCGGTTTGCTTGATGGCATAGCTGTGCATGAGGGGAAAGTTTTAGTAAGCGATTGGGTTGATGGTAAAAATGGCGTAGTTTATAGTTTTGATGGTAAGAGTTTTAGCACACTTGATTTGCCAAAACTTTTAGGCCCTGCCGATATGTACTTGCTAAATGACACGCTTTACATCCCGCAAATGGCAGGAAACAGGCTAACGATAGCAAATCTTAAGTAACTCGCAAAGTCGCTAACTAGGGATTGACATAGATAACGATAGCAGATTTTAGATAAGTTTTTAAGAGTGGTGTGTGCCACTCTTTTTTAAATTTAGACTTTTTCAAGCTTTTTTTCATTTTTCATTTTACTTTTTACTTATCATCTTTATTTAGAAAACTTTTTGCTTTATTTGTTTATGCTCTTTTATATCTTTTTATATTTTAAATTTTGATTTCGCTCCCTTTTAGCTTTTTATAATTTAAAATCTTTTGTTGCATTCTAAGATAAAGATTTTGCCAAAATTTACTAAATTCGGTTAAAATGCAGGTTTTAGAATCAAGTTTGATTAACATTTTTTTAGGAAATACATGCAAAACTCACCTTTGTTTACCGCCCTTTTTTGGGGATTTTTACTCTCATATGGTTTGATTATGTGGCTTATAAGCCCAAAGATTACAAATGTTTCTAGCTTTTTTGAAGGGCGAGATGAAAAAGGCAACTCAGTTAGCTCTTGGCTTTTAATCACTAGCATTTTTATCAGCTGGATTTTTGCAAAGTCTGTAACAAATGCTGCAAATTTAGGCGCGGTTTATGGCATAGTTGGTGGCGTTGCATACGCGATATATTGGCTTTGTATCCCTGTGGCTGGGTTTGCGTTGTATCGCTTGCGCGTTAAATACGGCGCAAAATCTCTGATTGGCTTTTTAAACTCAAATTATGGAAAATGGGCTAGTATCGCATTTAGCGTGGCAATCGCCATTAGGTTATATAACGAAATTTGGTCAAACACATCGGTTGTTGGTGGGTATTATGGTCAGCCAGGAAGTGCGAGTTTTATAACAGCGGCTTTTGTTTTCACTATCGCTACGCTTCTTTACTCGCTAAAAGGCGGGCTTAGAGGAAGCATTATAACAGATGTCGCTCAAGCTTTGGTTTTTGTTATCGGCATTGTTTGGGCGCTTGGTTTTGTCTTACCAAAACACTCTCTTACGCAGATTTTAAGCACTGGAACTTGGAGTTTAGGTGGCGGAGTTGATCTACTTTTGGTTAGCTGTTTGCAAATTTTAAGCTATCCGTTTCACGATCCAGTTTTAACAGATAGAGGGTTTTTGTGTCGTGAAAAAGTGATGTTAAAAAGCTTTATAGTCGCTGGGGTTTTGGGCTTTTTAGCGATTTTAGTTTTTAGTTTTATCGGCGTTTATGCAAACCTTGAAGGAATCATCTCAAATGGAAACATTCCAGCACAACTTGCTAGTACGATGGGAGTTGGAGCGTTTTTTTTAATGAACATTATCATGATAACCGCAGCTGGTTCAACACTTGATAGCACTTTTGCTAGTGTTTCAAAGCTTGTGGCGTATGATTTTATCAAAATTTTCACACCAAATTTGCTTAAAAACGCACTTAAATTTGGAATGCTTAGTATGATTTTTATCGCCGTTTTTGGAAATTTACCTATGGTTATGGGGACTGATATTTTAAAAGCAACAACGATTAGCGGCACGATGGTAATGGGTTTAGCACCTGTTTTTTTGCTACATGGTTTTGTAAAACCAACCTCACTTAGCTTTCATCTTAGTTTTTGGGCTGGGATAGCATTTGGCTTTATCGATATGATGGGCTTAGCGCCAGAAATTCTATCCATCGGGGATGGAAAATACGCAAAACTTTTAGGCATAAACTTATATGGTTTGATAGTTTGTTCACTTCTTTATATCGCAGGTTCAAAACTACAAAAAGGCAAAATATGATATGTCAAAATGACTATAAAGTTAAATTTAACCCTACTTTTGAACTAGAAAGCGATGAAATTTATATCGCTGGTGGCGTGTATGGCAACCCTTTTGCCTTGCAAAAATTAAGCGAGATTTCAAACGGCGCAAAAGTCGTGCTAAATGGCGATTTGCACTGGTTTGATGCTACCAAAGAGAGTTTTTTAAAAACTGAGTATTTGGCGCAAGAATTTATCTGTCTAAATGGAAATGTCGAGCTTGAGCTTGCTAAAAACTCGCTAGAAACTTGCGGTTGCAACTATCCAGAGTATGAGGATAAAGACGTTATAGCAAGGGCTGATAAGATTTTTAAAACTCTAAATTTAGCCCCTTCAAGCGAACAAAGAGAGATGTTAAAAAAGCGAAAAACAACACTTTTTGCTAAAGTTGGCAACGTAAACATCGCTATAACTCACGGCGATGAGAAAAACGTGGCTGGCTGGGAGCTAGATAGAGTAAATTTAGAAAAGCAAACTAGACAAAATGAGTTAAATCAGTGGTTTTTAAAAACAAAATTTAGTGTCCTTGCCTCAACTCACACTTGTCAAGCGGGGCTTTTAAAACTAAAAAATGGCATTGTCATAAACAATGGTTCAGCTGGTATGCCAAACTTTAGCGAATTTCGCACCGGTTTAGTTACTAGAATCGCCACCACACCGCACCAAAACGCCTTTTATCGCTCAAGCATCAATGAAGTTTTTATAGAGCTAATTAGACTTAAATATGATAATGCTAAATTTTTAAAATACTTTGATGAAATTTGGAGCGAGCAAAGCCCAGCCGCGCTTAGTTATAAAACTAGAATTTTAGGATATGGATGTCCGCTAAGCTACAAACAGCTCTCATTTGGTGGATTTGAGCTGATAGAGTAAAGGAGAAAAAATGAAATCAAAACTAATCTTGCTTGGAATCTTTATCGTTGCCATTTTGGCTTATTTGCTAATCGAGCCACTAAATTTATGGGTAAATACCTCGCTTAGCGTCATCAAAGAAGCCACCGTGGATTTAAATTTAAACGTGATGGCTGAGTATTTAAGAAGTTTTGGAAGCATTACTTGGGTTGTAAGCTTTGCTTTAATGGTGCTTTCATGCATTTTAGCACCCATTCCTGCTTTTATCATCACCCTCACAAACGCGGCTGTTTTTGGCTGGTTAAATGGTGCGATTCTATCGTGGAGTAGCGCAATGGTTGGGGCTGTGATGTGCTTTTATATCGCTAGAATTTTAGGGCGTGATGTGGTTTTAAAAATTATTAGCAAGCAAGCACTTGATAAAAGCGATGAATACTTTCAAAACTATGGCGTTCATACCATCTTGATTTGCAGACTCCTACCCTTTGTTAGCTTCGATCTAATCAGCTACGCAGCCGGTCTTACAAGCATGAAATTTTCTAAATTTTTCATAGCAACTGGTATCGGACAACTCCCTGCTACACTTGTTTATAGCTATTTTGGCAAAAATTTAGATGGAAGTGGCAAGGTTGTTTTTATCGCGCTTTTAGCGGTATTTGCGCTAAGTATTGTTATCTATATATCAAAAAGTATCTATGAAAAACGAAAAGCTAAGCAAAACGCTTAAAATAGCCACTTTTGTTATCATAATCCTTGGTGGGATTTTCGTTTTTGAAAACATAAATTCCATCAAAGATTTCATCCAGACAAACCGCGAATTAGCGTGGTTGGTTTATATTTTATCTTGGGTTATTTTACCGATATTTTTCTTTCCGGTGCCGGTTTTAGCGCTTGTTGGTGGAGTGGTTTTTGACTTTTATTTAAGCGTTGTTTTGACAACTTTTGGCGCAACTATAAATATGATTTTGATGTTTTATATCGGCAAATTTCTTAAATTTGGCAAATTTAGCCCAAAGATAAAAGATAGTTTTATAGACATTTTAATCCTTCGTTTTATACCTTTTATGCCGTATAATTTGCTAAATTATGGTTGTGGTTTTTTAAACGTGAGCTTTAAAAACTACATTTTAGCTTCATTTTTAGGAATTTTGCCTGCGACTTTTATTTTACTAAATTTAGGTCAAAATGCTACTAAATTTGGTACATCACAGTTTTATTGGTCTATTTTTTGGTTTGTTTTACTTGTAATTTTTTCGCTACTTTTTAAAAAGCTTTTTTCTCCTAAAAATAGCGATAAAACAGGCAAAATTTAAAACAACTAAAAATAGCACGAAAGCTAAATTTGATAAATTTAGACTATCAACTACGACTAAACTCTCCTTGAAATTATACAAAATCACACTACTTTTACCACAAAAACTTAAAAGCAAAAGCGCCATTTCTAAAACAAAAATATACCAAATTTTAATCGCATTTTTAAACAAAATAGAACAAAAAATCCCAAACCAAACGACTTGATAGGAGTGAACCCTCATATCAAGCCATACGTTAAATGAGACTAACGCACTTAGCACTAGTCCAAAAAGCAGCCCAAAAGCAAGGTAAAAAGCCACTTTCATAAAAGCGAGTATGTTAAAGTCACGTAAGTTCCATCTGGCGGAAGGACTTTTTTGTTACCAAAAAACTCAACTTCTTTTCTCTTTTCAACCGCGCCATAAGTGTAAGTGTGGTTTGAGATAATGCCAACCGAGCAGCTATCTAGGCAGGTTACGCAACCTGTGTTTATCTCTTTGGCTCTTTCTTGATTCCCGCCAAATCTAAAATCAAGCGGTTTTGAGTTTGAGTCAATTACGACATCATTTACATCATACTCTTTTGAGCCTTTCCATGCGACTTTTATAGCCATTTTTGAGCCCTCAACTCGCGTTTTATCGGCGGTTTTTGGATTCATGTTATTTCCTGGTTTTGCACCTAGAGTTATTAAAGCGTTATAAAAGTCATTTTGGTTGGCAAGTGAGGTAAATATCGACTTATCTCCAAATTTTCCATCCTTAAAAACAGCCAAATGTCTTGTTGGACTATCAAAATACTTGCCATTTACCTTAGCTAAAATTGTGATTTTTCCATTTTCTACCAACATTGGCTTATCGTTAGAAACGCCATTTAAGCTAACTTTTTCATCTGTAACTTCATAAGCACAACTTGCTAAAAACATTAAAACCAACGCCAAAAATGAGAACTTAAAAATATTCATAAATCTCCTTGTATCTGTATATAGCGACCGCTATCTGTAAAATAAAATTATATAAAAATTGCTCTAAACTTTTGCTAAAATCGACTCTAAAATCTCCACGCATTCGCTTGTAAGTCGTGGACAAATAGTCGTAAAAAGGCTGTTTTTTTCTATTTTTTCTAGTCCTTTTGGCTCTAAATAGCTAGCTTCTAAAATCTCTTTGCAAATTTTGCTTTTATAGCATTTTTCATAACGCTCATTAAACTCTTTGAATTTAGCTTCAAGCAGTTTTTTATCATCTCTACACACAAGCCCAAGCACAACGTAACTTGCCGCCACGCTTCCGCAAAAACTAGCTTCTCTCATACCGCCACCAAAACCAACGCTTAAATTTTTTGCCATTTTTTTGTCCAGCCCACACCTGTTTGCAAAGTGTAAAAGCACCATTTGAGCGCAGTTTATCTCACCTTTTTTAAACTCATCTGTAAATTTCTCTATCATTTTAAACTCCCATAACACCCATATCCATCTCCAGCCATGCACGCATAACAATGCTCTTTTATAACAACTTCTCTTTCTAGCTTTTGACTTTTTAAAAGTGCAAAAATATCTTTTTCTAAATTCGCCCCAAGCCCCAAAGCTGCGTTAAAATCGCAGTCATAAACGCTTCCATCATACTGCACATTTAGCCCATTTACGCACATCAAATTTTCTAAATTTTCTAAATTCAGGCTATCTTTTAGCATCTCTACATACTCATCATACTCATCAAATTTTTTAAGCATATCGCCAAAACGCCCAATAGCAACGTTTGCCATACAAAAAAGTGAGTTAAATTTAATGCCAAATTTAGCAAGCTCTTTTTTATAAACTTTTTCTAACTCATTTTGCTCGGCAGGAAGATACGCGCCGTTTGGGTTGTAAACTAAATTTAGCTTTAAACTATCACCAAACCCAAGCAAATTTAGCCTTTTTATAGCTTCAAGCTCTTTTGTAAAACTACCTTTTCCACGCATTGAATCGTTAAATTTCTCTTCATAAAACGGCACCGAAGCGATGATAATAACGCCGTATTTTGCATAAATTTGCATAAAATGGGAGTATTTTTCATCGAGCAAAATGGTTAAATTTGAGCGAAGCATTATCACAAGTCCGATTTCATGAGCTTTTTGTAGCAAAAATTCTAAATTTTCATTCATTTCAGGCGCGCCACCAGTTATATCTATGCAAGAAAATCCAAACTTCTCGCATGCGCTTAAGCACGCTTCCATCACATCTTTGCTCATCATTTCAGTGCGGTTTGGGCTTGAGCCAACGTGGCAGTGATAACAGCTCATGTTGCACTTTTTGGTTATGTTTAGCTGCATTGTTTTTGGGGATTTTGAGTAAATTTTTGGTATCAAATTCTGCCTTTTTTATAGTATTTAAATTTTAAAACATTTAGTGCGTAATGTTTGTTTGTCTTCTCATCAACACCTAAAAATAGGCTTGAAATATGTCTTGAACTTGCGCCAAAACGCCCACTACAAGTAGCGCAGTAAGTATAGGGCTGATTGCTTTTTGCTAAAACTTTACTAACGCCATTTTGTGCCACTTCTGGCTCATTTGACATCGCCAAACCACCGGCGCCACAGCAGTTTACATCGCTAAATGTGTTTTTAGCGTTTGGAAGTTTGTCTTTAAAATGAGAGTAAATCTCATAATTTGCTCTTTCAGGGCATGGAAAAAACAGATCAATCTCGTTTGAAAAAGTGCTTAAAAGTCCCATTTCATCAAGCTTTTCATAAAGTGAGCTAACCTTTATATCAAGACGTGGTTTTAAAAAATGATAGCAGTTTGGACAAGCAGTTATCAAGCGTTTTGTTTTTTTCTTTTTAAACAGCTCATTTAGATAAATTAACCTTTTTTCAGCACCCAAACCTGCCTCAAAAAGCGGTTTTCCACAACAATCTATACTAAAATCCACGCCCTCTTTTTCAAAAATTTCTATAATTTTTTTGCTCGTTTTTGGGAAGTATCCGACAAAATTACAGCCAAAAAAGAAAAGCTCGGTTGAGATTTTTTCAGAGTTATTTTCAAACAAATATGGCTCTTTTTTAAACTCAAGTAGCTTAAATTTACGTGGTTTTTGAAGTCTTAAATTTAAACTAACTTCGCTTCCTTTAATATCTTTTGGGCAAACTTCATAGCATTTATCACACAAAAAACAGTTGTAAGCTAAATCGCTATTTTTAGCAAAGCCGGATAAATCAAGCTCAAATTTATCCAAAAATTCGCAGTTTTTAGTGCAAAGTGAGCAGTTGATGCACTCGCTAACGCTATTTTGAGTGGTTTTAAATTTAAGCTTCATTGTAACTCTTTGCGATTTTTTCTATATCATAATTTAAGCGAAATTTAAGCTGAGCAAGTTGCATTTTAGCGATAGTTTTTAAAACACCAAATTTGTGAAATCTTCTAGCACTCGTTGTAATTTTGGCTGGTAAGAGCTTAAAAGTATATTTTCTTAGCCTTAAACTAAGCTCATAATCCTCCATTATAGGGAGTTGGCTAAACCCGCCGATTTTTTCAAATAGCTCTTTTTTGATAAAAATTCCTTGATCTCCAAAGGCAATATTTCGCACTTTTACACGCAGATTTGAAAGGCTCGCACAAACTTTCATAAGCCAACTTTTATCATCAAATTCAAGCTCAAAACAGCCAACATCACTCGTTAAAAGTGAGTTTTCGATATGCAAAACGCTATCTTCTTGAAAGGCGCTATCAGCGTGCAAAAACCACAGATTTTCATATCTTGCAGCGTTTGCACCACAATTTTGCTGAACAGCTCTTCCTTTTTGGCTTTTTAAAAGTTTAAAATTTCCACTTAAATTTAGCTCTTCGCACGTAACCAAAATCAGCTCAAACTCTCCTTTTAGGCTTTTAAATTGAGCTAAAAATGCGTTTAAATTTGGCTCTTGATAAACTGGTACGATGATACTAACTGCCATTAAATGCCTAAATTTGGAGTTTGCGAGCAATTATTTTCAAAGATTGATTTTAAATGCAAGATAAAATCATCTTTAAAATAACTATCGATTTTTTCTTTGACATTGCCGATATTTCTTTGATTTTCATACTCGACCTTTGCCATCGCGCACCAGCTAAGCCCACGCAAAATGCTAAATTTGAAATATTTACTAAACTTATAAATATCAAATTTACGCACCTTTTCATACTCTTTTAAAAAGCTTAAAATTTCATCGTTTTGCAAAATCGTATCAGTTCTAAAAAACGTTGTCGTTGGAGCTAAAAAATGGGCTAAATCCTGCTCACATTCGCCAACTACTGGCTTTTCCCAGTCGATGATATATGAGTTTTGGTTGATTATAAAATTTGTATTATTAAGCTCTGTGTTTATAATACAGCTATTTTCTACCTCATCATTAAGACCTAAATTCTGCACTTTTTCAAAAAAATAAATAAGATTTTCTAATATCTTTTTATCTGCTTTTTCATACTCAAAATAGGCTTTTGCCATCTTTTCACACTCTTCATACATCGCTAAAAATGGCTTTTGTATCTGCAAAAACGAGCTATTTGACTGGGTTTTTGCATTATGCACTTTGGCAAGTAACTTAGAAGCTATTAATAAATCTTTTTTATAATCAAGCGCTCTTCCTTCTAAAAACTCCATTTCAAACGCACCATAAGGCAAAAACTCGCTTTTTTCATAATACTTAAAAACCTTCGGCACAACGCCGCAATTTTGCAAAGCCAACAGCGCGTTGTATTCATAAAGCGTTGGATTTTCTACTTCAATTTGTGAGCCAAATTTAACACGAAACAGCCTTTTTACGCCATCTTTTTCATATATATAGTTTGCGTTGTATTCGCCACTTGCTAAAAGTTTCACATCGCTTTTTACGATAAATTTAAAGATATCCTCTTTTGTATCGATATCTTGAAGTCTAGGCAGCACTTCGCACTTTAAGCCTAAATTTAAAGCAGTTTTCACTGTATTTTCACACACATTATCTTTGCTAAATTCTATTTTAAAAAGCTCATCACATGGCTTTTTAAGCCCGATTAGCGAGTATCCGCCATCATCGCTTGGCGCTAAAACCAAATCTTGCGTGTCTAAATTTAAAAAAGCATTTTCTAAAAATTCCTTTTTAAGTCCGACTATATCGCTACCCATTAACAAAACTTTATCATATCCTAAAGCAAAAATTTCCTTAAAAGCTTTACTCATTTTTTCGCCTAAACCAACGCCTTGTTGCGCGAAAAACCTCACATTTTGCGATGTTAAATCTTTTAAAATTTGAACATCTCCGTCATCGCTATGAAAGATAAAAATTTTAAATTTCAAACTTTGCAAAACAGAAAAGTTTTCTTTTATAAGTTTTTTTTGTAAATTTAAAGCCTCATCTGGGCTTAAAAAGTCTAAAAGGCGGGTTTTGCACCGCCTAAGAACTGGAACTTTAGTAAAAAATATAATTGCTCTCATTTAACTAAGTTAAACTCATACTCTTTTGTTCCATCAAGCGAGTTTGAAACATCGCTAAAACCGCGTTTACTAAGCTCATTTGCTAGTTTTGCGCTTCTGTTTCCACTATAACAATGTGCGATTATCTTTTTGTTTTTATACGGCTCAAGCATCGCCACAGCTTCATCTATAGGCGTTCCATCAGGGATATTAATCGCACCTTTTAAATGCCCTTTTGCAAAGTCTTTTGCCTCTCTAACATCGACTATAACGGCACTTGCGTCATCGCTTGCTTTTTGTAAATCACTTCCTAAAACGTTTTTGTAACTTGTCAAGTTATACTCAAACTGTTTCACGCCATCGCCGTTATAGACTTTTTTAAAGCCATTTTCTTGCAAAATTTTTAAAGCCTTGCCGCTTTTATTTCCAGTGTTGCAGTAAAGAACGACATTTTTATCTTTAAAATTTTGCAAAGCTAAAAGCTCGCCATTAAGCTCTTCAAGCGGGATATTTATAGCGTGTTTAAGATGTCCAGCATCATACTCTTTTTTGCTTCTAACATCGATAACAAGGTAGTTTTCTTTCTTTTTGTTATCATTTTGAATGGCTGCTAAATCGCTACCTTTTATTTGAGTAACTTTTGTATCTGAACAAGCAGTAAAAACTAAAGCGACAAAAACCGCACCTAATGTGATAAATTTTTTGAAATTTGACATAAAAAAGCCTTAAAATTTTATAACCGAACCTCGGCTCTGATTTAACCTGTAATTTTATCTTACTTGGTTAAATATAAAATTTAAATTTATTGGCTTGTTGAGTTTAGATAAATTTGACAAAGCAAAAGTTACCAACTCATACAAATAAATCGCACAGCAATACCATAAAATAAACACATTTTTAAACCAAAAACAGTAAAAGCACAATGATGAAAATGGTATAATTTTATGTCTATTTTGGCGCTTGTAGTTTGTGATGAGTTTAAAAAATCATAGGATTTTACAATCTCGTGCGCCCATAGAGGAAAAGACCCTCTTAATTTAAAAAGGTTATTTGTGAAATTTGTATTTTTAGCTCTTTTTTTACCGATTTTTTTGTTTGCGCAAGGTAAAGAAATCTTGCTTCTTCAGTCTTATAACAAGGGCTTAAAATGGAGCGATGATATATCTTTGGGTGTTGAAAATGAGCTAAAAAGTTATAAAAATATCGAGCTAACAACCGAATATATGGATAGCAAGAAAAATGATTCAAAAGAGTATAAAGAAAAAATTTCTAAGCTTTTTTTATATAAATTTAAAGACAGAAAATACGATGTCATCATCATCGCAGATAACTTTGCGGTTGATTTTTACAACCTAAACAAAGATAAGCTTTTTGCTGGTTCAAAAGTGATTTTCACTGGGCTTGATATGGACTTTTTGGGAGTTGATTTAAACCAAACGATAAAAGATAAAATTCCCATTGTCTTGGAAAACAAGCAAGTAGATACGAATGTGGCGTTTATCATCTCATCTGTGAAAAACTTAAAACACCTTTATATCATCAACGATAATTCGTTTGATTCAAGACTTATAAATGATAAATTTAAAGCCATAGAGCAACAAAACAACATCGATATATCTTTAAATTTAAATGGAAATTTGCAAACTTTAGAAAAAGATATAGCAAATTTACCAAAAAATAGCGCTATTTTGTTTGGCTCTTTGTTTGTCGATGATAAGATGAACTATATCTCATATAACACAGTAAACAACCTCATAAACAGCTCTAAATTTCCAGTCTTTTCACTGACTGATTCGCACCTTGGAAAAGGCGTTGTTGGCGGGCTTTTATCAACTGGTTATGAGCAAGGAAGTGAGGCTGGAAAGCTAGCGTTAAAGTATCTAAATAATCAAGAAGTTGATTATAAAACGCCTGTTTTAGCAAACGCAAAGTGGGAATTTGACTATAACGCGATTAAAAAATACAACCTTGAGTATATAAATTTACCAAAAAATGCAACTATCCTAAACGCCCCAAAAAGCTTTTTTGAGAAAAACAGAGTTTTTATCGATAGAAGCTTTATCGCCTCCCCTTTTATATTTTTGATTTTACTTTTTATCATCTTTTATATCGTTAAAAAATCACAAATGCAAAAGAAAATCACAGATCGAGAAAAGCTTATAAAAACCCAGCTTAACAACATCAAAGATATGATTTTGTGGATTAGAAACGATGGGCTTATCATAACGTGTAATCAAGCTTTTTGCTTTTTTATCTCAAAGAAAAAAGATCTCATCATCGGCAAAAAAATAGATCAAATCATAGGCGAACTAAATGAGCATATCGATATGCAAAAGCTCTTTGATAGGGATTTTTTCGAGTTTGAATACAACGATAAAAACTACTATGTTAAAAATAACATCTTAGAATACAGCAACCAAAAAACAAATTTTTTAATCATAACAGATGTAACAGCAAAAAGACAGATTGACTTAAACAAACAGTTTTTAATCCAACAATCAAAGCTAAGCGAAATCGGCGAAATGCTCTCATCGCTAGCTCATCAGTGGAAAACGCCACTTGTGGAGCTTTCGGCTGTTGCACACAAGATGCAGTACTACAACCAAAGCAAAAAGCTAACTTCAAGCGATATGGAGCAGTTTTTCGATACGATAATGAAGCAGATAATTTTTATGTCTGAAACTGTTGATGCAATTAGAAATTTCGTCAAGCCATCTACAAAAACGACTCTTTTTGATATCGATTTGGGTATAAAAGAGATACTGTCTATCATACACCCATCGCTTGAACATAACTTTATAAAAGTCGAGTATAAAAACATCTTAGATAGCGATATTTACATCTATGGATACGCAAATGAATTTAAACAAGTCATACTAAATATCATAAATAACGCAAAAGATGCCATCGTAGAAAAAAACGATAAAAAAGGTAGTGGCAAGATAAAAATCAGCCTAAATCAAATCGATGAAAGCGTGAAAATAAAGATCGAAGATAATGGCGTGGGGTTAAGTAAAGACAGTGCGAATTCGATATTTCAGCCATATTTTACTACTAAAAAAGATGGGCTTGGTATTGGGCTTTATATGGCTAAATTTATAGTTGAAAATAAAATGGATGGCAAGCTAAACGTTTATGCGCTAGAAAATGGCGTTAAATTTATCATCACTTTACCAAAACCAACTCACGCGGAGCTAAACGATGAAGATACTTTTGCTTGAAGACAACCAAAGCTTAGCAAGCATCATAAAAGAGGTGCTTGAAAGCAAAGGATACGCGATAGAACTTTTTGATGATGGAAATTTAGCCTTGCAAAACCTTACTAACGGATACGACTGCTTTGTGCTTGATATCAATGTGCCATCGCTTGATGGGATTAGTATACTAAATTTAATAAGAGATTATGATAAAAACATACCCATTATCATCATCAGCTCAAACACAGAGTTATCCATCATACAAAAAGCCTATCAAAACGGTTGCAACGATTTTTTGAAAAAGCCATTTTACATCTATGAACTTGAAGCTAAAATCAACTTGCTTTGCAAAAAAGATAAGGTGATAAATTTTGGCGAGGAGTTTTACTTCGATATGAAAAAAGAGGCACTGTTTTATCAAAAAGCAGAGATAGAGCTTACAAGAAAGGAGCGGCTTTTCTTGCTTTTGCTCTTAAAAAACCAAACACAAACTATCAGCATAGAGATGATTTTAGAGTATGTTTGGGAAGGCGAGAGTTCATCTGTGATGAGCCTAAGATCGCTAGTTAAAAGACTTCGCCAAAAACTACCAAAAAACATCATCGAAACAAAAAATTTTGGGTATAAAATTCAAATTTAGTCAAGGTAAATTTAAAAATTTATGCTTGGTTTTGGCTATAAGAGTTTAAATTTATTTGTATTTTTATATTTATTGAATAATTTATAAAGTATTAGCATAATATATTGACTTTTTATTTTCGATATAGATATAATTATTTTTTTAAAAAATTATATGGAGAAATATATGAGATATATTTTAGTGATTGCTCTTTTGTTATCTACATTTTTATTTGGGCGAACTCTTGATGAGATTAAGCATTCTGGCGTTATCAGAATTGGAGTTCATAATAAACAACCTCCTTTTTCATTGCAAAATACAAATGGCGAATTTGAGGGCTTTGAGATAGATTTAGCAAAGGCTATGACAAAGGCAATATTTCCAAAAGAAGATGTTAAATTTGAACTAGTTGGAGTAACTTTGGCACAGCGTATCGAGTTTTTAGAAAATGACAAAATCGACCTTGTTATCGCTTCTATGACCGAAACAGAAGATAGAAAAAAACTCGTTGATTTTTCAATACCTTATTTTAGAGTGAACTTGGGAATACTAACCAAAAAAGAAAAGCATATAACTAAACTTAGAGAATTGCAAGAAGAAGGCTCAACCATAATAGTAGAAGCAAACTCGCCAGCGGAATATTATTTTAAACAAAAAGGATTTAAAACCATACCTTGCGTGGGTGCCCTTACTTGCTATAATATGCTCATAGAAGATAAAGGCGATGCTTTCTCAACCGATTCACTTATCGTGCTGGCTTATCCGGTGATAAATGATAGCGTTGAAGTTGTGTTAAAAAACTTAGGCGAGACAGACTACATAGGCATGGCAGTATCAAAAGGAAATGAAGATTTGCTAGAAATGGTTAATGACGCGATTTACAAACTAAGCAACGATAAATTTTTTACAAATGCATTTAATCACACCTTTGTGCCATTTTACAAAGGAAACGTGGCTAAACAATACTTTTTATTAGAAGATTTTTATAAAATTTTATATGATATGCAGTTAGAAAATTTATAAATTTAAACTGGTTTGGTTTATAAATTTTAGATATTAAAATATTTTTAAAGCTTAAGTTAGCAAGTTTGTTGACTTAAGCTTGAGTAGGAATTTAAAGCCAAATAAACCATTTGCATAAATAGCTTAAATTTAGTTATTTTATAAACAAAAAGGCTAAATTTAAGGAAGCCTTGCCTTAAATTTAGCTATTTATTTTATTTTTTCAAATACTCTTGCAAGCTTTTGACCTCAAGCGCCGAGCCATCTTGCATACTCGAAACTGAGTGCATAGCCGCGATTGCTGCTTTCATCGTTGTAAAGTATGGAAGCTTGAAGCGAAGCACAGATTGGCGGATTTTAGCTGCGTCACTCGTGCTTGACTTACTATCGCTTGTATTTATCACCAGCGCGATATCGCCGTTTTTAAGCTTATCTTCGATGTTTGGACGACCTTCGCTGATTTTATAAACAAACTCACTTTCAACTCCTTTTTCTTGTAAAAGTTTGTGAGTTCCACTTGTAGCTATGATTTTAAAGCCGATTTTTATAAGTCCGTTTGCTAGTTCAACCGCTCTTTCTTTATCGTGTTGAGCTAGCGATATAAAGACATTTCCACCACTTGGAAGGACGTTGTTTGCTGCGATTTGAGACTTAGCAAAGCTCTTTGCAAAATTATCACTTATCCCCATAACTTCGCCCGTGCTTTTCATCTCTGGACCTAAGATTAAATCCGCTCCGGTTAGTTTGTTAAATGGAAACACGCTCTCTTTAACGCAGATATGGTTTGTCACGCGTGGTTTTAAGATACCTTTTTCTTCAAATACAACGCCAAAATCATCATAGAATTTTAACGCCTCACGCAAATTTCCTTGCCACATAACACGCGTTGCAACCTTTGCCATAGGGATTCCAGTTGCTTTGCTGACAAATGGCACGGTTCTACTAGCTCGTGGATTTACCTCTATCATATAAAGTTCATTTTGATAAATTGCAAACTGTATATTCATCAGTCCAACAACGCCTAAATTTAGAGCTATTTCTTTTGTTTGTTTATTTACCAAATCAATCATTTGTGGACTTAAACTCATCGGTGGTAAAATACTTGCGCTATCACCACTGTGGATTCCAGCCTCTTCGATATGCTCCATAATAGCACCTATATAGACATCTTTTCCATCACAAATCGCATCCACATCAAGTTCAGTCGCATCTATTAAAAATTTATCCAAAAGAACCGGCGAGTGATAGCTTACGCTTACTGCTTCATTCATATAATGTTTTAGTTCGCTTTCGCTATGAACACGGCGCATAGCGCGACCTCCAAGAACATAACTTGGTCTTACAAGCACAGGATAGCCGATGTGAGCTGCTTTTTCAATAGCCTCTTCTTGACTAATCGCAGTATCGTTGTGCGGCTGTTTTACGCCGATTTTTGTTATAAACTCGCTAAATTTCTTTCTATCTTCAGCCACATCGATAACTCTTGCGCTTGTGCCGATGATTTTAGCTCCGATGATATTTAATCTTTTTGCAAATTTAAGTGGAGTTTGTCCACCAAAATGCACTATCACACCATCTGGCTTTTCTCTTTCAATCACACTTCTAACATGCTCAAAATCAATCGGCTCAAAGTATAAAATGTCGCTTGTATCATAATCAGTTGAAACTGTTTCTGGGTTGCAGTTATACATAATTGTCGTAACACCCATGTCTTTTAGCGCATAACTTGCATGAACACAACAATAATCAAACTCAATACCCTGCCCTATGCGGTTTGGACCACCGCCGATGATGAGAACTTTTTTGCCATTTTTGGTTGGTTTTAAAGGTAAATTTGGAGTGATATTTGTGCTTGAGTAAAGATAGCTTGTACTTGCCTTAAACTCGCCAGCGCAAGTATCAACCTCATCGTATTCTAAATTTATACCCTGTTTTGCTCTTGCAAAAAAGATATCATTTTGTGTTAGTTCTAAGTTATCTTTTTCGTTTATAAGATAGGCTATCATCTTATCTGAAAAGCCCATAGTTTTGGCAACTCGTAATAAATTTGCGTCATTTATGATATCCATATCAACCCTATCTTCAAACTCAACTATCTCTTTAATCTCGTTTAAAAACCAAGGATCAACTTTAGTAAATTCATGAATTTCTTCTAAACTTAGCCCATCTCTAAAAGCTTGTGCTAGATATAAAAGCCTGTTTTCATGAGCGTTTCTAAGTCCAAAAATCAAATCATCTTGTTTAAGTTTTAAATGGTTAAATCCATATAAATTCTTCTCCATCGAGCAAAGTGCTTTTTGAATGCTTTCTTTAAATGTCTTACCTATCGCCATAACTTCGCCAACGCTCTTCATCGCCGTGCCAAGATATGGGTTTGAACCAGGAAATTTCTCAAAGGTAAAGCGTGGAATTTTTGTTACTATATAATCAATCACCGGCTCAAAACTCGCAGTCGTACCAGTAATGTCGTTTTTAATCTCATCTAAGCTAAAACCAACTGCTAGCATGGTTGCAACTTTAGCTATAGGATATCCTGTTGCCTTGCTTGCTAATGCTGAGCTTCTTGAAACGCGCGGATTCATCTCGATAACTATCATTCTGCCATCTTTTGGATTTATAGCAAACTGAACATTGCTTCCGCCCGTATCAACGCCAATTTCACGCAAAATTTTAAAACTCGCATCTCGCATATGCTGATACTCTTTATCTGTTAGCGTTAGTGCAGGAGCTACCGTAACACTATCTCCTGTGTGAACGCCCATAGGATCAAGGTTTTCGATAGAACAAACGATAATGCAGTTATCTTCTTGATCTCTGATAACTTCCATTTCGTATTCTTTCCAGCCAAGAAGACTCTCTTCGATTAGAATTTCATGAATCGGACTAATGTCAAGTCCGTTTTGTGCTAGCTCTTTAAACTCATCGATATTATACGCCACGCCACTTCCAGCACCACCTAAAGTATAGCTTGCTCTTATGATAATAGGAAAACCGATATCACTAGCTGCTAGCATAGCCTCATCCATATTATAAGCATAATGCGACTTTGGAAGCCCCATGCCTATCTTTAACATCGCCTCTTTAAAAGCAACCCTATCTTCGCCTTTTTTTATCGCTTCTGGCTTTGCTCCGATAAACAAAACATCTTGCGCCTCGCCACTTTCATAAATTTCCATCGCGACATTAAGCGCAACTTGCCCGCCCATCGTAGGTAAAATCGCATCTATTTTCTCTTTTTTAATGATTTTTAAAATGCTTTCTTTAGTTATTGGCTCTACATAAGTTGCATCGGCAAAGTCTGGATCGGTCATGATTGTAGCTGGGTTTGAGTTAATCAAAACAACTCTATATCCAAGCTCTTTAAGCGTCTTAGCAGCTTGAGTCCCACTGTAGTCAAACTCACAAGCTTGTCCTATAATAATCGGACCGCTACCGATCAACAAAATAGTCTTTATATCAGTTCTTTTTGGCATTACTCTTCCTTTGTGACGACATACAAAAATGCTGGAACATTCTCTTTAAAATACGGCTCTACAACAGCACTTTTGTATAAATCTTCATCTACGACTTTAACAACTCTACCAACTGGCACGCCAGCAAAAAATATCTTATCAAGCCCACTTGTAACGACTTCATCGCCAACTTGCGGGTTTAGCCATTGAGGTATAAATTTAACTATAACGCTCTTTCCATCTCCTTTTACAATGCCTGGAATTTGAGTACTTCCTATATACACAGAAAACGACGCCTTATCATCATCTTGTAAAATCGCAACTGGTCTTTTATCGTTTTCTACTACGATTCCAGCGGTATTTCCTTGATATATAGCCCCATAAACTTTGCTTTGATTAAACTCATCAAAATCTACCCAAAATTTAGTATAATCCCCGATATTCACATATGATAGTGTTCTTATCAGTTTTATATCAGGACTATACTTGCTTGAGTTGCTATCAAGTAAAATTTCGTTTAGCTCGTGCGCAAAAGTGCTTAGCAAAATGGCTGATTTTCTAAGTTCAACGTTTTGCGCTCTTAGCCTTTGAATTTCATCTACTTGGTTAAAATGCTCATTTGTTTTATTCTTAACAAATTCAACGCTATTTTTAAAAAAAGTTATAACACCTCCAGTAAAGTCAATCACACCAGCCTTTATACTTCCTCCAAAAAATAGCGAAATTCCAACAAAAACAGCGATGAGAAAAAGTGTTCTTACTTTATTCATCTGATAGTTGTCTTAAAATTCCTATCTCTTCTAACGCTTTTCCAGTTCCTTTTGCGACCGCAAGAAGCGGCTCATCAGCTACATATACTGGAAGTTTTACAATATCTCCTAAGTATTTATCAATACCTCTAATAAGCGCTCCACCTCCAGTTAAAACGATACCATTTTCTACGATATCAGAAGCAAGATCTGGTGGCATCATCTCTAACACAGTTTTAAGTGCGTCTGCGATTTCTTTAAGAGCTTCGCGCATAGCCTCTCTTACATCTTCGCTAGTTAGCTCAATCCTACTTAAAAGCCCACTAACTTGATCTCTTCCTTTAACAACAGTAACTAACTCTTTTGGAAGTTGCACTGCTGTTCCAACGCGAATTTTTATCTCTTCGCCGGTTCGCTCGCCTATTAAAAGGTTATATTTTTCTTTTACATAGTTTACAATGCTAATATCAAATTTATCTCCCGCGGTTCTAACAGACTTGCTTATAACAAGCCCACCTAAGGATATAACGCCAATTTCTGTTGTTCCGCCACCGATATCAACAACCAAACTTCCTTTTGGCTCTTGAACTGGAAGTCCCGCACCAATAGCGGCTGCCATCGGTTCTTCGATTAGAAAAACTTCTCTCGCTCCAGCCATTAAAGCGCTCTCTCTAACGGCTTTTCGCTCAACTTGAGTTAAACCGTATGGCACTGAGATGATGATTCGTGGTCTTATAAAACTTTTTCTTCTGTGTGTTTTTTCTATAAAGTAGCGTATCATCTTCTCTGTCATATCAAAGTCAGCTATAACGCCATCTTTCATCGGGCGAATCGCTTCTATATCGCCTGGAGTTTTACCCACCATCTCTTTAGCTTCATGCCCAACGGCTAGGATTTTTTGTTTGCCATACTTTTCATTTTGCACAGCTACAACGCTTGGCTCATTTATGATAATTCCCTTATCTTTTACAAGCACTAGCGTATTTGCAGTACCTAAGTCTATACCCATATCGCTTGAAAAAATTCCCAAAATCGCATCAATCAACATTTTTTTCCTTTATGCACTCAATATATCTTGTTTTATTAAAATTGGTTTGGCTTTGCCCTCTACAACATCTTTTGTTATCACAACATCATAACCATTTAGCTCTGGTAAATCATACATTATATCAAGCATTATCTCTTCCATAATGCTTCTAAGCCCCCTTGCACCAGTCTTTCGCTTAAGCGCTAAGCTTGCCACTTCTAAAAGCGCATCTTCATCAAATTTCAAATTCGCACCATCGATTGCAAAAATCTTTTGATACTGTTTTAAAATCGCATTTTTTGGTTCAGTTAAAATTCGCACCATATCAGCTTCGCTTAGTTCATTTAAAGTTGCCACCACGTGAAGTCTTCCGATAAGCTCTGGAATAATTCCATAATGAACCAAATCATCAGGCTCGACTAAATGAGTTAAATTCTCACTCTCTTTTTTAGTTCTTTTGCTATGAGTAAAGCCAAGAACATTTTGCCCGATTCTTCTATCGATTATGTCATTTAACCCATCAAACGCCCCACCGCAAACAAAAAGTATATTTGTCGTATCGATTTGGATAAATTCTTGATTTGGATGTTTTCTACCACCTTTTGGTGGGATATTTACAACGCTTCCTTCGATGATTTTAAGAAGCGCTTGCTGAACGCCCTCGCCACTTACATCACGCGTTATCGAGCGGTTTTCACTCATACGAGAAATTTTATCTATCTCATCAACAAAAACAATGCCTTGTTGCGCTCTTTTTACATCGCCATCGGCTGCTTGAAGAAGGCGAGTTAGGATATTTTCAACATCTTCGCCAACATATCCAGCCTCAGTTAAACTTGTCGCATCGCAAATAGCAATCGGAACATCTAAAAACCTAGCCAAAGTCTGCGCCATGAGTGTTTTACCACTTCCAGTTGGTCCGATTAATAAAATATTTGATTTAGAAATTTCAGTCTCATCTTCAACTTTATGCTGTTTAAAAATTCTTTTATAGTGGTTATAAACTCCAACACTAAATGCCTTTTTAGCGCTATCTTGTCCGATAACATAGCTATCAAGAACCGCTTTTAGCTCTTTTGGAGTTAGCGTTTTTATCTCATCTTTACTTTCACTTTTAGTATCTTCTTTAACTTCTCCACCGTGAATCACTTCATAAGCCGCGTCTATGCAGTATTCGCAGATAAAAGCATTTTTCTCATCATTTGGCAAAATTCTTCTACCGTCGCTTTGCGAACCACCACAAAAACTACACTTTTTTACCATTAAATTTTTCCTTTACTTAGAGGAATTCCTCTTTTTGTATTTATTATAAATTCGCACATTTTTTTGACATTTAAATTTGAAGTCTCATTAAGCAAAATTTCAGCCTGCTCTTTTAAATTTACACCCTGGTTAAATATAAATTTATACGCCTTATTTATCGCTTCAACCTCATCTTTAGCAAACCTGCGGCGAATTCCTACTAAATTTAGCCCTCTGATATAGGCTCTATTTCCCTCTGCTAAACAAAACGGCACAACATCTTGACTAAGCGCGCTTGCTCCTGCTATCATGCAACTTTCGCCGATTTTTACAAACTGATGAACCGGCGTAAGCCCACCGATAACCGCAAAATCTCCAAGCTCAACATGTCCTGCTAAAGTAGCGTTGTTTGCTAAGATGATATTATCCCCTATAACGCAATCATGCGCGATATGACAATACGCCATGATAAAGGCATTATCTCCCACTCTTGTAAAGCCATCGCCTTTATGAGAGCCTGAATTTATAGTGCAAAACTCATGAATGGTAGCGTTTTTGCCGATTATCAAACCTGTTTTTTCTCCAGTTTCAAAGCTCATATCTTGTGGAATCTCACCGATAACTGCATAGCTAAAAATCTTACTACCATCGCCGATAGTCGTATCTCCTACTATTCTAGCACCTTGTTTTATGATAGTGTTGTTGCCGATTTTCGCATCTTTACTGATAAAAGCATACGGTTCGACTATGACATCTTCGCCCAAAATCGCGCCATCTTCAACGATAGCGCTTGGATGTATTTTTTTCATCATTTATCCATTATCATCGCTTGAAGCTCGGCTGATGCGACAAGTTTATCATCCACATACGCCTCGCCTGATAAAACCCAAATTCTACCTCTGTGTTTAATCGCTTTTATGCGGTATTCTAGTCTATCGCCTGGGCGGATTGGGTGGCGAAATTTAGCTTTATCAATACTCATAAAATATACAACTTTGTTATCTAGCTCATTTTCGTCCATGCTTTTAAACGCCAAAACACCACCTGCTTGCGCCATTCCTTCGATTATCATAACGCCTGGATATATCGGATGTCCTGGAAAGTGTCCTTGAAAAATTTGATCTCCGATAGTAACGTTTTTATACGCTGCAATACTCTCATTTGGAATCAAGTCAGTTACTCTATCGATAAGTAAAAATGGGTATCTGTGCGGAAGAATTCTCATAATCTCGTTTATATCTATCATGGTTTTACCTTAAATTTTAATTAGCCTAGTATTTTATCAAATTCTTACTAAAATTTCCCTAACATCTAAATATATAGTTGAAAAAACTTCCATAATAACTTTGGCTGGATAAATTTCATCTACTATAACGATGGGCGAAAAACTGTCATTTTTGCAAATTTTTTCTCTGATTTCAAGCTCATTTTTTATGCTTAGGGGCGATTTTACAAGCTCTTTTGTGCAGCTAAATTTAGCATTTGCTATCTGGTTAAATTTAGCCAAAGTTATCAGTTTAATCTGTTCTTTATCCACATTTAGCTCATCTGCTTGATTTTCTATACTAAATTTAGTTAAACTCCTCTCAAAATGCGAGTTAAACAAAAAGTGGCTTGGCACAGCTACACCATTAAATTTAACCACTGCTCTAAGCAAACGGTAGTTTATAAATTTATCTTTTAAAAGCTTAAATTTAAGACCTTC
Source organism: Campylobacter geochelonis (assembly GCF_013201685.1). NCBI lineage: Bacteria > Pseudomonadati > Campylobacterota > Epsilonproteobacteria > Campylobacterales > Campylobacteraceae > Campylobacter > Campylobacter geochelonis. The sequence goes on along the minus strand of NZ_CP053844.1, from coordinate 261,939 downwards.
TTCTTCGCATTTTATAATATTTTTATATAAATTTATCCTATCTTTGGCACTGTTTGGAAGCACCCTTTTATCGGCTAAATTTAGCAACTCATACTCTAAGCTTTTTTTGTTTTGTGCTTTAAGAGCAAACATACAACCGCAGTAGTTTTGATGATAAAGCTTATCACTTTTAGCTAAGCTAAACTGCTCTTGTGTTCCGCCACCTTTTCGATAATCTGGTGCTACAAAATCAAGACCAAAATCGCTACAAATTTTCTCAAGCGAGTTTTCTAACTGCTCGTGCGATTTTTTAGGGCTCATTAAAAGCGTTGTGGTTATGGTTTTTTCGCCGATTTGTTTGGCAAAAAGTGCGGTTTTTTCCATACGAAAATCAAAACAAGCCTGACACCTAGCTCCTTTTTCTGGCTCATTTTCAAGCCCTTTTACAAAGCTAAACCAACTATCAAGTTCATACTCTCCTAAATGCACCTTAATGCCCATTTTATCGCAACTTCGAACCACGTCTTGATAACGAAGCATAAACTCACTATACGGATGTATGTTTGGATCATAAAAGTACCCTGTGATTTTTTCTTCTGGATACTCCTTTTTAAGGCGTTTGATAAAGTAATGAGAATCAACTGAACAACAAATTTGAACAACCAAATTTAGACCTTATAATAATTTTGTTATAATTATAGGCAACTCAAATAAATATACGAGAAAGACGATGAAAAAGTTCATAAATTTTTTACGCACAAAGCGCGGGCTGTATGTTAGCATCCCTTTTACACTTTTGATTTTATACACCTTGTTTGGCTTTTTTGGTGTGCCATTTACAATCCAAACAATCGTTCCGTATTTTTTAAAAGATAAGGCAATTTTAAGCGTTGAAAGTGCTAAATTTAACCCTTTTACATATGAACTAAATTTAACAAAAGTTGATTTAACCACGCAAAAACCGCTATTTCAAGCCGAACAAATCGATACAAAAATAAATTTTCAAGAGATTTTTACTCTAGCTTTAAGCGTTGAGGTTTTAAGATTTAAAAATCCTAAAATCAACATCGAAAAAGAGCGAAACGCCACTTATAATTTCGATGTATTTTTATCTCAAAACAGCGAACCTAAGAATGAAAGTAATAAAACAAGCCTTTTTAACTTTAAACTAAACCATCTTAAAATTCAAAACGGAATTCTCTCATATAAAGACTACTCTTTGTTTGAGCCGTTTGATATCGAATTTGACGATATCGACTATGAGATAAGCGGGATAAACTTATCAAAAAATTCCATCGGAAAACACACTCTTGGCGCAACTTCTAAAACGATTCAAAATGTCAAATACAACGGCAAAATCGACATAAATCCATTTAAAATTTATGGCACAATCGATGTTGAAAAGCTAAAAATAAACCCATTTTGGCTCTCGTTTTTAGATGAGCAAAAAATTATTATAAACAATGGCTTTATAAACTCAAAAATAAATTATTTTTTAACAGTAGAAAATGGCTTAAAACTTGGCTTAAAAGAGTCAAATTTAGAGATTTTTGATCTTGATATTTTAGAAAATAACAACACAATTTTAGTTAAAAGCTTAAGCATACCATCGATAAATTTTAAATCCGATATCGCCAAAGAAAAAAGAAGCTCACTTTTGCTTAAAGAGATTAAACTTAGCTCGTTAAAATACGCAGATATGGCAGAATTAGGCGAGTTTAAAGCAAGCGATATAAGCTTTGATTTACTCTCAAATAACGGTTCTAAAACAGATACAAAAATAGATAAAATAGCTTTAAATTCTCTTATTTTTAAAGATAAAAATTTAACTTCAAAACTAGAAAATTTTAGCATTTCAAAGATAAAAAGTAGTGGCGAATTTAGCGATTTGTTAGCTATAAATTCAAGTTTTAACGAAGCAAATGCAACCGATTTAAATATCACAAGCGCAGATTTTAACCTAAATTTAGCTCAAATTTTAGCACTGAATGCAAACTCAACTTTTAAAAATGGCAATTTCGCTTTAGAAATTCCATCTTTGAGTTTAGATAAAACTGGGCTAAACTACGCTTTTAAAGATTATATAAATTTATCAAATTTAAGCATTGATGATATTAAATTTGATATGGATAAAAACTCTAGCGTTTTAAATCTAAACAAAGCAACTTTTGCTAAAACTACCATTTTATCGAACAAAAAAGAGTTTGCTGGATTTGAAAGTTTTGCTATAAATGAGTTTGAATTTGACCTTTTAAACCAAAATTTAAATATTAAAAGCTTAGCTCTCTCTTCGCCAAATTTCAGTTCATCAGTTGGCAAAAATGGGCTTAGTAGCATAAATGAACTTTCTGTTTTAAAAGCTTTTTCTTCTACTAAAAGCGCGCAAAAACAAGAGACAAAAAGTGGTTTTAATTTTAGCATTTCAAACTCTTCTGTGAGAAATGCCACTCTTAAACTTAAAGATATCTTTGATATAAAACCAATCGAGCATAATATCGATAAAATCGACATTTTTGCTAAAAATTTAAGTTCGGATTTTAACTCTACTTTTGATATAAACGCAAGCATAAACTCAACTCCATTTAGCTTAAAAACAGCAGGGAAAATCGCCATTGAGCCTTTAAATGTCAATCTAAATTTAGAACTCTTATCTAAAAATTTAAGCTATTTTACCCCTTATCTTGAGCAGTTTTTAAAAGCTTCGATTAAAAGTGGCGAGTTAGACTTAAATGCCAAATTTAACCTTGATAAAAAAATGGCGCTAGATGGCAAAATTTCTCTTAAAAATTTTGAAATTCAAGATAAAGAAAAGTCAAAATTTTTTGCCATAAAGTCCCTAGATATCGCACAAGCTAAGCTAAGCGAGTCTAGCTTAGAACTTTCTAAAATCGATATAAACTCGCCTTTTATCAAGCTTTTAGTTCAAAAAGATAAGAAATTTAATATTTTAGAGCTAATAAAAGAAAACAATAGTCCAAAAACCACGTCTAAATCCGACTCAAATTTTGATATATCACTCTTTGACATTAGTGTAAATGACGCTAGCATGGACTTTGCAGACTTTAGCCTTTTTATACCATTTGATACTAAAATCACAAAACTAAATTCTAAAATCGATGAAATTTCACAAAAAAAACCATCAAAAATCACTCTTAGCGGAGTTGTTGGAAATGAAGGTTTAAGCCAAATTGATATCATAACCTTGCCATTTTCTTATAAAGATAAAACAAATTTTTCTATGATTTTTAAAGATGTTGCACTGGCTGATGCAACCCCATATAGCGCTAAATTCATAGGTTATGAGATAGAAGATGGAAGGTTGAATTTAAAACTTAACTACACCATAGAAAACTCAAAACTAAAAGCAAGCAACGAGATAAATTTAGATAAATTTAGCCTTGGAAAAAAAGTCGAAAGCAAAGAAGCGGTTAACTTGCCCATCTCGCTTGCGATATCAATTTTAAAAGATCAAAATGGGCAAATTAATATAAATTTACCCATTTCTGGGGATTTAAACGATCCTGAGTTTAGCTATGGAGGCATTATCTGGGGAGCTGTGACTAAACTTTTTTCAGATATCGTTCTTTCGCCATTTAGACTTATCGGCAACGTTTTAGGCATTGATGCTGGCGAGCTTAGTGGGATTGATTTTAACGTAGCAAGTAGTAAAATGCTAGATTCAGAGAACAAAAAGATAGAAAACCTTACCAAAATCACAAAAGAAAAACCAGATATCAAAATCACGCTAACGCCAACATACAACGAAAAAGCCGACACTTTTGCCTTTAAAAAACGCTCGTTTGATGAGGCGGTTTCGTTTTTGATGAGTTCAAAACTACTTTCGTATAAAAACGCCGTAAAAAGCCTTCAAACTAGCTTTTCTTTAAAAGATGGCGATGACTTAGAAAAACGACTGATAGAGGCGCAACCTTTTGATAAAGCAAAACTTGAAGAGCTAGCAAAACAAAGGGCAAAAAATTTGCAAGAAAGCCTTTTAGAACTTGGGGTAAATCCCGCTCAAATCGTAATCAAAAGCGTAAAACAAACAGATAGCAAGCAAGATAGTTTCGTGCCAGTTTTACTTGGAGTTGAAAACTAAAATAGAGCTAAATTTGATTGTTTTATAAAAATATATCGAAATGGCGCTAAGTTTAATTTAAATATTATTTTCGCCTTGCAAATTTGTAGTTTTTGGGCTGATTTTAGCGTGATTTTTAATCTTTTTGTTTTAAAAATCTTTACAAAAATGAGTTATTTTGTGGTTTTTAATCCTGCTTTTCGCGCACTAAAAAAGTTATTTTATATTTTTGTGATGCGTTTGCGAAAAATTACACCTGTAAATAAATTATAGATATTTTTAAGTTCTAAAAAAGCCAAATTTGATAAAAATTATATAAGTCTTGCAGATACTTTGCGTTATTTTAAATAAAATTATTTTGCGCTCATCACTAATGCTGCAATCCTTGCTTATGCCCATGCAAAATAATACTTTTAAACCACTCATATAGATACTTTGCGCCTTATTTGCAAAGTCATAGCTGGTTTTAAAAGGTATCTTTTTTGTATCTTTAGTCTTTTTGCGAAATAAAATAAGCGTTGATAAAAGTAAAATATGGTTTTCTTAACTGAGCTTTTTATCCTTTATTTTAAAATAAAATTATTTTGCACTCATCGCCACAAACTAGAATCAAAATGTTAAATTTACTAAATTTAATCTTGTAAAAATTTAATTTTCTTTTTTTATAGAGCATTTTTAAAGCAAGTCATTTAATGTGTTTATAAATTTTATTTTTTCTAAATTACGCCAAATCTTAATGAATTCTAAATTTTATAAGCTATAAATTTTAACCAAACAGTCACAAAAGCACAAAATTCGCTAGTTTTTTGATTTTAAATTTGAAGTTTTACACATAAATTTATAACGCGTAACTTTTCATTTCAAAGTGATTTTAAGTATTATGTTAGACATTTCTTTATGAGCTACTGCGATATTTACTCTTTTATGCGACTGCTCGTTTTACACGCCACCACAAAAGCGTAGTGGCGATTTTTCTTGAAAATATCTAAATTTAGCCAAGTTTAAAACTTAATCTAACGATTAAATTTAGTCTTATTTAACCAAATCAGCTAAAACTTTTGCTGCGTGATCTTTGGCTTTAACGCTTTTATATACTTTTAAAATCACTCCAGATTTATCTATCACAAAAGTTGTTCTAACTATGCCAAGATACTCTCTGCCGTAGTTTTTACGCACTTGCCAAACGCCATAAGCTTTGCAAACTTCACGCGTTTCATCACTTAAAAGCATATGTTTAAGATCATGTTTTTGGGTAAAATTTGCGTGAGATTTCGCACTATCTGGGCTAATACCAACGATAACAGTATCATTTGCTATAAACTCATCATAATTTTGACTAAACTCGCAAGCCTCAGTCGTGCAACCTGGTGTGTTGTCCTTTGGATAAAAGTATAAAACTACATTTTTTCCAACAAAATCTTTTAAGCTAACACTCACACCATCGCTGTTTTCTAGGCTAAACTCTGGCGCTTTATCTCCTGCTTTTAGCGTAACTTTTCGCTCTAAATCTTCGGCGCTAAACTCACTATCTTTAATCTGCGTTTTTCTCTCACTGCTACAACTTTTTTTCGCACAAGCCATAATTTATCCTTTTTTCCTAATTTCAGCAACACTCTCACCACCAAAGTAAAAGCCCTCAGCTGGTACTTCTTCAAAGCAAACAACAGTTCTTTGCGGAACTTTTCCTAAATTTTTAACCATTATATCGGTTATCTCTTTTGCTATTTTATCTTGAAGTTTTGTATCTGGCATCGGACTTGTGAGTTTTATATTTATAAATGGCATTAGCATTCTTCCTTTTTAACTTCTATTATAGGGCAAGTTCCACCATCTTTACCCATGTCAAAAACCGACTCTTGCGAGTTGGTAACAGCCGTATTTGTTTGCCCATCTTTTAGCGAACAACCTAACATAAAAATGCCTAAAAAGGCGATTAAAATAGCTTTTATCTTATATCTCCTTTGAAATTTGGCGCTATTATATCCACTTTTAAAGAATTTATAACAAAATCATAATATATTAACCTAAATTTAGGTAAAATGTATTTTAAAAATTTATAAAATTTAGAAAGGCAAAATTATGGCTAAAGTTAATGAATCTAAGCTTATCTGGATGGATGGCAAGCTTATCCCTTGGGAAGATGCAACAGTTCACGTTTTAACTCACTCTTTGCACTATGGAAACGCAGTTTTTGAGGGCGTTCGAGCATATCAAACACCAAAAGGTCCAGCTATTTTTAGACTTAAAGAGCATACAAAAAGGCTGATGAACTCAGCAAAATCATGTCTAATCAACATCCCTTTTACTCAAGAAGAGCTAGAACGTGCTCAAATCGAAGTTATAAAAGCAAACGAATTTACTCAAACAGTATATATAAGACCACTTGTCTTTTTAGGATACGGCTCTATGGGCGTTTCACACAAAGGCTCTCCGACTCAAGTTGCTATTGTCGCTTGGCAATGGGGAGCTTATATGGGCGATGAAGCGCTTAGAAAAGGCATAAAAGTTAAAATCAGTTCATGGATGAAACCAGCTCCGTTTTCTATGATGGCAAAAGCTAAAGCAAGCGCAAACTACTTTAACTCTCAAATGGCAAATTTTGAAGCATTAGACGCTGGATATGATGAAGCGTTGCTGCTTGATCCTCAAGGTTTTGTTGCCGAGGGAAGTGGGGAGTGCTTCTTTATCGTAAAAGATGGCGTAATCATCACTCCTCCAAATGATACAAGCTTAGAGTCTATAACCCAACAAACAGTTATCGAAATAGCTAAAGATTTAGGTTACACAGTTCTTAGACAACGTATTACAAGAGATGAAGTTTATACAGCTGACGAGGCGTTTTTTACAGGAACTGCGGCTGAAGTAACACCGATTAGCAATATCGATGGCAGAATCATCGGTAAAGGCGAAAGAGGCGATGTCGCTGGTGCTTTACAAGCGGCGTATTTTGATGTAGTTATGGGTAAAAACCCTAAATTTGAACACTATTTAACATATGTGAAATAAGGAGATATATGCCAGCAGATTTAAACGATTATTTTAATAAAAAAAGAGGCGATAACGGCGGAGATAACAACCGTGGTGGCGGTGGTGGAAACAACAAACCAAATTTTGACTTTAAAATGCCAGAATTTAAAGGCTTTGGTAAATTCTCAACCGTTTTTTACACAGCCATTGTCATTATAGCTATCTTGTTTTTAGCAAAGCCATTTGTTGTTATCAAATCCGGTGAAGTCGGTATCAAAGCAAGCGTTGGTAAGTATGATATAAACCCACTACAGCCAGGCGTTCACTTCTTTATACCAGGCATTCAAGAAGTTTTTATTGTTGATACTAGAGTGCGTATTATAAACTACACTTCAGGCGAAGATAGAGGCGAGTCTACAAATGCGATTGGTTCGGGTATCATACGTAAAAACTCAATTTCAGTTTTAGATGCTAGAAACTTGCCAGTGAGTATCGATATCACAGTTCAATACCGCTTAAACCAAAACACAGCGCCAAATACCATAGCAAATTGGGGCTTTAGCTGGGAAAACAAAATCATAGATCCAGTGGTTCGTGATGTTGTTAGAAGTGTAACTGGTAAATACACAGCAGAGGACTTGCCAACAAGACGAAATGAAATCGCAGAGCTAATCGATAGCGGCATAAGAACAAACATCGAGTCTTTGCCAAGCACACCTGTTGATTTACTCGCTGTGCAACTTCGTGAGATAATACTTCCTGATAAAATCAAAGAGCAAATCGAGCGTGTTCAAATCGCAAAGCAAGAAGCAGAGCGAACAAAATACGAAGTCGAAAGAGCAAATCAAGAAGCACTTAAAAAAGCTGCCCTTGCAGAAGGAACTGCAAAAGCAGTTATAATCGAAGCTCAAGGACGAGCAGACGCAGTAAAAGTCGAAGCAGACGCAGCAGCTTATGCTAACAAAGAGATAGCAAAAAGCTTAGATAACAATATTTTAAGCTTAAAACAGATTGAAACTCAGGCTAAATTTAATGATGCACTTCGCGAAAACAAAGACGCGAAAATCTTCTTAACTCCTGGTGGAGCAGTGCCAAATATCTGGGTTGATACAAAAGACAAACCAAAACAAAGTGCGATTAACGGCACTAATTAAGGCAAAATGTGAAAAGTAGTGATATAAAAGTTGATTGGCAAAAGGTTGGCGGTCTACTTCCAGTAATCGTGCAAGAAATGGCTTCAAATGAGGTTTTAATGCTAGCTTACATGAATGAAGAAGCACTAAATTTAACCCTAGAAAGCGGTTTTGCTCACTACTTTTCACGCACCAAAAATCGAATCTGGAAAAAAGGCGAAGAGAGCGGAAATACTCAAATTTTAAAATCAGCCTTTTTAGATTGCGATAATGATACGCTTTTAATAAAAGTTGAGCAAATCGGCGGCGTAGCGTGTCATACTGGTGAAAAATCTTGCTTTTTTAAAGAGCTAAATTTAACTAAATTTGATGAAAATTTAACTACAAATTTAGCTAAAACTCACGCTGGCGCAAACACCAAAAAGCTAAAATATAGCGTAATCGATGAGCTTTATCACATTATATGCGAGCGAAAACTAGAGAATAATCCTGAAAAATCCTATGTCGCAAGGCTTTTATCTCGTGGGGATAATGGAGTTTTAAAAAAGATTTGCGAAGAGGCTGGCGAGCTTGTTTTAGCGCTTAAAGACTTAGATAGAGCCGAAAAATATGCAAATTTAAAGCAAGAAAGCTTTGGCGAACACAGAGTTGGCGAACCAAAATACGATGTGATTTATGAAGCGTCTGATTTAGTTTTTCATATGCTTGTCGCACTTGCCAAACACAACATCCATCCAGATCAAATTCACTCTGAACTTGCACGCCGAAACGGTATATCAGGGCTTGATGAGAAAAACTCACGCAAAAAATAAAAAAGGTTAACGTCACGACAAGTGCTAAATTTGACGCACTTTGCCAACTGCATAAAAATAATGCTTTAAGGCTTGCTAAATGCTATATGGTTATTTCAACTATCGCTATTTTGGCTATGTTTACTTGTTTTATTGTGCCTATTTTATATATTTCTTTTAGTGGTAGTGAAAGTTCAGCAGATATATTTGCGGCTTTTATGACAGTTGTTGCCATAACCTTCCCGTTAGTATTTTTAATACTCTCTTTTTTTATTATTACCTTGGCGCTAAATTTATGAGTTTTCACACTCGCGATATAGATATGTATAAATGCAACTTAAAATACATTATATTTTAAATTATATATATCGTTAGGTTTTATCTTTGAAATATTTTTTTCCGCATCAAACAAAGCTATACCTTTCTTTAATGTGATTTTGTTTATGCTTTTGTGCGTGGTGTATTACTTTTTTGCACGTTTTAGTCTTTTGCTAGGCAAATTTTGTTCTAATAAGATATTTTTTATCACATCTTTACTTTTAGGCATATTGTCGTTGGTTGCTGAATTTATAATAGAATTTTTTATTTGGATAAGTGCTAATTACTTTGCTATTGCGATATTATGGATACTATTTGGTTGCATGACTAAGGATTAAGCCTAAAGATGAGTAAATTTATCAAATTAGAAGATTAAAATACGAGCTTTAAATATGAATTTAAATAAATTTAACTCACTTTATGAATTAAATCAAAATAAAAATATGCTAAAACTAAGCAAAAAGCGCGTTGTATTCGTTAATATCACATTTCACTTTTTCTTATAGAAGCATATATTGTCTTTACCTGTGAAGCGATAGTTGATTTATTCACTTTAAACCCATATAGCGCTAATTTGCAAAATTTTTATTCTTTCTGCTATTTTATTTATTGTATTTATATATAAAGCGGGCAAAGCTTATAAACATTTATTTTAAAAATTTAGATATGTATAATTACGATAAAAATATATCATTTTTACTTGTGTGGCATATCTTTTCTTGCTTTTTAAAACTACATCGCGCAATTTATTTTACTTAATGTAAATTAAATTAATAATTTCATTGAAACAAGTTATATTAAAAAAATAATATTTAGATTTCAGATTTTAAATTTGTTATTTAAGTAAATTTAGCATATCATTATGTTTTTATTTTTCTTAATCTAAAAGAGGATTTTACATGAGCGATGTATATTCGTACGACCGCACCCAAGCACTTAAAGAAAGCAAAAAATATCTTGCATTTTATTTATTCACAATGTTAGCAGTGTTATTATATATTGTAATAATCGGTAAATTTGGTGGTAACAATGTTGTTTATATTTCAATAATACTTCTTATTATACCAGCAATTATGATTGTGACTTTTCTATACGATACAAACAAATTTATCAGTTACTACGCGCGTGATGAAAAAATGTATCGTTATAACTTAAATACGTTTAAATTTATATTTATTGGGTTTATTGTTCTTTTGATTGCTGGTTTTTTACCTCGTCATATATCTGAGCTTGTTCTTATTATTGCTTTAGTTTTAGGAATCATGCTGCTGTTTGTTGCTTGTGTTTATTTTATACTTTTTCACATAAGACTTTGGAAATTTACAAACAAAAGTATTTTTATCATTCATCCTATTTTTTTCATTGCAACATCATTATTTGATGATGCTTTGATGAAATTTTATCCGCTCATTTCTATCTCATTTATTGTATACATCATATACATTATTACTTGGTTTAAGATAAATGTGCCAGAAACAACCCAAAATAAACTAGTCACAGAACAAAAGGAAATCTTATGAATAAAAATGATGGTGCATCGTATCTATTTCAGCGTTCAGATTCGCTTAAACACAGCAAACAATTTATATCGGCTGCTATATTTTTCTTTATTTTACTATTTTTATGCGCTTTTATGGAGGAATTTGCTAAAAACTTAGACGCACAACTCATAAAATACGGCAAAATCGCTACCCAAATTTTGCCTTTTTTTATCTTTTTTATGATTTACAAAGCCGGTAAATTTATCAGTTACCACGCGCGCGATGATGCGATGCTTAGGGCAAATCAAAGCTATTTTACCTTTAGCATACTCTCGCTTTTTATCTATCTTGTCATGGTTTTTTTGCCTGAATTTATATCAGTTTCTGATGATATAAATTTGATTTTTCTAGGCTCGATTTTTTTATTTGAATTAATCGCTTTTATTTGTGCTTTTCGTTTTAACGCGAAGTTAAGCCGTTTTAGCGGACACAACATTTTTATTATCACTTTTGTATTTTTAGCAATTTATTGGCTTATGATAGCACTTTATGCTATCTTTTTTGTTTATTTTGCGTTGTTTCAACCTTTTTTACCAAAAACAGCGCTTCCTATCAGCAGCGAAGATTTTATGCTTGTGCTAGGTGGCATTTGCGTTTTGCTATTTGTTATGATAATTGCATATTTTATATCGTGGCTAAGAATCAATGATGGCAAAAAAGAGCTATCAAACAAAAACTCTGTACAAAGCAAAAACGCGCAACTTTTTCCAAACAAAAAGCCGGTTGTAAAAGAAACCGAAAATGTTATAAAAAAACCAGTGCTAAATTTAAACACAAACTTAGACAAATCGACGTCTTTAAATTTAAAAACAAATCCCACTATGCCAAATCAAACGATAAGTAAAGCTTTGAACTTTGATAAAAAAGAAATCAAAAAACCTAAAGTCAAAAAAAGTATAAATTTAACAAATTTCACTTCCAAATTTGGCAATTTTTTTAGTAAAAATAGTGCCACTTCATTTGACGCTAGCAAATATCCAAAAGCTCTTTTACAAAGCAAGTCTTGTATCAAAAAAGTGTTGATTTGCTTTGCTTTGATATTTGTTATCGCCCTTGCTGCTGGCTTTTTAAATGACAACGCACTTAAAATCATACTCGCACTAACTATGGTTTTTATAGGAATCATTGCGATTTATCTAACGTATCAAGCTTCTAAATTCATAAGCTATCACGCGCAAGATGAGGATATGTATCGTTTTAACAAAAACTACTATATGTTTCTTGTGCTATCTGCTGTTTTAATCATCGCAACACATCCAGCTACAAAGCTTTCACCACTGCTTGGGCTTTTTCTTGCGATTTTTTCGCTTGTGTGTGGAGTTAGCGCTTTTGTTTATTATATACGTTTTAACTGGGAATTATCTGAGTTTACAAAAAATAAAATTTTTATCATTTTCGCAGTGATTTTCGCTATCACTTCAACGCTTTCTGACATAGCAAAAATGCTTGCCATAGCCTCTCTTATAAGCACAACCAACCTACTTTGGCTTGTAGTGATTGCAAGCGGGGTTTATTATATAATCTCGTGGTTAAAGATAAGTGAAATAAAAGTTGATGAAAAAGAGGTAAAAACGCTATTTGGAAAATGAGTTTTACAAGGCTTTTTGCCTTGTAAAATCAACATTCTAGCTTTAACTCGCCAACGCTTATGCCACGCTCTGTTTTTTCTACTACAAACGGCTCGTTAAATCGCACTATTTTAGCAATCGGATATGAACTTGCTTTGTTATAAATTCTGCCATGTCTGTGCGTAAGAATTCGCTCATCTAACAAATCCTCATCAAGCACATCAGCGCTTATAACGCCAAATATCTGGCTATTAACCGAGTAAACAAAGCCTTGCGTATCTTTAAAATCACAAAGGCTAACTTCAAATTTAGCAAATTTACTTCCACTTTCAAGCTCGCAAATTTGCTCAAATTTAGCATCTTCAACTCGCTTGAAATCCGCATATCCTAGCACATAAGACAAATCTCCTATGTAGTAATCCCCAGCTTCTAAAGTCATATCGCGCCTTTAATCTATGAAGTAATTTCCATCAAAGCTTACAAGCGAGTATTTTCGCTCATCTCCAAGACTATGCGTTAGCTCATCTACGCTTAAAAACTCTAAGCTATCTGCTCCGATGTATTCTCGCACCTCTTCGCAGCTTTTGTTTGCGCTGATTAGCTCTGCAACGGTTGGTGTATCTATTCCGTAAAGATCGGGATATTTTATCTCTGGAGCTGCTATTCGCATGTGAATTTCTTTAGCTCCTGCTTGTCTAAGCAAAGCTACGATTTTTTTAGATGTCGTTCCACGCACGATACTATCATCAATCACAACGATTTTTTTACCATCTAAAACGCTACTCATAGGGTTTAGCTTTAATTTTACTTTTAAATCTCTCATCTCTTGCGTTGGCTCTATAAAAGTCCGCCCTACATAGTGGTTGCGAACTATCGCCATCTCAAAAGGAATTCCGCTTTGTCTTGCATAACCAAGTGCGGCTGGAACGCCACTATCAGGCACTGGCACGACAAAATCAGCTTCGATTTTGCTCTTTTTCGCTAGCGTTTTTCCAAGTTCAACCCTTGTTGTATAGACATTTTTACCTTCTACTATGCTATCTGGACGCGCGAAATAAATATACTCAAACGCGCAAATTCGCGGATCTTGCTCTTTAAAAAGTTGCACACTTTTAAACTCTTTACAACCCTCTTCAAAGATTATCATCTCGCCTGGTGCTACATCTCTTAAAAAACTAGCGCCAACTAAGTCAAAAGCACATGTTTCGCTAGCTATGATATATCCGCCATCTGGTAAAACACCAATACTAAGTGGTCTGACACCGTATCTATCACGCAAAGCAAAGATTTTTGAACGACTCATTATAAGCAAGCAGTAAGCTCCAACTATCTGGCTAACTGCCTCAACGATTCGTTCTTGCAAATGCTCTTTTTTACTGCGCGCGATAAGATGAAGGATGTTTTCTGTGTCCATATTTGACTGAAATATCGCACCCTCATCGATAAGGCGCTCTCTAACTTCGTTTTTATTAACCAAATTTCCATTATGAACGATTGCGATTTCGCCTAAAGCGTAGTTTGCAGTAACTGGTTGAGCGTCCCTAACAGAGTCATTTCCAGCGGTGCTGTAACGATTGTGTCCGATAGCCATATCGCCTTTTAAATTTATAATGTCCTCTTTGCTAAAAACATCAGTAACCAAACCTTGTTTTTTCAAAGTTGTGATATGATGGTTGTTACTAACGCTAATTCCACTTGCTTCTTGTCCACGATGTTGCATCGAAAACAGCCCGTAATACGCAGTTTTTGATGCCTCTTTTGAATTTATAACTCCTACTACAGCGCACATTTTAAAGCCCTAAACAATCATTTATAGAATAAAGCGCAGGTTTTTGTCCTACTACCCAAACAGCAGCTTTTATAGCGCCATTTGCAAAGGTTGCTCTGCTTGTTGCGGTGTGATTTAGCTCGATAAACTCGCCATCGTTATAAAAGCCGACCGTATGACGACCAACGATATCGCCACCTCGCAAAGACATCACGGCGATTTCATCTTTGCTTCTAGCTCCTATCATACCATCTCGTCCACTTACTCGAACTTTGTTTATATCAAGTTCGCGCGCTTTTGCTACGCTTGTTGCTAACGTAAGTGCTGTGCCACTTGGTGCGTCTTTTTTGTGTCTGTGGTGCATCTCGCAAATTTCAATATCAAAATCACGAAGCGCCTTTGAAGCAAGCGCGGCAAGTGAGTTTAAAACAGCAACGCCAAGACTCATGTTTGTAGCATATAGTATAGGCATTGATTTTGCGCACTCATTTAGTAATTTCTCGCCCATTTCTCCTAGTCCAGTCGTTCCCATAACGATTGGCTTTGGATGAGCCTTAGCAAACTCAAGAAGCGTTATCGCACCATTGGCGATAGTAAAATCAACAACCACATCGCAGTTTTTAAACAACTCATCAAGACTGTCTGTGACTACGCATTCTGGCGTGAAATCTAACGGTTCGATAGTATAAATCACACTCGCTTTTGCTACTTGGCTTATTTTTAAGCACTCGTATATCATCTTGCCCATTTTACCGCTTCCGCCGTGAATTCCGATATTTATCATTTTTGCCCCTTGAAATTTCAGAAATTTTAGTAAAGAGTATAACAAAATTTAGATAATAAGGTGGTTAAATTTAACTTTTATATTTTGCAGTTAAAAACTAGTAGCTATTTTATAATGCGATAAAATATTTTATCTCGTTTTAAAACAACAAATTTAGATTGTATTTTTATAACTCCACATTAATATCGAAATCAGAAAAGTTTAATTATATCTTAAAGTAAAATCAATAAAAAATAAGTTTAGTTAATTTTAAATAAAACTTTTATAAATTTATTTGCGAATTTATAGTAAAATAAGTTTATAGTAAAAAATTATTAAAAAAGGAAGGGGAAATATGAATAAAATATTTCTAGTTTGTGCGTTATTTCTAACATTTTCATTTGCAAATACGCTTGATGATATTAGAAAAGCAGGCGTTGTAAGAATCGGAGTGGCAACTGGTTGGGCGCCTTTTAGTAAACAAAATGAAGATGGAAGCTTTGAAGGTTTTGAGATATTGTTTGCTAAAGAGCTAGCAAATTCTATATTTGAAGGTAGTTCTGGGAAGGTTGAGTTTGTCGGCATGTCTGTTGCTCAAAGAATTGGCGCGTTAGAGCAAAACAAAGTTGATATGGTTATATGGGGATTTACTATGACGCCGGAAAGACGAGCGGTTATAGACTTTAGCACACCATATTTTTCTATGAATTTAGCTGTTTTAACAAAAAAAGGCGATAAAGTTACAAACCTTAGCGATATACGAGATAAAAAAATAGCAGCTGTTAAAGGTGGCGTTCCTGAGGAGTATTTTAGCAACAAAGGATATAACATGGTATCTTGTGCGGCAGAAAAAGACTGCTACAGAATGCTAAAAGAAGGCAAAGTCGATGCTTACGCCGATGATAACTTGATAGTATTTATCTATCCACTTATCGATGAAGAAGTTGAAGTTAATATCAAAAGTGTCGGTTCGACATATTTCTTTGGTATAGGCGTTCAAAAAGGCAACGATAGTTTGAGAAAATTTCTTGATCAAAACCTAATCAGACTAAGCAAAGATGGATTTTTCAAAAAAGCATATGCTGAAACTTTTGAACCATTTTACAAGGGTACAGTTGATAGAAAATATTTCTTGCTTGATGATTTATATAGCTTTTTATAACAAGAATTTAGCTTTAAGATAGATCAAAATTTAACTTTTAAGGAGGTTATGATGAATAAAATTTTTAAGATATTTGCACTTAGTGTCTTTCTTCTTTCGAGTGCTTGGGCAAAAGTTTATACCGTAGGAATCGATTACTATCCACCTATAAATTATACAGATGATAAAGGCAATCCTACTGGTTATGAGATAGAACTTTTAGAGGCTTTATCTAAAGAGATTGGCTTTAAATACAAAATAGAGAGCATGAAATTTTCTGAACTACCAGCAGCGATAGTTAGCGGTAAGGTTGATTTTGCGATAGCTTTTATAACTATCACCGATAGCAGAAAAGCTTGGCTTGACTTTACAGAGCCGTATTTTGATGCAAAGATGATAGCTTATAAACGAACTGATGATAAAAGTATCACAAAAATGTCAAACTTATCAGGCAAGACAATCGCAGTTGTAACAGATAGTAGCACCGCTGTAAATATAGCAAAATCTATCCCAGATGCTAATATCTTAATCACACATAACAATCTTGCTCGCGCCGTTGAAGCTCTTAAAACCAAAAAAGCCGATGCACTTATAATCGAATCAGTCCACACGCCAGCAGTTATTTATAACAAATATCTTGGTCATAAGCAAAAAGATATTTCCATCATGGAAAAGTATAAAAATATAGAACTTAAAAAAATCGAAAGTTTTGATGATGATGGCGAAGCTATAGCCTTTAAAAAAGGCGAAAATGAAGAGTTAAGAAAGAAGATGAGTGAAGCTATAGCTAAATTTAAAGCCGATGGCACACTTCAAAGACTTGCTTTTAAATATATAGTCGTAGGACACTAAGATTTATGGTGCGAGAAAATCGCACCCACTTTTATGTTAATCTTTGCTTTTAATATAGTTGTTTACTTATCATATAATAAATTCGCTTGGCTTGTTTGATAAATTTAAAACACAATCAAAAAATCTACTAAATTTTACTTAAAAATTAGCAAACACATTTACCTGATTTTGTTTATATTTTTAAACCTTTTGATGATATAACAACTCAAATTTAATCATTAAAACAAAAGGCAAGAAAACTCTTTTTAAAAAAGGTTAAAATCGCACACTATTAAATTTACAAAAAATTCAAAAGATGTAAAAATAAAGATAACTAATCAAACAAAAGATAAAATAGATTTTTAAAAAATGGTAAAATAAAAAAACTTAAGGCTAAATTTAACTAAACTTAGCCTTATTTGTTAATTTTAGTGATTTGCTTCTATATAGCTTATTACAGAAAGTGCTGCAACTGCACCATCAGCAGCTGCTGATACTACTTGTTTTGGAGCATCGATTCTTATATCGCCAGCAGCAAAAAGTCCTGGCACGCTTGTTTGCATTTTTAAATTTACAACTATTTGCCCAGCTTCATTTACATCGCATATAAATTTACCAGCCTCATCTTTTATAACGCTATTTCTAACATTTAGCCCTACAAAAGTAAAAATTCCAGGCACTTTTAAGTCTCTTGTGCTTCCATCTTTAAATTTAACTATCACGCCATTTACGCCTGATTTATCACCATAAACCTCATCGACTACAGCGTTAAGCAAAAACTCTATTTTTTCATTTTTTCTAGCTTTTTCAAGAGTTATCGGAGCTGCACGAAAGCCCTCGCGTCTGTGAATCAGATAAACTTTTGAGCAGATGTTTGCAAGGTATTGCGCCTCTTCGATAGCTGTATCGCCACCGCCAAGAACTGCTACTTCTTTATTTTTATAAAAAAATCCATCGCAAGTTGCACATGTACTAACACCACGCCCAAAAAACTCATCTTCTCCCTTAAATCCAGCTCTTTTTGGCTCCGAACCGGTACAGACGATGACTGCTTTTGCGATTTGTGTTTTGCCATCATCTAAATGTATAGTAAAAGTCTTGTCGCTGTTTTGGCTTACTCTTTGGACAAATGCCATCTCGTGTTTTAAACCAAATCTAAAACATTGCTCTTGCCATGGCGCCATAAAACTCATGCCATCAAGCACGGTTGCAACGCCTGGGTAGTTTTCCATCTCTGAGCTTGATGTGATTTGTCCGCCTGGCATTCCTTGCTCAAACATCACAACATCTTTTAGTCCGCCTCTTGTCGCATAAAGTCCAGCCGCAAGTCCAGCAGGTCCACCGCCGATAATAGCTAAATTTAACATATTTATCTCCTATAATTTTATTATGAAGAAAATTTTACAAAAAATTAAATTAATAATAAAATTTTGTTTAGAGCCTAAATTTAGGCTCTAAATTTTATAAAAGTGATTTGATTTTTTCGCTAATAATCTGCTTTGATTGCGCACCAACAAGCTGATCTTTTAACTCACCATCTTTAAAAAATAATAGAGTAGGTATAGATCTTACGCCATACTCAACAGCTAAATCTTGCTCTTCATCTGTGTTTACCTTGCAAATTTTAGCTTTTCCATCAAAATCAGCCGCCAACTCATCTATAACTGGTGCAAGCATTCTGCACGGTCCGCACCAAGGCGCCCAAAAGTCGACAAGTGCGACACCCTCTTTTGCAACATCAAAATTTGCTGATGAAAGCTCAATATATTTTCCCATATTTTCTCCTTAAAATTTTTCTTAAATTATACATTATTCTTTATTAATTAAATATCAATATAAATTCAAGCAGTAACGTTTCCTATAAATTTGGTAGATTTTTTATCTATCGTTATAACATCTACTTGAAAATCCGCTTCCAAACCCTCTTTTAAAAGGTAGAAATTTACCGTTTTTAAAATCTTTTCTAATTTTTTTGGAGTAACTCTGTAAACAGCTTCATACTCCGCATTTGTCGCTTTTACCTCGATAAAATGCAAAATTTCATCTTTTTTAGCGATGATATCGATCTCGCCAAATTTAGAGTGGAAATTTCGCCTAATTACCTCAAAGCCGTTTTTCTTTAGATATTCACAAGCCTTATCTTCACTTTTAAAGCCAAAAAGATACTCTTTTAGCCCCAACTTAGCCCTCAATCCTAATCATAAATGGTCGCTCTTTCACATACGGCTCATTTTGCAAAAGCCCCATAACTCGCTTAACATCGCTTTCTAAACTAATATGAGTTGTAAAAAATAGCGTCGTATACTCATCGCTACTTTGGCGTGGCTTTTGTAAAAAACTATCGATTGATAGGTGGTTTTCACTCATTAAATTTGTGATTTTAGCTAAAACTCCAACTCTATCTTCAACTCTAAGTCTTAGATAATATTTAGTTTTTATCTCATTTATAGGGAGCAATTCTAACTCTTCGAGCTTAGAAGTTGGCTGATAGCCTAGCATTGGGTTTTTGTTACCTCTTGCGATATCGATTAAGTCTGCTATAACCGAACTTGCGGTCGCTTCTCCACCAGCTCCAGGTCCATAATACATACTCTCGCCAACTGCATCTCCATAAACGCTTATGCCATTCATTACACCATTTACTTTTGCGATGATATTATCTTTTGGGATTAGGGCTGGATGGACTCTAAGCTCGACTTTGCCATCTGTTTTTTTAGCTATGGCTAAAAGTTTTATAACATAGTCAAAATCAAGCGCGAAAAATATATCCTCTGATGAGACGTTTTTGATACCTTTTATCAGTATATCTTCAGGCTTTCCACGAACGCCATATGCAATGCTGCCTAAAATAAGCAGTTTGTGTGCTGCATCAAACCCGCCTATATCGAAGGTCGGATCAGCTTCAGCGTATCCTAGTTCTTGAGCTTTTTTAAGGACATCTTCAAATTTAGAACTATTTTTCATCATATTTGTTAAGATGTAGTTGCTCGTGCCATTTAATATACCAATAATTTTTTTTATATGGTTTGCGCTTAGTCCTTCGCGAAGCGATTTTATGATTGGAATTCCACCAGCCACGCTTGCTTCATAGCCAAATGGCGTATCGCTGGCTAAATTTTGCAAGTCATATCTATGGTAAGCAAGCATAGCTTTGTTGGCCGTAACGACTGCTTTTTTCTTCTTTAAAATTTGGCTAACTACGCGGTAAGGCTCTTCAACTCCACCCATAAGCTCGATATAAACATCTATATCATCTCTTGCTATAACGCTATTTATATCGTCTGTTAAAGGTATATCGCAATCTCTTTTTTTGTTTAAATCCTTAACCACGCCCACGACTGGATTTATCTTCATACCGGCGCGAGCCGAAATAATATCTTGGTTTCTTTTTAATATATTTGCAACAGAACTTCCAACCGTTCCAACCCCTAAAATAGCTACATTCATATAATTTTTAACTCCTAGCTCTTTATCTCTTTGAGATATTTTTTGATATTTCTTGCTGCTTGGCGAATGCGGTTTTCATTTTCAATCAGCGCAATTCTTACATAGTCATTTCCAGCAGAGCCAAAGCCAACTCCTGGACTAACCGCAACGCACGCTTGCGTTAAAAGCTGTTTTGAAAATTCTAAGCTACCTAAATGAAGCGCTGGCTCTGGAATTTTAGCCCAAACAAACATCGACGCATCTGGTCTTTGAATACTCCAACCAGCCCCATCAAATGCTTCAAGCAAGACTTCTCTTCTTTTTCTATAAATCGCTCTAGTCTCACTTATGCACTCTTGTGGTCCATCAAGCGCTACGGTTGCTGCTACTTGAATCGGCGTAAACATACCATAATCAAACCATGATTTTATCTTTTTGAGCGCTCCAACTAACTTTTTGTTTCCACAAACAAAACCAACCCTCCAGCCAGCCATATTATAAGTTTTTGAAAGCGTATATGTCTCAACCGCTACATCTTTTGCGCCCTCAACTTCAAAAATCGATGGAGTCTCATACCCATCAAATGCAAGTTCAGCATAAGCGATATCGCTGATGATATAAAAACGCTCTTTTTTTGCCAAAGCTACTAATCTTTCGTAAAAGCTTTTTTCTACTGTAACTGTTGTTGGGTTGTGAGGGAAATTTACCACTACATATTTTGGTCTTGGGATACTCTCTTTAAATGCTGTTTCTAAATCTTGAAAGAATTTTTCCTCATCTAACTTTAACTCTTGGCTATATGGAAGTGGCATTTTAACGACATTTCCGCCAGCTATGATAAATGCTTGAGTGTGAATCGGATACGCAGGATCTGGCACAACGGCGACATCGCCTGGGTTTATAATAGCTGTTGTAAGATGAACAAAACCCTCTTTGCTTCCCATAGTTGCGACTACTTCGGTTTCTGGGTCTAGCTCTACGCCATACTTTCTTTTATACCAATTACAACACGCAACGCGGAGTTTATAAATTCCTTGAGATACGCTATATCCATGCGTTTTATCCTTTTGCGCACTTTCGCAAAGTTTATCAACGATGTGTTGTGGCGTTCTGCCATCAGGATTTCCCATAGAAAAATCGATAATATCTTCGCCATTTCGTCTAGCTGCCATTTTTATGGCATTTACTTCTGCAAAGACATAGTTTGGTAATCTTTCAATTCTGTTAAAACGAATTTCATCAAACATTAAAAACTCCTCTTATTGTAGGTTAAATTTAAGCCCTTTTTGTATGTTTTCTAAGCTGCTACCATCATCGACTTGTATGTAGTGTGCATTTTCTGGTAGTTCAAAATTTATAGATTTTTGTGGGCTGTCTTGCACCAACGAGTCAATTAAATTTAAGTTTTTATCAAAAATTTTCACACTTGGGTGCCACGTATCGCCCTCTTGAACTTCTATAGATACAGTTTTTTTGCCATTTACATTTATAAAATATGGCTTGGTTGGCTTTTTATACTCGCTTCCAAAAGCGGTCGCATATATGCTTGCTTTGGATAAATCTAAAAAGTAAGTAAAAGAACCGGCTCCTTTTTTAACATCATTTATAAAAATATTACTCTTTTTAAGCTCTTTATAAATTTCGCCAGGGTTTGGGATTCTATCTAGATTCACAACTATCGAGTAAGAAGAGTTTTCATCGTTTACAAAATTTAGGTTTTGATAGTCGCCATATCTTAAATTTGATATCATATTTTCTATGCTTTTAAGAAGCAAAACTCCATTTGCGTTTGAGTTGAAATTTAACACTGTTTTTGTTTTTTTATCGACTAAAAGCTGTAATTTTCCGTTATCTTGCAAACTTTTGGTTATTTTTGATATATCAGGATTTGAATTTTCATCGACCATATCATCTACGACCAAACCAGCTCCGCCTAAATTTACAAGCACTTGCTCTGGTGTAGCAGCAAAAACAAATCCAGTAAATAATAGTATAAAAAGTGCCTTTTTTACCAAGCTTTTCCCTTATTTAGTTTTAAAAACTCATCATAGCTAATCTGCGAGATTTTACCATCTTTTATATAAAGCCTTGTTGGATTTTTGTCTTTAAACTGCTCGTTTTTATCTCCACTATCCAGCTTGAAAAACCCATGTCCTGTTAAAACCAACTGCTCTTTTTCTAAGTCTATATCATACTTTTTAGTTGTAATCATAGTAGTTTTTTTGCCAGTTTTTACATCAATTATCCCTATCCACATCTTTTCGCTTGGAATTATACTAGCTGCTGTTTGCTCACCACTTTTTTCATCATCTAAATTTAGTTGTTTTGTTGCATTTTCATCATCTTGTAAAGTTGAGTTTGTCTCTAACATAATAGTTTTTTCTAAGACATTAGGCTCTGTTTTGTTCTCATCTTTTGTTGTTATGTTTGCATTTAGATGTGAGGCATTTTCTAATGGAATCGTAACGCCAACATTTTCAAGTTTGTTTTCTACTTTTTCAACTATAGTTGCGTTTGTGTACGAAATACTGCTGTTTTGCTCGCCTACTGTTGATAGAAATTTTGCTGTTAAATCATAAAGCTTAAAGTAATAAACCGCCCATGCCAAAATTATCAAAATCACAAACCAAAGCAAAAAGCTTGGAGCTTTTTTATGATCTTTTATAACTATCTCATTTTGTGTAACAGAATTTGCAAACACTTTTCCATCATCGCTACTGTTTTCGCCACGAAACGCGTTGTATTCATCAAGCCACTCTTGCAAGTTTAACCCATACTCACGCTCTATTATCTTTATAAAGCCTTTTGCATTTTTCCCGACGAGTTTTTCATAATTTTTATCTAAAATGTACTCTATATATTCAGTTTCGATATGTGTAGCTTTTGAAACTTCTCTTACGCCTATCTCTTCAATCCTTTTTAAAGGATTTTTTATGACATTTTCATCCATTTACTATCCTATCGCAAATTATCGCAAACGCAGCGCTTACATTTAAAGAATCCCAACTATTTTTCATCTTTATCCCAACGCACTCATCGCACTTTTCATAGGCTTTTTTAGGCATTCCATCGCCCTCACTACCCATTACAAGAGCAACTTTTGGTTTAAATTTAAACCCACTCAAATTTTTACCACTACTTGCTGTGCCATAAACTGAAAAACCAACTTGTTTTAACTCGTTTAACAGACTTAGTCCATCTTCGACCATACAAATAGGTATTTCATAAGCAGCGCCACTGCTAGTGCGAATTATACCCTCCATTGCTAAACTCTTAGCTACAACGATAACTCCACTCGCACCTAAAGCATGAGCTGTTCTTACGATAGCACCGATGTTTCCAACATCACTAAGACCATACAGGATAACTATAAAATTCTCTTTTTTTAGCTCATTTAAATCGCCAAAAACAAACGGCTCAACCTCGGCTAAAAAGCCTTGATGATTTCCACCTCTTGCTAAAGCTTGTGCTTTTTTGGTATCTGGCCTTTCGATTTTGACGCCAAGCTTTGCAATTTTGCTAAAAAGTGGTTTTTCGCACTCTTTTGCAAGGTAAATTTTTATAATTTTCTCTTTATGCTTCTCTAATAGATGTAAAAATAGTTGTTTTCCATAGATAATCATTATGCAATGATAGCAAAAAAGTTCTTAAATTTTGTCTTATTTTGTTAGTTTTTTGTATATCTCTTTAGAATTTTCGCCAGTTAGCTTTGAAAGTAGTTTGGCTTTTTGTTTTGGAGGAATTTCAAGCTCTTCGATATCTTTTAAATTTATGCGCTCTACTGTAGAATTTGGGGATTTTTGCACGACAACACTCCACTCGCCATTTAAATTTTCATCTTTTAAAATTTTAACTAAATTTAGTGAGGTTTCAAAAAATTTCTTTTCAAATTTCTTACTTGCCTCTTTTATGAGAAAAAGTTTTCTGTTTTCATCAAGTTTAACGATATCTTCAACTAAGCTTAAAATGCGTTTTGGCGACTCATATATGACAGTTGGATATGGTGAATTTAGCGCATTTTGTATCGCTATCGCTCGCTCTTTACCTAAATTTGGTAAAAATGCCAAAAAAGTAAACTCTTTTTCCACAAGCCCACTTGCGGCAACTGCAAGTAAAAGCGCGTTTGCCCCACTTATGACTTCATACTCTATGCCATTTTCTTGAGCAAATTTAACTAGCCCAACACCAGGATCGCTAATACAAGGCATTCCAGCATCGCTCATATAAACACATTTTTTAGAAAAAATTTCTATATCGATGTTTTTTAAAAAACTCTCTTCATTGTGTGAGTGTAGCGAGTAAAAAATTTTATCTTTTATTTCTAAGTTATATCTAGTTTTTAGTAAATTTATAAGAGATTTTGTTACGCGAGTATCTTCGCAAAAGACAATCTCGCAGCTTGAGATAATCTCCAAAGAGTGCTGCGAGATGTCTGATAAATTTCCTATGGGAGTAGGAACAAAGTAAAGCAAGGCTTATTTTATGCCGTATTTTTTCTTAAACTTCTCAACACGACCAGCTGAGTCAACTATCTTTTCACTGCCTGTGAAAAACGGATGGCACTCTGAACAGATATCAACTCTGATTTCAGCTTTGTTTGATTTAGTCTTAAAAGTGTTTCCACATGCGCATGTTGCAGTTGCGTCAACATACTCTGGATGAATATCTTTTTTCATGATTTTTCCTTTTTTGGATATTAGTTTTTGAATTTTAAAGCGAAAGTTGATTATACTAAAAAAAACTTAAAAAATCAAATTTATAAAAGCATTTTTGAAGCGATTGCGACTATAGCGCTGTTTGAACGAAGTATATAAGGCGAGTTTAAACCATATGATTTGTTAAAAAGCTCTCTTTCTTCTTGGCTAAAACCACCCTCTGGACCGATGAAAAAAATCTCATCTAAAGTTGCATTTGCTAAATTTTTCCCACCAAAATCTATAAGAGAAATTTGGCTAAATTTATCAAAAAACTCTTTGCTATCTTTTAAAACTTCGATTTGTAAAAGCGAATTTCGCCCGCATTGTTGCGATGAAGCGATTAAAATCCGTTCAAATCTATCCAAATCAAGCTTTATGTTTTTTTGCGAAAAATCACAATACACAAAAATTAACTTAAAAACGCCCATTTCATTGAGCATTGGCAAGGTTTTTTCTATAACACTTGACTCAACTACCGCCCATGCTAAGCTTAGTTTATGCTCTATTTCTGCGACGCTATTTTTAAAAATAAGCTCTAAATTTGCACTCTTTCGTCCGATTTCTCGTATCTCATAGATGTAGTTAAATCCATCTTTTAAATTTCGCACATCGATTCGCTCGCTAAGTTTTGCACGCCTTGCTTTTAGGTGGTTAAACTGCTCGTTTTCTACCACGATTTGCTCATCGCCAGCCATTTTTGAGTATAAAAATGTCATTACACAAAACTCGCAACTAAAATAAGAGCTAAATTTATACCTATCAAAACTCTAATTTTCTTTTTATACTCTGGAATTTCTTGTCTAAAATAGGCTCTTTTTAGTTTTTTATATCCCATAGCGCCTATTCCTATCATCGCTATAAAGGCAATTATCATAATAATCACGCTATAACTTAACTCAAATTTTAAAACTGGCAAAATAACAGCTCCAGTTATCAAAACAGCAGCTAAACAAGCATAATAAAGTGGCAAAAGTAGGCGAATGCGCTTAACATAACCCATACCACTTCCAACTTGAGAAAGCACCAGATGAAGCACGCTCAAGCCAAAAACAACCCAAACAAAAAATTTATGAAGCGACAAACTCATCTCATAAAGCTCTTGCATGAACGCTCCTTATTTTGCTCTTAAATTTAGCTTTTTTTATTTTAACCATCTCTAGCAATCCCTTGGATAGCTAAATTTAACGCCATTTTTAATTTTTTGAAAGAACTCTTTATCATCCCAGTCGCACATAACT
The DNA here is from genome assembly GCF_013201685.1 of Campylobacter geochelonis. Taxonomy (NCBI): domain Bacteria; kingdom Pseudomonadati; phylum Campylobacterota; class Epsilonproteobacteria; order Campylobacterales; family Campylobacteraceae; genus Campylobacter; species Campylobacter geochelonis. The sequence goes on along the minus strand of NZ_CP053844.1, from coordinate 235,700 downwards.
TCATCGCTAAATTTAATATCATTTAAATTTATAATTCCCATCTGCTCATTATAGGCATCATCTCTAAAACACTGCGCGTATCCTGTGGCTGTTTCGTGAACGATAATGCTGTGAAGTTTGACTTCGCGTTCGCCATTTTGCATATTAATCAAACTTAAAAGCTTATCGATAATGACAAAAAAGACTCTGCAAAACTGCTCAGCACTTGGGTTATATGGGATTTCAACCCATCTTGATGAGTGCTTTTTTATATCATTTTTATACTCATCACTATCGCCTAAAAACAGAGTTGTAGCATGGTCAAAACTATCGATGATACTCTTTATGCCAAGCTTCATCAAACCAAAGTCATAAACCATGCCTGCATTATCTAAAAAATTTGAACTAAGCAATACTTCGCATTTATAAGAATGCCCGTGAATGCTTGTTCTGCAACGCTTTGAGCTACAATCTCGCACTATATGTGCATTTTCAAAATCATAAATTTTTCTTATTATCATAAAATTACCTTATATACCATCTTTATCATCAAAAATTCTTATATGAAGCCTGTCTGTGTAGTTATAGCCATTTTTTAGACAAAACTCAAATGTAAATTTAGCGTTTTTTTCTAACTCTTTTTTATTTTTTCCCAAAGGCATACAAAAAACTTCATTTGGTGCGGCTTGAGTAATCTCTAAAATCTCACTTTGAAGGTTAAATTCAGAGCTGATTACAAATTTATAAAAGCTATCTTTAGCATTTTCTTTTATCAAATTTAATGCTTTAAAATTTAGTCTTTTTTCGCGCTTTTCGCCACTATTTGACAGTTTTGGACTGATACAAAAAACGCACTTTTTATACTCGTTAAATCTGGCAAAATCAACCTCAACGCTTCCATTTGTTTCGAAATGCACTTCAAAACCACGCGCTAAAACTTCGCTTATAAAAGCGTAAAAAATCTCATCTTTATGGTGCAAAAGCGGTTCACCACCAGTTATAACTATGATTGGTTTTGCATTTTGTAAATCTAGCTCTTCAAATTTACTTAAAAGCGCCTCTTTTGAAGTGATATTTTCATACTCAAAATGGCTTGTATAAACCGCTCTAATCGTATCACAACCTGTTAAAACTTCACCTGTTTTTAGTGAGTTTAGTTTCACACCAAATCCAGCGCATCTTAAGTTACACCCAGCAAACCTGAAAAAAATCGCATTTTTTCCCGCAAACTTACCCTCGCCTTGAATGCTGTGAAAAAACTCAACTAGCTTTAACAAATTTTAGCCCTCATAGGCTCAACCGCCAGTTTGATAAAAAGCTCGGTTTGAGACTTCATTTTCCTTAGCCGCTTCCCACTTGTTTTTTTGCGGTTTGTTTTGCAAAACTTTACGCAAAACTTCAGTTGCAGCAGCTATATCACCCTTTTTAATCGCATCTTTTATACTAAGCGCCTCTTCAAAATACAAACAAGGTATCAAAAGTCCCTCCGCACTTAGTCTAATCCTGTTACAACTATCGCAAAAATCGTGCTTGTGCGGATCGATTATACCAAATTTATATCCGTCATCTATCTCATACGAAGTTGATGGTGAATTTGGCGCTTTCCCAACCTCTTTTATGGTGTATTTTTTAGATATAATATCTAAAATCTCACTTGCTCTTAAACCCACTAACTCATCGTTTGCGTGAGTGTTTTCCATATATTCGATGTATCTTATCTCGCAATTTCGCTCTTTGGCAAACTCAAGCAGATAGACAAGCTCATCATCGTTAATCCCTTTTAAAGCCACAGTATTTATCTTGACCTTTAGCCCTGCTTTTAACGCCTCTTCAAGACCTTCTAAAACCTCATGCAAAACGCTTCTTTGTGCCAACATCGCCGCTTTTTGTGGCACTAAAGTATCAACTGACATATTTATACGTTTAAGTCCGGCCTCTTTTAAAAGTTTTGCATAGTGTTTTAAAAAAAATCCATTCGTCGTCAAAGCCAAATCAATATCAGGCGCATAATCGCTTATCATTTTAATAAATTTATCTATATCTTTTCTAACAAGTGGCTCGCCACCAGTTATGCGAATTTTTTTAACACCCTCGTCAATAGCAACTTTTACAAACAAAAAAAGCTCTTCATAGCTTAGTAAATTTTCATGCGGAACCCAGCTAAAAGGCGTTTTTGGCATACAATACTTACATCTGAAATTACATCTTTGAGTAACCGAAATCCTAAGATAGTCAACAACTCTTCCATACCCATCTATTAACATTTTTTATCCTTTAGTTGTGACATTTTATAGGAATTTTTTAAATGCCTACTCAACATTTTTCCTATCTTTTATGCTTTTTTTAACTAGCTCATCAATGCCTTTTAAAGAGTGAATGATAGGAGCGATTTTTTCCTCTACTTGCAAATCGATTTGCTCAGAAAAATCGCCTATATTTATCTCATCCATCACTTCTTTTAGCGCATTTATCTCTTTTTGAAGAGCAAAAATTCCATTCATATTATCAGTTACGATTTGATCAAATCTATCAAATTTAGCATCAGTTTGTTTATCTTTTATATAAAGTAAAATCAAAACTATCAAAAGCACAACACAAAGCCCTAAAATTATTATCGAATCCGCGTCCATAACCTCTCCTTAGTAGTTCCATAAATCAAAAAATATAAAACAAAAAAACATAATACCCAAATATCCATTAAGCGTAAAAAACGCCTTGTCGATTTTGTTAAAATCTTTTCTTACTATGCGGTGTTCTTGCCATAAAATCACCCCAGCAATCACCACGCCTAAATACGCCCAAAAGCCCAAATTTGCCGATATACAAAACAAAAACCAAAATATGATTGTAATGGCGTGAAAAAGGCTTGATATAAACATCGCCGCGTCACTTCCATAGCGAGATGGTATGCTAAAAAGTCCAGCGCTTTTATCATACTCTAAATCTTGAAGCGAGTAAAGCACATCAAAGCCACCCACCCAAAACATCACGCCCAAACACAGTAAAATCGACCAAAGTGGCACACTAGCACCTATCGCCACAGCTCCAGCAATCGGCGCAAGACCTAAACAAAGTCCTAAAACAAGGTGCGCGATTTCTGAAAATCTTTTAAAAACAGAATACCCACCCAAAATCAGTAAAATAGGAAAAGCAAGCTTAAATGCAAGTGAATTTATAAAGTATGCAACCACGAGAAAAATAACCGCATTTGCCACTATAAAAAGTAGTAAATTCCCACGTCCTATGCGCCCATCTACGCTTGGACGGTTTGCGCATCTTGGGTTTGGTCTATCGATATCTTCATCCATATATCTGTTAAACGCCATCGCAAAACTTCTTGCACTTACTGCGCATAAAACTCCTAAAACAAGAAGTTTTAGCCCAAACCACATAGAGCCATTCTCAAGCTTTGAAGCTGTTATCATCGCCACGAAGATAAACGGCAACGCAAAAACAGAGTGCTTAAAAACTATTAGCTCGTTTATGTCTTTTAAAACTTGTCTAAATTTTTCCATTTTTACCTTTCAATCTTTTATTTTATCAAATTTATAATAAAATATCCACTATTGATTTTACATTATGATAAAATTGCAAAATTTAAAGGAGATATATGTTTTTTGAATTTGCTATTGTTGGAACTACGGCTAGTGGAAAAAGCGACCTTGCACTAAATTTAGCTACTAAATTTAACTGTATTATCCTTAGTCTTGACTCGCTTTGTTTATATAAACAAATCGATATAGCAAGTGCTAAACCAAGTGCCGATGAGCTTAGTTTAGCTAAGCATTTTGGTATAGATTTAGTCTATCCAGATGAGCATTTTAGTGTTGGGGATTTTATAAAAGAGTATAAAAAAGCAAAAGAATTTGCTTTAAATTTAGATGTTCCACTTATCATAACTGGCGGAAGTGGTTTCTATCTAAAGACGATGTTAAGCGGACTGAGCCCTAAAATAGATGATGTAAAAACAACTCTTTCAAATGTTGAAATTTATGAGTTAATATCTAAATTTGACCCAGAGTTTAAAGCCAAATTTAGTCAAAATGACAGCTACCGGCTTTTAAAGTGGTATAGTATATATAAAACCACAGGGCGAATTCCGTCACTTTTTTTACGCGAGAATACAACGGCGCCAACTATATCAAATTTAGCAATTTTTGAGATAGAAAGTCCAAAAGAGTTTTTAAATGAACGCATTAAAACTCGCACAAAAAAGATGCTAGAAGCTGGACTTGTAGATGAAGCTGAATATCTGTTTAAAAAGTATGGAAAAGAGCAAAAAGCGCTTAATTGTATAGGTTTAAAAGAGTGCAAAGAGTTTTTAGATGAGAAGATTTCAAAAGATGAGTTAGAAAATCTTATCTCAACGCATACAATCCAGCTTGCCAAACGCCAACGCACATTTAACAAATCGCAGTTTAAAGATAAGATTTTACTAAATTTAGATGAGTTAGAAGCTCATTTAACAAAGCTTCTAAACTCTAAAACCCGCTAAAAATCACCATGTCATAAATTTGTGGAAGTATAAATTTAACAACGATTGGCGCTATAACACAAAGCACAGCACAAAGAGCTAAAATATACTTTAAAGTGTTGCTTAAATTTTCACTATACAACTTACTATCTTTGACAATCGGCTCTTTTAAAAACATCTCAACAACTACTCTTAAGTAGTAGTAAAGCGCAATGGCACTATTAACCGCCATTATCACAGCCAAAATTACAAAGCCAGAATTTACAGCCGCGCTCATAAGATACATCTTGCCCCAAAATACACTAAATGGCGGAATTCCAGCTAATGAGAGCATAAATATCGCCATCATTATAGCTGCACAAGGAGCTAGTTTTATAAGACCTGAAAATTTCTCATAAGGATACTCAAACCTATCATCCCAAATTTTACCATTATTGTGTGTAACCCAAAGCATGGTAAATGCACCTAAATTTGCAAAGACAAACATTATCCAGTATAAAAACAACCCAACACTTGCTTGAGTAGTTCCAATCACAATCGCTGCTAGTAAAAATCCAGCGTGAGAAACTGAGCTAAAAGCGAGCATTCTTTTAACATCTTTTTGCACAAGCGCAGCTACATTTGCTATGCTCATAGTTAAAACCGCTATGACATACAAAACGATTTCAACCCAAAAAACTCCACTCATCATCAAAGCGTTAAAAAGTCTAAGTGCAACAACAAAAGCTGCGACTTTTGGTACTATAGAGATAAATCCAGCAAGAGCTGCATTTGAGCCCTCATATACATCAGTAAGCCACGTATGAAATGGAATGAGTGAAATTTTAAATCCAATCGATGCGATTAGAAGCAGACAAGCCACATACAAACTCATACTCTCTTGTATGCTTGAACCTTTGATAATGCTTGCTATAGCGTGAATTTCAACACTTCCAGTTACTAGATAAAACATCGCTCCACCAAAGGCGAAAAACCCGGCACTAAGCGCACCCATGGTAAAATACTTAAGCGCTGCTTCGACTGCGAAGTTGTTATTTCTTAACGCAATTAACGTGTATAAAGCCAAACTCGAAGTTTCAAGTCCAACAAAAATCAAAATCAAACTATCGCTTGATACCATAAACTGATATCCAGCTATCATAAACAAAAATAGCGCGTAAAACTCTGGTTTTTCATACTCTTCATACTCTTTTGCACAAAGCGCAAGAGCTATAAAAAACGCAGATGCTAAAAGTATAATCAACATCGATAAAATCGCAACTCCATCAACCAACAGAAGGTTAAAAAACCCTCTAAAGCCTCCTGAGTATCCAGATACCAAACCAAAGTCTAACAAAAGTGCTAAAATGCTTATGCTAGTATAAAATTTCTTTGAAAGATTTTTATTTATCACGCTTAGGCATATGATTGCCACGGCAAAGGCGATAAGCAAAGCCATCGGTGCAATTGATGCTAAATTTAGCTTATCTAAATCAAAAACAACTTTATTTAACATCTAAGCTCCTTATGATGTTTGATTTTTCAAGGTAAGTTTTACTATCCATATGCTTGCTTTTTTCATACATCGAACTTATCTCTTGTTTAACGCTTGCGTTTATATCTTTTAAAAGCAAATTTGGATAAACCCCCAAAACTATGGTTAGTATAGCTATCGGAACAATCGCAAAAAGCTCTGTTTTGTTTAAATCTTTTAAATTTCTATTCTCTTCGTTTGTAACAGCACCAAAAAATGTCTTTTTATATAAATTTAAACTATAAATCGCACCCATTATAATGCCAAGTCCACCCAAAAATGCATATATTGGACTTGCTTTAAAAATTCCAATCAAGCTTAAAAACTCGCCCACAAAGCCGATTGTTAGCGGAAGTCCGATTGAGCCAAAAAGCACGATAGCAAACAAAGTCGCATATGTCGGCATAACTTTTGCAAGTCCACCAAAATCTCCTAAAAGCTTTGTATGACGTCTATCATAGATAAAGCCTACTAACATAAAAAGCCCTCCGCTGACGATACCATGACTTAACATCAAAAACACAGCTCCACTCACGCCCTCAACGCTCATAGAAAAAATTCCAAGCATTATAACGCCCATATGCGCGATTGAACTGTATGCGATAACTTGCTTGATATCTTTTTGCGCAAATGCGATGAATGATGTATATACAATCATTATGATTGCTATAACGCACATAAAATCGGCAAAATACACGCTCGCATCTGGAAAAAGCGGCAAAGAAAATCTCACAAAACCATAAGTTCCCATCTTAAGCAAAACCGCAGCTAGTAAAATCGAGCCAATCGTTGGCGCTTGACCGTGAGCGTATGGAAGCCAAGTATGAAATGGAAAGAGCGGAGTTTTAATCGCAAATGCGATTGAAAACGCTAAAAATAGCCAAATTTGGGTATTTAACGGAAGCGATAAATTTCTCCACTCAAGTATGTTAAAGCTATAACTTCCAGTATTTACATAGTAAAAATACGCCATTGAAACTATGCCAACTAGCATTAAAACAGAGCCAAAAAATGTGTATAAAAAGAACTTAACCGCCGCATAAACTCTCTTGCCACTTCCCCAAGAACCGATTATATAAAGCATAGGCAAAAGCGAAAGTTCCCAAAATATATAAAAAATAACAGCATCAAGGCTTAAAAACACGCCCATCATAGTCATTTCTAAAAACAAAATGCTTATAATTAAGTGTTTTAACCTGTCTGTGATAGTTAAACTTATAAGCCCGACAAAAGTCATAAATGCACTCAAAACAACCAAAAATAGGCTGATTCCATCAACTCCTAAAAAGTAGTTTATACCAAATTCTGGTATAAAACTAACCAATTCGCTAAATTTCTCGCCTGCTTTTAAAGAGGCAAATTCCGCCCACACAAAAAGAGTAAGACAAAACTCGATAAAACTTATACTTATAGCATAAGTTTTGATACTTTTTTCATCTATTATAAATGCAAAACAAGCAGCAAGTGCTGGAAAAAATATAACTAAACTTAATAAATGATCCATCTATTCCCCTTAAATCAAAAAAGCCAAAGCTAACATCACAGCAAACCCAACGACCATCCATCTTAACATAAAAGATAAATTTCCACTATTCATCTCATTTGTTATACTGCCTAGTTTAACAAGGCTATAGGCTATCGCATCGACTGACTTATCTATAAAAGCTTCATCCATTTTAGCAAATTGCTGGCTGATTTTATAATATCCTTTTACTAAAAATTTATCATAAAATTGCGGTATAAAATACTGATTTGATAAAATTTTATAAATTTTACTGTTTTCAATACTTGGTTTAAAAATCTCTTTTTTATAAGCAAAAATCGCAAAAATAGTGCTTAGCAAAACACAAACCAAAGTTAGCAAAATAAGCCCTAACGCTACATTATGCTCTATATCCATCTCATAATTTGGCAAAATTTTAGTAACCGCACTGTGAAATTTATGCTCAAAAAAACCGGCTATAATGGCTAAGATTCCAAGTGGAGCTAAGGCTATAAGCATAAAAATTTTGGCTTCGTGTGGGTGGTGTTCGTATTTTGGCTTACCAAAAAAGACAAGCATAATAAGTCTAAAGCTATAAAATGCCGTCATAATCGCACCAACTAATAAAACCGCCCATATCAAGTAGTTACCATCTGCAAATGCCGCTTCAAGAATTTTATCTTTTGAGAAAAATCCAGCAAACGGATAAAACCCAGCCAAAGCAAGCGAAGCGATTATCATTAAAATCGCAGTTGGACGCATAAATTTATAAAGACCACCCATTTTTTTGATATCAAGCTCATCATTCATCGCATGCATTACATTTCCGGCTCCTAAAAACAAAAGCGATTTAAAAAATGCATGTGTTACAAGATGAAAAAGCGCTATCCAGTAAGCTCCAAGACCCGCTGCTACAAACATATATCCAAGTTGTGAAAGAGTTGAATAAGCGATAATTTTTTTCAAATCTTTATGAACTAGTGCCATAGAAGCAGCAAAAACTGCAACAAAAGCACCAAGGTAAGCTATAAATTCACTAACTTGTGGAGCGGCTGAAAATATTTCATTAGCTCTAATCATCAAATAAACTCCAGCCGTTACCATAGTCGCAGCATGAATAAGCGCAGAAACCGGCGTTGGTCCAGCCATAGCATCTGCAAGCCAAGTATGAAACGGAAACTGAGCTGATTTACCCATCGCACCGATAAATAAAAACGCCCCCATCCATGCAACTACAAAGTGAGGTAAATTTGGCACAAGGGCAAAAACATCATCGTATTTTAAAGAGCCGGTGTATTTGTATATCATAAAAATTCCAAGCAACATTCCTAAGTCTGCAACTCTGTTCATGATAAATGCTTCGTTTGCGCACCAGCTAATGCCATCTCTTTCATACCAAAAGCCAATCAAAAGCCAAGAGCAAAGCCCAACACCTTCCCAGCCTATAAATAGTCCAACAAAGTTATCGCTCATCACTAAAACAAGCATTGAAAAGACAAAAAGCCCAAGATAGCTAAAAAATCTATTAAACCCAGCATCATGCTCCATATAGCCGATTGAATAAATATGAACTATGCTTGAAACTATCCCAACAGTTACCATCATAACAGCGCTTACAGTATCGATTATAAGACCATGGTCTAAATTTAAAAACCCAACATAGATAAAATCGCTTAAATACACAACTATATCGCCATCATTCGCAGCTATTTCAAGAAGCGCAAACGAACTAATGGTGCTAAGCACAATCAAAAAACTACAAATCACGCCTATGGCTACTGATTTTTTATACTGAGCGAAAATTCCAGCAAGCAAAGCCGATAAAAGAGGTGCAAAAAGAGCCGTTAAAACAAAAAACATCATCTATCTCTCCTCATATTTATCAAGCTATCAAGCTCAATTGAGCCATTTTTCTTATACCAAAGTATCAAAAGTCCAAGTCCAACAGCAACCTCACTAGCCGCAATCGCTATAATAAACATCGCAAAAACTTGCCCCGTTATATCCATATAATAGTGACTTATCGCTACAAAAGCGACATTTGCAGCATTTAGCAAAATTTCGGTAGAGAAAAAGAGCATGATAAAGTTTTTTCTTTTCATAACTCCAATCAAGCCTAAAACAAACATTATAATAGAAACCGCAAGGTAGTGATTTAACCCTATCATTGAGCATTCTCCTTAGCTAAAGCTTTCTTTTGCATATCTTTATGAGCCAAGATAATACCACATATCATAGCCACTAAGAGCATAACAGCAACTAACTCAAAAACAACCAAGTATTTTGTAAAAACGACTAGTCCTATAAGCTCTGTATTTCCCACGCCTTCTACTATGGCATACTCTGGTTTTAAATTTGTTCCAACAACTGGCGCTAAAATCATCAAGAAAAGCAAAAGCGCTGAAAAAATAGATAAAGAGTAAATTAGCTTGTAAGATTTTGTTTTCTCAGGCACTTCAACTTGAGCATCAAAAAACATCATAGAAAAGGCATATAGCACCATAACAGCGCCTGTGTAAACGATGATTTGAACGATGCCTAGAAACTCAGCATTTAACATAAAGAAAAATCCAGAGACAAAAATCATACCGCCAGCTAAGGCACTCATCGCATAAAGAGTTCTTTTAGAAAAAACGCTAATCGCAAACAAAGATATCGAAGTTATCGCAAAAAAATAAAAGCCCAAAATTTCTATCATTCTTTATCCTTTGACTCTTCTTTTTGTATATAAGATGTTGGAGTAAATTTAACCTTATCGCTACTATCGACTGGCAAACTTCCATAACCCTCAAATTCAACTTGATTTTTAAGCTCATCTTTTTTTGTTAAAAGATCGTTTTTAAAGCCATAGTAGGCTCTTTGCTCGCTTGAAAACTCATAATCCCCGCCATGAACTATAGCAAGCTCTGGACATACATCAGCACAAAGCCCACAGTAAACACAACGTCCAAAATTTATAGAGTAGTTTGAGACTTTTTTTCGCCCATCATCGCCTAAATGCGTATCCATCGCTATACAATTACTAACGCAAATTTTCTCACAAAGCCCACACCCAATACATCTTTCGTTCCCACTTTCAAGCACCCTTAAAAGCTTATGAACGCCTCTATATCTTGCATCTATTTGAACTTTTTCCATAGGATAAAACATCGTGTGATTGCTATCTTTTCTAACCATTTCACGAAAAACAACGCCAAGTCCTATAAAAAGTTCAGGTTTAAAAGTCCTTTTAACAAACCTTTTAAATTTATCCGAAGTTGATACTGGCGGTTTTGTGTTATCTACATTTATATATTTTCCCATACCCATCTCCTAAACTAAAACCAAGCCGGTTATAAATATCATAGCAAGCGATAGTGGCATCAAAACTTTCCAACAAAGCCACATAAGTTGATCTGCTCTTAAGTGAGGCCACGCAGCCCTTGTCCACAAGAAAAAGAAGAAGAAAAAGCTAGCTTTTAAAATCATCATAATCCCACCAGGTATAAACCACATCGAGTTAAACCCACCTAAAAATATAAGCGCCATAAGGATAGAGTAAGTTATGATATTTGCATACTCTGCTATAAAAAATATACCAAATCTCATACCGCTATACACAGTCGTACATCCACCAACTAACTCTGAATCATTTTCAGTAAGACAAAGTGGAGTTCTGTTACACTCTACAAAGCTTGCTATTAAAAAGACTATAAAACAGACTGGCTGAGTCCAGATAAACCAGTTGCCAACACCGCCACTTTGGGCGTTTACAATATCGATAATAGAAAGAGAGCCAACCATCATAACAATCGGAATCAAACTAAGCCCATTGATAACTTCAAAACTGATTAGCTGCAAAACACTTCTCATTGAGCCAAGTAAGCTCCATTTATTGTAGCTTGCAAGACCACCGATAAGCAGTCCATACACACAAGTTGAACTAGCACCTAAAACAAACAAAACGCCAATGCCAATGTCGCTAAGTATAGGATAAACTGTATGTCCAAAAAGCGTAAATTCAGGCAAGAATGGTATCGGAGCCATCGCCGCAAACGCACCAGCTGAAGATATAAAAGGCGCTATCATGAAAATAAATCTATTTGCACCAGCCGGAACGGTATCTTCTTTAGTAAAAAGCTTTATCATATCAGCAACAACTTGTCCAACCCCAGCAGGTCCAACCATCCAAGGTCCAATACGCCTTTGCATATATGCTAAAACCTTTCTTTCAGCATACGTGCCAAGTCCAGCCAAAGTCGCTATGACCGCTAAAATAACTAACGCCTTTATCGCTGTTTCTAAAAGAAAAAATGCAGTATCACTCACGCCTGGCTCCTTTGTATCGTAACGCTACTATATCTTGATGTAAAAAATCCGCTAATATCGATTTTATCATCAAAAAATGGCAAATACGCCCCTTGTATATCCTTATCAAGCTCAACGCTTAAAGCAAGTTCTAACTCATCTTTTTTGATAATGACAACATCGCTATCTTTTAAAGAATTTGCCTCTAAAAACTCTTTTCCAGCATAAAGTTTTGCTGTTTGCATAAGCGCACTTGCACGGTTGCTAAATTTAGAAAACTGCCCGATAGGATTTGCTTTATAGATGATAACCTCATCTAAATTTGGGTTTAAATTCTCTATTTCAAACTCATCATCGCACGCTTCAAAACTCTTGCTTTCTAGCTTATATCCACGGTGGTTTACCCCGCCATTATCGTAGAAATTTTCTAAATCATCAAATTTAATCTTTTTAAAACCCTCACCTAAATTTGGCGTGTAGTCGATAGTGTTTTCAAACTCCAAGCCAAGACATTTTGCTATATCATTTAACTCAAATCCATGATAATCAAGCGCTGGATGAGTTGGCACAACTCTAAGATCTAAGTTTGTAAAAGTTCCTTCTTGCTCATTTAAAGCTGGCGCGTCTAAGTCTGCTTTTAAGCTACTAAAAACAACATCGCCCTTTTCGTTATATCCAAAAGTTTTACCACTTTGCTCTTCGCCAAGTTCGCATATCATCGCAACTCCGAGCGAATTTGTTCTAGGAGGAATTATCAAAACTTTAAACTGAGTATATCGTTGAACTAAACCAGTAAGTTTAGCCAAAGTGCTAGCGTTTTTACTAGTTATAAAATCCTCTCCTATGACTAGAGTAAATTTCTCTTTTTTCTCAAGTAGTTTTTCTAGCGCATCTTCATCTAAATTTAGAGCTTTTGCGTAGGTTGAAAATTTAGCATCGATTAGCTCTTTTTCTTTTACGATAACCTCTTTTTCAACTTCTTCTTCTATCTCTTTTTCTTCGCCGTTTTCATCTTTTATCTTCTTCTTGACAAGCGAAGTTTGTTTAACTTTTTTACTAACTTCAACCTCTTTTTTAGCGTTTTCAAACGCGCTTAAAAGTCTATCTTCTAGCCATTTTGGCAGATTTTTACCAAATTTTTGAAGTATGAAAAGCAGGATTTCTATATCTAAATTTGGCGAGTGGTTGCAACTTAGTAAATTTTTAGAATATCCCTCAACAACCGCGTCTTTTAGGGGATGAAAGTAAATCGCACTTGCTTTATTTATCTTTAAGGCATTGTTTAACTTATAGCCCACATTTGGCGCATCATGGCGCAAGAACGAACCAGCACTAATGATAAAATCAGCCTCTTTTACGCTATCAAAATCGCCATTATAAAGGCTACTTCCAGCAAATTTAGAAAACTCTTTTAAGAAATTTTGATACGCTTTAGCTTCATCATTTATCAAATTTAGCTCAAATTTATCTTTTAAAATCGATAGAATTCTCGCCTCTTCGTTGGTTATAAAACTATTAAATTTGATATTTTTTATCCTGCCACTTTTAAAACCATCAACTATGCGCTCAAGCACGATTCTATCTTTTCTGCTCTCATCTTTGTTAAAGTCATAGCCAAATCTTGCAGCCTTGTTTAACTCGCCAAAATCATAGTCTGAACTTACGCGATAAATTTTGTGCTTTCTGTTTTCGATACTCGTTGGTTTTACATCATAATATATTAGCTCGCAATCGCTTGAATGCGGGTTTGAAGCTGAAATTTTCTTAAGCTCCCACGCGTTTGATCTATACTGAAACCTAGAACCAACCAAAGCGCCAACCGGACAAACCGCCGTACACTCACCACAATCACTACAATCAAGCGAGCCATCAGCACTGTTTGGAGCGATAAGATTTTTTTGAAATTTGTTCCAAACCGCATAAGCCTCTTTTGGCATCGTATCTTTTAAACTTTTCTCAAGCGCATCCCCACCTCTAGGCACGGTTTTAAGGGCATTATCGCCTATTTTATCTTTACATACTGTTATACAACGCTCGCAAACTATACAAAGCGCTGGGTCATAGTGTATCAAACCCCAATCCTGCGCTGGTTTATGCGTATCTTTTATGCTATAAATTTGCTCATCTACACCCATATGATAGACAAAATTTTGAAGCTCACACTCGCCACTTTGATCGCACACTCCACATTCTAGTGGGTGATTTATACAGTAAGTTTGCATGATGGCTTTTCGCTCGCTTGCTATTTGTTCGTTGTCTGTTATGACAACCATTCCATCTTTTGCTTTTGCATTACAGCTATAAACTCTCTTATCATCAGCTTCAACCATGCAAAGCCTACACGCTAAAGTTGGCGAACATCCACTAAGATAGCAAATCGCAGGTATAAAAATCCCATTTCTCCTTGCTATAGCTAAAATATACTCGCCCTCGTTGCATTCGCAAATTTTACCATTTATAGTTATTTTTGCCATATCAAACCTTACTTATCTTTGCTATTTCATAGCTATAGTTTTCTACATTTTCTAGCCCCAAAAACGCGATTGTCCCTTTTAAATTTAAATCCAACTTAAATTTAGCCTCGCACTCTAAATTTGGTGTTTTTATCTTTACGACATCGCCATCGTTTATCTTAGCAACCATGCAAAAATACTTTCCGCCTACAAAATTTCTATCCAAACTATGCTCAAAAACAACAGCGCCATCGTAGTTTTTAAGCTCTTTTAGTTCACTAAATTTACTCTTTTCAAACACGATTTCTTCGCCTTTTAAATTGATCACTTTCATACCAAATTTTCCAACTAAAAAAGCTAAAAAAGCTTTTAAATTTGATGCGTCTGGATGGTATGAGGTTAAATTTTCATCTATTATTAAAAGTTCGCACTCGTCTAAAAACTCGACTATATCCTGCGCTTCTTCTTCGCCAACATTACTTTCGCCACTTAAATATCCAGTATCAAGCCCGCCAAAATACTCATCATCGCTTATTAACTGACAAACCATAGCAAGCACGTATGGCTCGCTTCCGATTTCGCACTTTATGGTTGTATTATTAGATAAATTTTCATCATCAATCGGACTAATAGTAAGAATTTCATCATCTTTGTACTTTTGGCTTAGCCATCTAGCTTGAAAGCTAAGAACTGATGTGAGATTTAAAATTTTCATAAATTTCCTTTTTTGACAACTATAGTCCAATCAACTTGGTTAAATTTCAAAGAATTCATCAACGTTGAATTTAGTCCAGCAACCAAATCGGCGCTTTTTTGCACAGATGAAAAATCCCCTATCTCAAAGATAAATATCATAACTTCTCCGCTTTGCGTATCTCGTATAATCTCGCCCATTCTGGTTAAAAAATTCTCTTTTAAATGTCTTAAATCGTATCTTTTCATCTATCAACCTCGCCAAGTAAGATGTTTGAACTACATATGATAGCCGAAACATCAGCTATATAATGCCCTGGAATCATCTCTTCATAAATTCCACAGTGCCAAAAGCTAGGCGCTCTAATCTTAAGCCTATAAGGTCTGCTCTCGCCAGTAGAATATATATAAAATCCAAGCTCGCCTTTTGATGCCTCTGTAGGCAAGTAAACCTCGCCAACTGGCGGTTTTAACCCTTGTGTTACTAGCACAAAATGTTGCATTAAAGAGTAGTTTTGAGTCATAAGTTGCTCTTTACTAGCGCTTACAAACTCTGGCGCATCGGCTAGAATTTTTGGCTCTGTATCATAGTAAAGTTTAGCGCATTGGCGAAGGATTTTAACGCTCTCTTTCATCTCAGCAACATAGCATTTATAACGCGCGTAGCAATCTCCAGCGCTAGCATATGGCACATCAAAGTCAAGTTCATCATATATTAAATACGGCTCTTCTTTACGCAAATCCCACTGCACACCACTTGCTCTTAACATAACGCCACTACAACCCCAGCTAAGTGCTGTTTCTTTGCTTACAACTCCGACATCTTGCGTTCTCATAAGCCAAATTCTGTTTGTATCAAGCAAGTCTTCATAGTCTTTTATGCCACTTAACATCTTATCGCAAAAGCCCAAAAGCTCACAAAGCCAACCCTCTGGCAAATCAACAAAAACGCCACCTATCTTTATGCTATTGTGCGTAAGTCTTGCTCCACAGTATTTTTCTATCAAGTCAAGCACATACTCTCTTTCTCTAAAGCAATATAAAAACACCGTCATAGCGCCTATATCAAGAGCGTGAGTTGCTAAAAACAAAAGATGTCCAGCAAGGCGGTTTAGCTCTAAGATTATCGTTCTAATCACTTGCGCACGACGCGGCACTTTGATATCACATAGCTTTTCAACAGCTGCGCAAAGCGCGTAGTTACTCATACTAGCAGAGGTATAATCAAGCCTATCTGTAACTGGCAAAAACTCATTATATATCATATTTTCTGCCATTTTTTCAACACCTCTGTGCATATAACCAATACCAGGCATTGCCTTTGTTATCTTCTCTCCATCAACTTCAAGCACAAGTTTTAGCTGACCGTGCGCTGCTGGGTGTTGAGGACCAAAATTTAATATCATTTTTGAATCTATTTTTTGAAACTCTATATTTTCAAAGAAAGGTTTTAGTTTGGTAGGATGTTGCATGTTTTACCTTCTTTTTTTAAGAATTTTAAATTTATCTCTAGTTGCATGCTTAATAAAAGGCACACCACCTTTTTCTTGATACTCTTGCAGATAAGCTTCACTTGGCTCTACTCCGCCATACTCGGTTTCATGGTAAATTCTTGAGAAGTTAAATGTATCTTTGCTGTCTATAAAAGCAGAATCTCTGTTTTCTTCTCCTACGATATCTCTATACTCTCGCCCAAAAATTTTATCCACTTCATACCATTTTGCCGCCTCATCGCCATGAAGTGGGTATGATTTTAAAAGCGGATGTCCATACCAATCATCTGGCATAAGAATTCGTTTTAAATTTGGATGATTTTCTATCCAAACCCCCATCATATCATAAAGCTCCCTTTCAGCCCAATTAGCGCTTTTATACAGCGAAGTAGCACTTTGTAAAAACTCGCCGTTTTTAACAAAGCATTTAACTCTAGCTCTTCTTTTATGTTTTATGCTTAAAAGCTGATAAAAAACCTCTATGCCACCACGTTGATGTATAAAATCAACCCCACTTAGCTCACTAAGTATCTCATAGCCAAATTCTTTTAGCTTTTCTAACGCTTTTAAATTATCATTTTTATCTACAAAAACAACCATTTGGTCAAACTCAACGTATGAGTTTAAAACAAGCCCATCTAAAGCTTTTAAGTCATCTTCGAATTTACTCCCCAAAACATCAAATTTAGGACTTTGTGGAGCTACGTAAAATCTATCTTCATAGTAGTTTTTTGCCGTTGTATCTTTTTTAAATCTATCTCTTCTCATCAAACAACCCTCTTAACTTTTTGTTTTCTTCTAGGAGTTTCTTTACGAATTTTTTTCTGAAGTATCATAAGAGCGTATTGAAGTGTCTCTGGGCGTGGAGCGCAACCTGGCAGATATATATCAACTGGTATAACTCTATCAACCCCTTGAACAGTAGCGTAAGTGTTAAACATACCGCCTGTATTTGCGCAACTTCCCATGCTTATAACCCACTTTGGTTCTGGCATCGCATCGTATAAACGACGTGTAAATTCAGCGTGTTTTTTGGTCAATGTTCCAGCTATTATCATAACTTCGGAGTGTTTTGGACTAGCTCTAAAAATCGTTCCAAACCTATCAAAGTCAAAACGCCCACCACCAGCTGCCATCATCTCCATAGCGCAACATGCAAGCCCATAACTCATCGCCCAAAGCGAGTTACTTCTGCCCCATTGGACTAGTTTATCAACAGTGGTTAAAACCACCGGAAGTCCGTTTTCCTTCGTATAATCTACTTTATGGAATGCCACTCTAATGCTCCTTTGTGCCATGCGTATATAAAACCGATAGATAAAAGCACGATAAACATCACCATCTCGATAAAGCCAAAAATTCCAAGAATTTTGAAATTTACAGCCCATGGAAACATAAAGATGATCTCTACGTCAAAAAGTATAAACAAAACTGCCACCAAATAAAAATATGAGTTGATTCTGTTTGGTTGCTTTACACTTTCTGGACCGCACTCATAAACTGATGATTTTAGTTTTTCATCTCTTTGGTTGGCAAACTTAGCACCCACGATAGATGAGAGTTTTACTGTCAGCCAAAAAATACCAAAACCTAAAATCAGCATAACAAAAGCACCAAAATAAGGATGCTCGAAAGACATATGCGACATATACACCTCGTAAATTTTATCAGATTATACATTATACTTTAAAAATAATTTGATTTTGCTTTAAGATAAAACTTAGCATTTTATCTTAAAATAGGGATAAATTTTACTCTTTTTTAAAAATTTCATAAATTTATGCTAAAATTATCCAATTTTAAAAAGGATTTTTATGAAAAAAATTATATCATTTTTAGCTGTTTTGCTCTTTTTTACTGGTTGCGCAAAAACAGTAGAATACAACAAAAACCTAGAAGTCGCTGGCGTAAATCAAAGTTTAGTTATCAACTCGGCTCTTCAAAAAACATATATTTTTATGGATGCTTTAGCGCTTAAACCCCAAAGTATCGCATCAAGCACAGCTTTAGGCGAAGATGATTTAGAGATAAATGTTGGGGAATTTGTTCAAAATGAGAGTTTGCGGTTTTTCAAAAACTACCTTTCAAACCTTGAAGTCACAAGCAACAAAGAGGTTTTAAGCTCGCCAAATTTGATAATCATGCCTGAGATTCAAAGCTTTAGCTATGGATTTTACAGCTCAGATGGCTTTGATATCGACTCTAAACCGTTTGTAAGCTATGCGTTAAATGTAAAAATTTTTAAAAATGGCAAGCAAATTTATTCTAAAAATATAAGCACAAATGAGCGAAATTATGGCGAAAAAACCTTTTTTGGCATGGGAGATACAAGCTATGCGCAAATCGGGCCGATTTTTCAAAAAGCTATCGCAAACGACTACAACGCCAACGCAACTGATATCATAAACTCGATAAACTCGGCAAAATAAACTCTTATCCAAATTTAGATTTAAATTTGGATAAATTTATCTTAAGGTTATAAAATTTTATAACCTTATTTTATATAAATACTCAATAGTAATTTTACTATTTTTAATAATTATATTTTATTTTAATAGCTAGTGTTTTAAAAATAATTTATTATAAAAACTTAAATTTAAAACAAATTTAAACACTTTTTATCTTTTAAAATAATCAAAACTTTCACAAATATATTAACAAATAATGAGTTTCTGTACTTTTAAAATTATAGTGCTAAAAGAGCTTAAGAGATAAAAAAGCAAACACTACCATGCTTTAAATCTAGAATTTGTTTATCAACTTTAGACTGTTTCCTTGTCAAAAGCATCAGCAAAGTCCAATTTCTCCCAGACAAAAAGCTTAAAATTTATATATCTATTAAATTTAACGATAATATTTTAAAGAATAATTATAAAATTTTATTTCTAAAATCGCAAAGCTTACACTATAAAATTTTACATAAAACATCACGAAAATACTTAAAATTTAACTAATGTTTTTTTGGCAAACGCGCGAATTGTTTTTTGCCTAAAGCGAATTAACGAGCAATCATCTTTAAATTCTCTAAAATAATCAAAAATTTAGTAGCAAAATATATTTAAATTTAGCAAATTGCAGATTATTTTTTAAAACAAACTCACAAAAGTAAATATTTTGCTTTTAAGCACGCAAACTTAAGCTTTTATTTAACCAAACAATGCCTTTTCTAGCGCTTCATCGATATGTGAATTTGTGAAAATATACATCGTATTATGCCCAAATTTACGTACCTTGCCTCGCCCACCAGCTTCATTTAGTATAAGCCAACCAGCGCAAAAGTCCCATTCGTTGATGTTAAATTCAAAGTAAGCATCGCAAAATCCAGCCGCATTAAAACACAAATCAATCGCCGCGCTTCCGCTTCGCCTGATTCCAGAAATTTGGTTTATTATCTTGTTAAAATAGACTAAATTTGGGTTTTCAACTGCGCGATTGTATGGAAATCCAGTTGAGATTATCGCCTTTTTAAGTTCACTTGTTTTTGAAACGTTAATCTTCTCGCCATTTAAAAATGCCCCAGCTCCTTTAATAGCATAAAATTTCATCTTCAAAACTGGCAAAACCACCATTCCAAGCACGGTTTCTTCATTAAATTTAAGCCCAACGCTAATGCAATGAAGCGGATAAGAGTGTATGAAATTTGTCGTGCCATCTATAGGATCAACGACCCAACACCACTTGTTGTTAGCCTCGTTTTGCCCATTTTTGTGCTGCGTGGTTTCAAAATTATCACCGCGTGGTATGTTGTTACAAAACTCGCTTTCTTTAAAATTTTGGCTACCACTTTTGCTAATTTTTTGCTCTTTGCTTTTTTTACACTTCAAAGCTGGTAAACTGCCATGCTCTTCAGTTAGAATTTCGTGAGTTGGGTAGTTTTGGCGGATGAAATTTATTATCATTTCATCTGATTTTTTGTCTATCTGTGTTACAAAATCCACATCGCTACTTTTTGTATTAACACTAAAACCGCTCTTTCTTGAATCAAGCTGAAACTTGCCGACCTCATCTAAAAAACTATCTAAATTTCTTAAAATCTCTTCTAAATTTTCATCCATCAATCAACCTTTTAAGCTAAATTTGCCTTTAAATTTTAAGCTAAATACCTTAAATTTATCGCTACTAAATTATACATTATTTATCTATTTATAAGCGAATTTGGATAAAATTTATCAAAAAAGGACTCACTTTTGAGAATTCACTTCGTTTTTATATCTTTAGCTTCTATCATCATCATTTTAGCTGGTTTAAAGGCCGCTAGTGGCGTTATAGTGCCATTTTTACTAGCTGTTTTTCTAGCAGTTATCGTCTCTCCACTAATTGATATTTTAGAAAAAATTAAAATCCCACGAATCATATCTTTTGTTTTAGTAACGATTTGTTTTTTAGGAATTCTATCGATTTTAGGCTATATTACGATAAATGCGATGGCGGATTTCACAGCTCAACTTCCAGAATTTCAAAGAAATTTTAAGCTCTTGCTTGATGGCTGGATAGAGAAAATCAACTCTTATGATGTCGTTAAAATCGATGCTGGAATGCTCGGTTTTGATCCAAGCAGTATCTTTTCAACCACAAGTTCGTTTTTAAGAAAGACAAGCTCGACTGTTTCGATGTCGTTTTTTATACTTTTGATGGTTGCTTTTATGCTGTTTGAAACTTCGATTATGAAAGAAAAAGTCGCATATTTGCAAAAGCAGAACCCACAAGCTCAAGTCTTTGCTCAAACTTTTGTTTACAACCTAAAAAGATATCTGATGATAAAAAGCATAGCTTCAGCCATGACTGGGCTGATTATCGGGATTGGGCTTTGGTATTTAAATGTTCCTTATGCTACGCTTTGGGGAGTTGTGGCTTTTATTTTAAACTATATACCAACGATTGGTTCGATTGTCGCTGCTGTGCCAACGCTTTTTGTGACACTTTTAACCGGAGATTTTAGCGACTCGTTTTGGGTTCTAGCCATTTATGTAGCGGTGAATACAGCTATTGGGACTATTATCGAGCCACGATTTTTAGGAGAGGGACTTGGACTTTCTACGATAGTGATACTTTTTAGTTTGCTTTTGTGGGGCTATGTTCTTGGGATTGGCGGATTGTTTTTAGCAGTTCCACTTACTATGAGTATACAAATAGCTCTAAATTCTAGCCCTAAGACTAAATTTATAGCTATTCTTTTAAGCAACAAGGTTGATTAAAAAACCAACCTAAATATGATAAACCATATCGCGCTAAGTGCTGCTGATGCAGGTAAAGTTATAATCCATGCTAACGCGATAGGTTTCATCAGTTTCCAGTTGGTCTGTGCATTTGCTATACCGATTCCTAAAATCGCTCCGATTAAGATATGAGTTGAAGATACTGGAAGCCCTAAAACTGAAGCTAGCATAACAACGCTTGCTGCTGAAAGTTCAGCGCTAAAGCCAGATGCTGGATGGATTTTTGTAAGGTGCGTTCCAACTGTTGCGATAACCTCTTTACCGATAAACCAAAGTCCAACTATCAAAGCCACACCAAAAGTTATCATAACGATAGGAGGAATTTGCGCGTGAGCATTTATCTGGCCAGTTGCTAGCGTATCCATAATAGCAGCAAATGGTCCAACTGCGTTTGCTATATCGTTTGAACCATGAGAAAACGCAAATCCAGAAGCTGTGAAAACCTGAAGCCACGAGAACATTAAAAATGTCGATTTTGATAAATCAGAACGCCTTAAAGTCTTAGCGAAAATAAACATCGCCATCCACGTAGTAGCGCTTACCATAGCGATGATTAAGTAGTTATGCAGACTTGAAAGTCCAAGTTGTAAATTTTGCAAACCTTTAAACAAAAGCATACTTGTAATAACTGCTATACCAAGAGCTGCGATTGCTGGTATGCCAAGCTCAAGCGCTTGATGAGATTTTAACTCATCTTTTTGTCTATCAAGCTCATCCATCTTTTTAAAATACTCAGAGTCTAAGTCTGTAGGGTCAAAATTTGGATCTTTCATCGTATAGATATCCCTATTCATCGCCTCTGTGTAGTTTACTTTTTGGATATCGCTGAGAGATTCAAACATATTTTTGTGCTCTTTTTTAAGCTCTTTTTTTCTCTTTTTTAGCTTTTCTATTTTAATTTCAGCGATAGCGTTGTAGTTTAAGATATATTTTTTTATCGCTTTGTATAAAAGATATGATGCAAGACCACCAAGCAAGGGCGAAAGCACCCAAGAAAAGGCTATCGTGCCTATTTTACTCCATTTAACTAGCGAAAAAACAGAAACGCCTGGCAAGTCTAGGATAAAACCTAAAGTCATACTTGAGCCAACTATAGCTCCGATTATCGCGTGAGTTGTGGAAACTGGCCAACCCTTTTTTGTAGCCAAAAGCAGCCACAAAGCAGCCGCTATGAGCGCGCTCATCATTATATATATAAATTCATTTGGAGAAACAGAGAGTTTTTCTAAGTCCACGATACCACTACGAATCGTTGCCGTAACCTCGCCACCAGCCAAAACTGCGCCACTTACTTCAAAAACAGCTGCTATGCAAAGTGCTTGAGTTAAAGTTAGAGTTCCAGCTCCAACGCTAGTTCCAAAAGAGTTCGCGACATCGTTTCCGCCGATGTTAAATGCCATAAAAACGCCAAAAAGTGTAGCAAGTATAAAGATAATTTTGCTAGAAGTACCTATAAATTCAAAGCCCCAAATCATAAAATAGCCCGTAACTGCGATTAGCAGGGCGCCAAAAAACATGCTTAACTTTGAAATTTGCATGAACAACCTTTTTATAGAGTAAATGTTTGCTGATTATATCAACTTTTTGCTAAAATTAAAAGTATAATTAAGAAATATTACATTTAGGAAACATTTTGTATAATCGCCCTAAAAAAGGATAAATTTGAAACTAATTTCATGGAATGTAAATGGATTGCGAGCTGCTGTTAGCAAAGATAGTTTTGCATGGTTAGATAGCGTTAAGCCTGATTTTTTGGGGCTTCAAGAAACAAAAGCAAGTGAAGATAAAATTCCAAGCGAAATTTACTCACTCGGCTTTAAAGAGATAAACATAAACTCAGCCGCTCGCGCTGGATACTCTGGCGTTATGAGTTTAGTAAATTTTGACACTTTATGCACAAAATCGCTCTTTTTTGATGATAATGAAGGGCGAGTTTTAGAGCATCGTTTTGGAAATGTCGTGCTTTTTAACATCTACTTTCCAAACGGTCAAAAAGATGAAGAAAGACTTAGCTATAAGATGAAATTTTATGCTAATTTTTTAGCCTATCTTGATGAGTTAAAAGCCCAAAATTTCGATATTATCATCTGTGGCGATGTAAATACGGCTCATCAAGAAATAGATCTTAAAAACCCAAAAGCTAACGCCAAAACAAGCGGATTTTTGCCAATAGAGCGAGCGTGGATAGATGAACTTTTAAGCCACGGTTTTATCGATACTTTCAGGCAAATTCACGGCGATGAAGTTAAATACTCGTGGTGGAGCTACCGTTTTAAAGCAAGAGAGAAAAATATCGGCTGGAGGATTGATTACTTTTTTATTAGCGAGTCTTTGAAAGATAGGTTAAAAGATGCCTTTATCTTAGATGAAATTTATGGAAGCGATCACTGTCCTGTGGGCATAGAGATAGATTTATAAACCAAATTAAGGAGCTTTTATGAGAGTTGCTTGTATAAATTTCGACTCAAAATTTGAGCAAGTTGATGAAAATTTAGCCAAAGCAAAGCACTTTATAGACTTAGCATCAAAGCAAAAGTGCGATACCGTGGTATTACCAGAGCTTTTTTCAACTGGATTTTTTCCGCAAAATTTGGCTAAATTTGCTGATTTAAATGGAGAAAAAGCTACCTACTTTTTCTCAAATTTAGCTAAAAATTTAAAGATAAACGTCATTGCTGGCTCGATTATAGAGCGCATTGGCGATAAATTTTATAACTCATCTTTTATCTTTTCAAAAGATGGCTCTTGCATGGCAAAATACAGTAAAATTCACCTTTTTTCGCATATGAAAGAAGATGAGTTTTTCCAAAGTGGCGATAAAGTGGTAAATTTTATGCTTGATGGCGTAAAATGTGGCATTATCATCTGCTATGATTTACGTTTTCCAGAGCTTGTTAGAAAGCTAGCGCTTGATGGCGTAAAGGTGCTATTTATCGTATCTGCGTGGCCTTTATCTAGGCTAAAACATCTTGAAATTTTAACCCTTGCAAGAGCGGTTGAAAATCAGATTTTTGTAGTTTTAGCAAACTCTTGCTCCTTTTTTAACAAACTTAAATTTGGTGGAAATTCGATGATAATCGACCCGCTTGGCGAAATTTTAGCAAAAGCTTGTCAAAATGAGTCGATGATAAGTGCAAATTTAGAGTTATCAGCACTTGAAAAAACTCGCCAAAATATCAGCGTTTATAAGGATAGAAAGCCAAATTTATACTAAATTTGTCAGCTTTTAGTGTGTTTAGCTAAATTTTATACTAAACAAATTTGGCTTTATTTTACAGCTAACTTACACTTCACGCAAAATTTAAAACATTTTTTCTAGCAAGTTAGAAAAATAGCTAATTTGTAAAACAAAAATCGCCCAAGTTAGCCCAGAAAAAGTATGGATTTAGCAGCAAAAACTTTTGATTCTTATCTGATTGAAATAAAAAATACTTATTTTTTGCCCATCAAAAAGCTAGAATTTAGCACAATGGATTAAATTTAGCTTATACTGACTTTAAGCGACCAGCTTAAAAGTTTTTATCTATTTGCAAAACGTGGATTTTAAGATTAGCCCTTTAAAATTTGCACATTTTCTAGCAAAAACATAAATTTAAAAAGCTAGAGTAGTGAAAAGCTTTTCATCTAACAAAACCGCGCAAGTTTTTGGGATTAAACCTTACAAAAATATTTTTTCAACCAAAACGCATATGCAGTTAAGCAAAACCGTTTCTTATCTACCAAAAATCGCGCCAACTCCCTCAAGCTCTACATCCCATTTTTTCTCAGTCAGCCACTTCATAAAAACAGCAAATTTCCCACTTATATTTTGTCCAAAAATGTTTCCAACAGCCCGCTCTTTGCCTATCGAACAAATCAAACCTTTGTTTTGATAACTAAATTTTGGCGCATTTTTGCCATCAATTAGCAAATTTATATTTTTCCCAAGATACGCGCCCATTTGGCAAGCGATTTGTGCAGTCGGCGCGAACTCTTTAAATTTCGCCACGTCGCCGATAGCGTAGATGTTATCTTTAAATTTTAGGTTTTCATCGACTAAAAGTCTAGCTCTGTGATTTTTAAATTTGCTGTTGTCAACCACGCTATTTCCACGAATTCCTGCAACCCAAACAACCACATCGGCGTTTAAAACACGCTCATTTTCTAACAAAATTCCAGCTTTAGTTCTTTTTACAACCTTTGAATTCTCTAACACCAAAACGCCTAAATTTTGCAAAATTTCACTAGCTTTTTTATGCAGTTTTTCATCATACATCGGCAAAATTTGCGGCAAAGCCTCAACAAGCGTAATTTTTACCTTTTTAAAGTCAAATTTATCTTTTGCATACTTTGCACCCTCACGCGCCAAAGCTCCAGCAAATTCCACTCCACTAAGCCCGCCACCGCATATCACTATGTCTAAATTCTCTCTTTTTTTATCTGCTAATTCATCAAATTTAGAATAAATTTCATTTTTTAGCTCAAGCGATTTTGCATAAGTTGTTATCTCACGCGAATTTTCCATGCCATCACAGCCAAAAGTCTCTTTTTCAAAGCCAAGCGCGATGATAAGGTAGTCAAACTCAAATTTAGCATCTTT
This sequence comes from Campylobacter geochelonis, assembly GCF_013201685.1. Lineage (NCBI taxonomy): Bacteria > Pseudomonadati > Campylobacterota > Epsilonproteobacteria > Campylobacterales > Campylobacteraceae > Campylobacter > Campylobacter geochelonis. The sequence continues at coordinate 209,530 of NZ_CP053844.1, read as the reverse complement.
GGTAAAAACTGTATTTTCTTCGATTTTAGCAACTTCATCAACTACAAAATTTACTCTTTTATCGATAACTTTTTTGATATCAAAAAGCGCTTCTTTATCGCATTCTCCAGCTGCAACTTTGTGTAAAAGTGCGGTGTGGTAGTGGAATTGATTAGCGTTTATAAGCGTTATTTGCGCCTTTTTAAAAATCTCATCTGGCAAATTTTTTATAAAAGACAGCCCAGCATACCCGCCACCAAGTACTAAAATTTTTATCATTTAATCCCTTGAAATTTATATTTTTACATTATAGTATATTTTCTAAATCTTGTAAAATGTTCCGATTTTAAAAAATTTGATTTATTTTGTAAATTTTATTGACTTTTTGAAAATTTTACTATATAATACGCTTTCATTTTAAAAAATGAGTCCAGGTTCGGGGCGTAGCGCAGTCTGGTAGCGCACTTGGTTTGGGACCAAGGGGCCGAAGGTTCGAATCCTTTCGCCCCGACCATTATGGTGGGTGTAGCTCAGTTGGTTAGAGCATCAGATTGTGGTCCTGAGGGTCGTGGGTTCGATTCCCATCACTCACCCCATTTCGGTTTGTTGCGTTCGTAGCTCAATTGGATAGAGCAACAGACTTCGGATCTGTAGGTTGAAGGTTCGACTCCTTTCGAGCGTACCATTTTTTTGAGCGTCCATAGCTCAGCTGGATAGAGCAACGCCCTTCTAAGGCGTAGGCCAGAGGTTCGAATCCTCTTGGGCGTACCATTTTTGGTTTATTTAAGGTTTTTTTAGATAAACTTTCATTGTTTATACACGTGCGGATGTGGTGAAATTGGCAGACACGCCAGACTTAGGATCTGGTGCTTTACGGCGTGAAGGTTCAAGTCCTTTCATCCGCACCATCTTTTTTATAAACTTTCAATCATTTTAAATTTACATCACAATTTATTCGGTATTTATATCTTTTTAATTTACCGTATTTGTTTAAAAGTCTTGCTAAATTAAAATTTTACCAACCAAACAACATTTAAGTCTTATGATAATTGCGTAGTTGTAGTAAAATAAATATAATTTTGCTAAATACAATTTTATAGTATTTGGCGCAAAAACAACTATGTTTTACACAAAAATCTTTTATTATATTTAATAGATTTGAGATATTGCATTTTTACTATTAAAAAACTAAAATGGGCGATTTAAAATATTTTGATTACAAAACTTTTTTAATTTAACTTTAAATTCTGTAAAAGTTAAATTAAACAAACTATATTTTTAGATAAAAGCAACGAGTAAATAAATTTAGAGTCATTCAAACTTTAAATTTATAAAAACTTCTCGTGCTGCGCAAAAGTGCTGTTTTAAAATGCATTTGTGATTACGAGCAGTTTTGCATAAATTTTAAAATTTAATTTGGTATTTTAATATATTTGAAAGATATTCTTATATACATATTATAGAGCAGTGCCGAATATATCTACACTTTTATATATACAAAAGTAAATTTTTGCTTTTAGCCACGTACTATATCATCACATATTATAATCGTTAAGTTTGCCCCGCAAAAGCGGAGCTTTAAACTAAAATTTGTAATTATATCCTATATATGGTCCATGGTTACTCTCATCTACATCAATATTACCATTTGATATAGAATCATAGTTAGCTTTATCATAGCGATATCCAAGCTCAAGCTCGTTGTTTGCATTTACACTATAAATTCCACCAACTTTTGCACCATAGATAAACCCACCAACCCTATCGGTTTCTGAATAACTATTTGCACCAAAGTTAAGATCTGCTTTAAGATCTAAAAGCGAGTATCCAGCGTATACTCCAGCTAAAAATTTAAAGTTATTTCCAACTTTTGGAGTTAAATCTGCGCCAACTAAAAAGTTGTGTCTTTTCCACTCTAATTTCGAATCATAAGGACCATTTGCTAGTACTCCGCTTTCACTAATACTACCTTTTAATCCATACTCATATGCGCCATAAACTCTAAATTTATCAAAGTCATATCCGCCTTTTATACCCAAGCTCGCCCTTTTATCGTCTATACTGCCAACGCTATCTGCATCTAACTTTGATTTAGAATATCCACCATAAACTCCAAAAAACGGGCTTTGAGCAAATGCTGAAGAACCTAGCATAATGGCAACTAATGCTGATTTTACAAGTAAATTTTTCATTTACACTCCTTTAAAAATGTAAATGCAATTTTACCCCCCCCCCCTATTAAAATTAACTTAATTTTAATAAAAAGAGGGAAATTTAATAATTATTTCTTATTTCTCATGCTGATATTTATCATCTCTACTGCCAACGAGAACGCCATCGCAAAGTAAATATATCCTTTTGGTATGTGCATTCCAAAGCCCTCACCTATAAGCGAAACTCCGATGAGTATCAAAAATGCCAAAGCTAGAATTTTTATCGTTGGGTTGTTATCGACAAAGCGGCTTATCGCCCCGCTAGCAAACATCATCACGCCAACAGCTGCTATGACTGCGATTATCATTATATCGATGTGTTCTGCCATGCCAACTGCGGTGATTACACTATCAAGTGAGAAAACGATATCAAGAATAGAAATTTGAATGATAACGCTAGTAAAACTAACTTTTTTTATCTCTTTTCCCTCTTTTTCGCTTTCTCCTGCTACGTTGTGGTGAATTTCAAGCGTTGATTTTGCTAGCAAAAACAATCCACCAAATATCAAAATCAAGTCCCTACCAGAAATTTCCATACCAAAAACACTAAAAAGCGGCGCGGTAAGTTTCATTATCCAAAAGAGGCTTAAAAGTAGCAAAATTCTACTAACCATCGCAAAGCCAAGCCCTAAAAGTCTGGCTCTATCTCGTTGCTCTTGCGGGAGTTTTCCACACAAAATCGCTATAAATATGATGTTATCGATACCCAAAACTATCTCAAGCCCGATAAGAGTAAAAAGGCTTATCCAAGCTTCTGGGGAGGCTAACCATTCAAACATAAACTTCCTTTAAATAAAATTTAACAATATTATCAAAATTTGCTTTATTACTTTCTTTAACTATTTTTATATTCTTGTTTTTTAATATTATAACAAATTTATATACTTTATAAATATATTGATAATTAATATTATTTTAAGTAAATGCTTGATAAACTTCTTCTCTATTTTATAATAGTGATAACATTTATCGTTATTATAATAAATTTAAATTTATACTTTTAAGGAATTTCATGGGTAAAAGATACCTTAGCGTTTGCGCATCTGTTTTTTTACTATCTACATCGCTTATAGCCGATGAGAAGGTGAATTTAGACACTATCGAAGTAAGCTCAAGCTCGATTGGTTATAACAACGTTGATGCTTATAAAATTTCAACCAGAAATGCCGAAATGGCAAGAGATATACTTCGCGATATCCCAGGAGTTTACATCGGCGGAACAAACAGTTTTAACCAAAAAATTTATATGCGTGGAGTAAACGATCGTGGTCTAAACATCACAATCGATGGCGCAAGACAAAGAGGAAATGTCTTTCATCACGGCGCAGACTTGGTTTTAGATACTGATTTGCTCAAAAAAATCGATGTCTCAACAGGCGTAAACAGTGTCGTTGCAAATTCTGGCGCACTTGGCGGAAGTGTTGCTTTTAAAACAGTTGATGCAAGCGATTTGCTTGAAGATGGACAAGTTTTTGGCGGTAAAGTAAAAACTGGTTTTAACTCTAACGATGATAGAATCTCTTCAAGCCTAGCACTATATGGCAAAATCTCAGACACACTTGAGTTACTTGGATATGTAAAATATAGCGATTATAACTATGGCGAAGATGGGCATGGAAACGATATCGCCGGAAAAGGTCACGATGTAAGTTATCTTTTTAAAGCTGGATATAGCTTTGGCGATAGCCATAAGATTACTCTAAGCACGGAGCATAACGAGTACAAAGGGCTTTATCCATTTAGACCTGAATTTGGCGGAACTGCGTTTGTTGATACAGGCAAAATCAAAGCTGGAGAGAGAAATCAAGCCCTACTTCCTCAAAAGATGCAACGCGACACGCACAGACTAAACTACACCTACAACCCAAACGAATTTGTTGATTTGGATTTAAACTTATACTACACAGATCACTCTATAGTGCGCTCAAAACTTCCTAGCCTTGAGATGGCAAAAAAAGCAGGAAAAGCCTCTTTGATGGATGGTGGCGTTAAAACTTATGGCTCAACTTTAATAAATACAACCAAACTTGATCAAGGGGATTTAAAGCACACTTTAAGATATGGTTTAGAAGTTTATAAATCAATCAGCTATCTTGACTCAAGCGTTGGACTAAGCGTTAAAGGCGACAAAATAGTTCAAAAACCAAACAAAACAGTAGGCGATGATAAAGCCACAAGCTACTCTGTATTTTTAGAAGATAGCATGAAAATCGGCGCTCTTACGATGACTCCAGGCGTTAGGTTTGATTACTATAAACTAGATACAATGGGCGAATGGCCAAACCGCGCGAGTTATGACTTTAGCGAAGTTAGTCCAGCATTTGCGCTTGATTATCAGTTCCAAAACGGCATTGGACTTTTTGGTAGCTACTCAAAAGTTTTCCGCGGTCCAGATCCGATAGAGTCAATCAGACTAAGCGAAAACACAGCTAAAACTTATAAAAAATCAGATGCCTTAAAACCTGAAACTGGCGATGCTTATGAAGTTGGCGCAAGATATAGCACTGAATTTGGCGCTGGTCATACACTAAATTTCTTAGCTAAATACTTCTACACTGATTATGATAACTTGATAAACGAATACGCATCTCCATCAGGAGTTGGCGGCACAACAAGAGTAAATGCAGGCTCTGCAAAAGTCGATGGAGTAGAACTTGCCACTAGAGGACAGTTTGGAAATTTAGGTCTTGGAGCAAGCTATACTCACTCAAAAACCAAATATGAGCAAACAGCGACTCCAGCACAAGCAGGACAAGCGATATATGGCGGAATTTTAGGATATAGCGATAGTGGCGATAAATATACATTTAACGCTGATTACTATATTGACGCGGCTGATGTTTTAATAGGCTATAATATGATTTTCTTTAACTCAAAAACAGATAAAAAATCAGGTTATAAAAAGCCAGCTTACGCAGTTCATGATGTGTATGCTACATGGATGCCAAGTGGGAGCTTAAAAGGTTTAGAGCTAAATGCAGGAGTTTATAACATTTTTGATAAAGCGTATTATTCGCACTCTCAAAGAAGTTTTGGAGCAACTTCGGCAAATGACTGGGAACCAGGCAGAAGCGTAAGAGCTAGTATAAGTTATAAATTTTAAAATAAGCCCAAATTTGGGCTTATTTTTAAGCAAAATTATCTGTTTAAAGCGTGTTTTTGGCTATAATTTTGCTTTTTTTGAAATTTGATAGTTTTTATCTATTTTAGAAAATACATTTTCTAAAATAGATGCAAATTTAAACAAAGGTTAAGAATGGATTTTTTACGGGATAATGTTGAGAGTTTGATTATCATTATTTTGGGTTTTATGAGCTTTATCGTGGTCGTTTACACCATTGAAAGGCTATACTTTTACGCAAAAATTAAGATAGAAAATTATCAAAGCGAAGAGGAACTTGAAGTGCTTTTAACAAAGAATTTAACCACTCTTTACATCATCTACTCAAACGCCCCATACATCGGGCTTTTAGGCACTGTAGCTGGCATTATGATAACTTTTTATGATATGGGAATGGCTGGAGGCGGAGTTGATGCAAAATCGATAATGATAGGTATGTCACTAGCGCTTAAAGCTACGGCAGCTGGGCTTTTAGTGGCTATTCCAACTCTAATGATTTATAACGCATTTTCAAGAAAAGTTGAAGTTATACTAGCTAAATTTAGGATAGAGCATGAAAAAAAGCTCAAAGCTTAAAAAAGATGGATTAAATGTCGTTCCTTTTATCGACATTATGCTAGTTTTGCTTTGTATTGTGCTTAGCATTTCAACCTTTATAGCGCAAGGAAAAATCGCAGTCGAACTTCCACAAAGCCAAAGCGGGATAAGAGAAGCGCCAAAAGATGCGTTAAATATAGTGATAGACGAACAAAGCCAAATTTATCTAAATGATAAACTAGTAAGCCAAGAGGACTTTAACAAAGAGATAAATGCACTTGATGCAAAAACTCTTGTTGTTTTAAGAAGCGACAAAGAGGCTAAATTTGAGAGTTTTGTTAAGGTCATAGATGCATTAAAGATGAAAAAGCATGAAAATTTCGCAATCGCAACGCAAATTAGAGAATAATGGCTTAGCCTTAGGGCTAGTGATTAGTATAGCACTTCATGGGGCTTTGGCGGCTGGACTTTATGGACATTTTAATACCACAAAACCACAGGCTTTAAATTTAACAAGAATTTCTCTTGATGTATTTAACGTAGGTGGAGGTCAATCAGACCTTGCTCCAGCGCAAGAAAGCGTCGTAGAAGAGATTATAGAAGAAGAGCCTTTAGTAGAAGAAAAACCGCTAGAACCGATAGTTGAAAAACCGATTATCGAAGATAAAATCGTCGAAGAGGTGGTTAAAAAACCAGAACCAAAACCAAAAAAAGAGAAGCCAAAAAAGAAAAAAACAGAGAAGAAAAAAGAAAAAAAAGATGATACTAAAAAAGATGATGTCGCTAAAACTGGCGGAAATAACGCGCTAAGTGCAAGCACAAACTCTATCGCATCAAGCGCTATGACAAGCACGACTCCAACACAAAATTTAAGTGCAAGCGAGAAAGAAAACATAGGAGCTCAAATTCAAGCCATCATCGCAGCATACGCTAAAAAGCACTATCCGCACAAAGCAAGAATCACTAAAAAGCGAGGAACGGTAAAAGTATCGTTCATCATCGATAAAGATGGCGCAGTTAGCGATGTTAGGATAACCGATTCGAGTGGGCATGAGATACTAGATGAAGCTGCTATCAAATTTATCCATAAAACCAAACACAAATTTCCAAAACCAAGCGTGAAAACGACATTTGACACGCCGATTAAATTTACGCTGATTTAGGAAGGATTTTCCTAAATTTAGCTAAATTTTGAAATTTATCAAATTTATTCTGCATTACACCCTTATTTCACATTTATAATAACACTTAAATTTACACAAATTTTACGCTAATTATATAAAGTTTTAATGTTATAAATTATATTTTATCAAATATCGCCACAAAAAGGAGAAAAAATGCAAGAAATTTCGCAAGATAAAAGGCGCGAATTTATCAAAAAATGCGGTTTAGTTTTTGCCTCAACCGTTTCATTGCAAGCTAGTCCAAACGTTTTTACAAATAGCAAAACCCCAAGATATGGTATGGTTGTAGACTTAAGTAGATGTGTAGGATGTCAGTCTTGCACGGCAAGTTGTAGCATGGAAAATGACGTTCCAATAGCACAGTTTAGAACTATTGTTTCAGAGTATGAAGCTAAAGACGATAAAGGCAATGGCGTTATCGCTTCACTTCCTCGCCTTTGCAACCATTGTCAAAAACCAGCTTGTATTGATGTTTGCCCAACTGGTGCAAGCTATCAAAGACAAAATGGCATAGTCAAAGTTGATACCCAAGCTTGCATTAGTTGCGCTCTTTGCGTTGAAGCCTGTCCATATCACGCTAGATTTTTAAACAAAGAGAACTTAACTGCTGATAAATGCACATTGTGCGATCATAGACTTCGCGATGGGCTGTTGCCAGCTTGCGTTGAGAGCTGTGTTGGTGCAAGCAGGATTGTTGGAGATTTACACGATGAAAACTCACAAATTCGTAAATTTTTACAAACACATAAAACTATGGTGCTTTATAGTCCAAAAGATACAAACCCACAAGTTTTTTACCATGGAATCAGCCAAATTCTAGCCAAAAATGAAGAGAGTCAAGAGTATAAAAGAGTGATTCACTGGAGTGAAGAGCTCTATGTTTTTTAAAGGAAAGACAATGAAAAGAAGAAATTTTATAAAAACTGTGGCTTTAGGCGCTCTTGCCTCACCAGCATTAGCCACGCAACCACAAGATGACTATAAAGCACAAGGGACTCCACACGAACCAGAATTTAAAATAGTAAATGGTAAAGTATTTAAAACACCAAATCAAGATGTTGTTTTAAGTATGTGTCATGGATGCACGACAAAATGTGGGATTAGAGTTAGGCTTGATAATGGTAAAATCGTAAGGTGCGCTGGAAATCCATATCACCCATTAGCAAATTTTCATCACCAAGACTACGACACACCACTAAGCGTTGCATATGCAAATTTAGCACAAAACCAAGAACTTCGCTCAACTGTATGCAGTCGTGGAGCTTCTCTTTCAAAGATGGCAGAGTCAAACATCCGCATACTATCGCCTCTTAAACGAGTTGGCAAACGAGGAGAGGGAAAATGGCAAAAGATAAGCTTTGAGCAACTTATAAAAGAAGTTGTTGAGGGCGGAAATCTCTTTGGCGAGGGACATGTAGATGGACTCAGAGCTATTTTTAGCGATGAATTAATAGATAAAGAAAACCCAGAGTATGGAAGCAAACGAAACCAGCTGCTATGTTATTATCTTTATGATGGGCGCTCTGATATAGTCGATAGGTTTATGAAAAAGTCATTTGGTACTGTAAATTACTACTCGCATGGCGGAATTTGCGGTGGTGGTTTTAGAGTCGGCGGTAAAATCGCCTTTGGAACGAAAGGCTTTATGCATGCAAAGCCAGACTATGAAAATGCTAAATTTAACCTCTTTTGGGGAACAGCGCCATCAAATGGCGGAAACCCCTTCCAACGACAAGCAAAAATGTTATCAAATGCAAGAAGCGATAACGATGAGTACTCTTATGCTGTGATTGATCCAAGTGTCACAAACGCAGTTAAATTCGCATCAAGTAAAAAAGGCAGATGGATACCTATAAAATCAGGGACTGATTTAGCTCTTTGTATGGCGATTATAAGGTGGATTATAGAAAATGAACGTTATGCTAAAAACTACTTAGAACAACCAAATTTAGCACAAGCCAAGCTATCAGGCGAAATCCATCACTCAAACGCAACTCATCTAGTTATCGTACAAAAAGACCATCCAGACTATGGCAAATTTGCCCGCGTCGATGGAGAAGCTTTGGTATGCTCTAAAAGTGGCAAAATTCAAAGCCATCTTATAAACGAACCAGCAAAGCTATTTTTTGATGATAAGATAGATTTAAATGGCGAAGAAGTCGGCGTAAAAAGCTCTATGCAACTCTTGAAAGAGTCAGCTTTTGAAAAAAGCTTAAAAGAGTATAGTAAAATTTGTGGCGTGAGCCAAAAAGATATCGTTTGGCTTGGGGAAAATTTCACAAAAAATGGCAAGAAAGTAAACGCAAGTGTGCATGGCGGCATGATGAGTACTCAAGCTGCGATGAGTACTTACTCGATTTTTATCTTAAATACACTTTTAGGAACTTATGGTTATAAAGGTGGCTCGATTATGGCGCAAGGCGGGATTCATAACTATTTAAGCGGAAGATATGAGTTAGCTAGTTTTGAAGGTGCTAAAAAAGCAAGTGGGATAAATTTATCAAGAAGTGGCGCATACTATGAAAATTCATCGGAATTTAAACGCAAAGTAAAAGCAGGACTCAACCCATATCCAGCAACCCAACCTTGGTATCCACTCTCAATGCCTTTAATCAACGAAGCATTAAATTCAAGCGCATTTGGATATCCGTACAAAGCAAAAGTCTTTATAAACTATATGACAAATGTTGTTTACAATCAAGCAGGAGCAAACAGCTCTGTTGTAAATGCGATAAAAGATAGTAAAAATTTGCCACTTTTTATAGCAATTGATGCTTTTATGAATGAAACCAACGCTTATAGCGACTACATAGTTCCAGATGGTGTAAATTTAGAAAACTGGGCATTGCCAAACGATCATTGGGGCATACTAACCAAAGCTTCTACTATCCGCTATCCAGCGCTAAAAGCTAGACAAGATAGAGATAAAAACGGTGAGCTTATCTGTGTGGAGCATTTTTTCATACAAGTTGCTAAAGAGCTAGGACTTGCTGGTTTTGGAAAAAATGGCTTTAAAGATAAAGATGGCAAAATTTATCCACTTAATAAAAAAGAGCAATTTTACGCCGCGTCTTTGGCAAATTTAGCCTTTGATGGCAATGGAGTTAGCGATATAACAAAAGAAGATGAAAAGCTTGCGCCTATCCAAAATGCCTTAAACGAACTCAAACCATATCTTAAAAAAGATGAAATCAAAAAAGTAGCCAAAGTCCTATCAAGAGGAGGTCGTTTTGATGATATGAAATTTGCTTATCAAGATGAAGTTATTGCTAAACCTTTTTCTACAGCAACCGCAGCATCAATCTACTATGAGCCACTTGGCTCACACAAACACTCCATAACTGGAGAATTTATGAGTGGAACTCCAAAATATATGCCTCAAACTTTTAGCGATGCAACTCCTATAGAAAAGATTTATCCAGCAAAAGAGTGGAAGTATAAGCTAAGCACACGCAAATCAAACATCCAGCACTACTATACTTCGATAATCGAAAAGTTAAAAGCTATCCATCCGCACAACTATGTCCGAATCGCACAAGATATCGGCGAAAAAGAGAGTATAAAAACTGGCGATTTAGTCAAAGTCGTAACGCCAAATGGCGAGCAAACTGGCGTGGCATTTGTAACAAATGGTGTTGTAAATGGCGAAATTTCAATCGAACATGGCTATGGACACGATGAGTTTGGCGCACGAGCTCATTATATCGATGGTGTTAAATCACTTGAGTTAAGTTCAAGCAAAGATGGGATAAATCACAACAAACTAGGTTTGCTTGATCCAACAAGAAATGGCAAATTTACTCTTGGCGACTTTTATGTAGGCACTTGCGCAAGGCAGGCGTTGCCAGCTAAGATTTATAAAGTCTAAATCGGCTATAAATTTAATGGTAAATTTAGTAACTGTTTTGCTAAATTTACCGTTTTATATATATAATTTTTAATCTACTTTTTAACTGCATTTAATTTGACACTTTGATTTTGTTTTTTCGCTTCAAGTTGATGATTTGGTTAGTGAATTACACTTTATTTTAATAATAATTTCCAAAAATTTATACATTTTTCTTTAAGTATCGTATAAATAAGCACCTTGTGTTTTGTTTAAATTTACAGGTAGAATATTTTAAATTTATACTACGGCGCATTATATAAATATATTTTATAAAAATAAAGAGCGCAGCATTTAGCTTATTTATATAAATTTATACTTTATAAGTGTAGGTAAATTACCTTTCTAGCGGTTTTAAATTTAATTATTTTGTGTTGAATTTGAGAATTTTCGATTTGTCTATTTTGTAATTATTTTAAGCCACAATCTTTAAATTTAAGAAGTCTCAGACTCAATAGTTACTCTTTGTTTTCCTCGTTCTTGTCTTGAGTATCTTTCATTAATTTCATCTGCTTTTCTTTCCAGTGCTTGATAAAGCTTGGAGTTGGAATGAATAGCTGAACGGATTTCTCCTCTTCTTCCTCTTCCTCTATCGTTGCGTTCCTGACTATCACGTTGTCTGGTATCATCTTTTACCCCTTTTTCAACTTTTTGAATATTATTGTTATAAGTATCTTTAAAGATTAACTCACTATCTATTTTAGTTTGTCTTAACTCTTTAATATCTAGATTATACTTACTATTTCTTAACAAATCTCTTAACTCATAATTAAAATTGCTATAATCTTTACCACTATCTCTTATAACATTTACTGTTTTACCATCTCCACTAGTGGTTATATAATACCCCATCTCCCCATCTTCTGTAGCAAAGGTATCTCCTATGGCTTTATTAATATTTTCTAAATCCTCATAAGTTACAGGGTTGTTGAAAACTACTTTTACAGCATTCTTGTCTGAAGATTTAGCATTAGGAACAACTTTACTCTTACCTATACCATCTTGATTTAGTATTCCACCTAAGTAACTAGCATAAGCATTTACTCTATCGTCAAAACTTTCACTATCTTTAGTATTTTTAACACTTACTTCAAAGTTAGGGTTGTTTTGTACGACTCCATCATCTCCTACCCATTGACCTTTACCATAACCATTAAAACTTACATCAAGACCTAATTCACTAGCTAAGGCTTTAGCTTCGTTTGAATTAATTACTTCATTAACAAATTCTTTTGTATATGTATCTTTAGCTCTAGAATCACTTTTTAAAGAATCATACACATCATTTACACTTCCATCACTATTACTAGGTATTGCTTCTATAGATAAATTTATCTTTTCAACTTTAGTACCTACAGGTTTAACGTTTTGTTTAGTTTTAACTGGAGCATTTTCTTCTACTTTAACTCCTCCTTTAGGAGCATTCTTATCTTTTGGAGTAGTTTTTTTAGAAAAGATATTATAACCTTTGCTTGATAGTCTAGGTTTTCCATATTTCTTTTCTAAAGCTTGTTGAACTACTCCTTCTCCACTTTTGTTATAAGATGTGTTAGCTCTGTCTGTATTATCCATGATGACACTTCCACCAGCTTCTATAACTTTACTAGCCATATCTATAGTATCCTCTAGCGCTTGAGGACTTGCTTTTCCTCCACCATTGACACTAGCAAAGGCTACAGTATCTTCATTAGGGACTATCTCATCATTTACTGGTATATGAGCATATCTTGCATCATCAGCATAGTTAGCAGTTGAGCTACCATCTCTGCCATAATTTTAGCTCTTTTACTAAACTTAGTACTTACACCACCGATACTCATACCTAACTTTGTAAGTATATTTAACATCTTACCGTAGATATTTTCACTTTTTATACCACTATTAACTAAGTTTTTAACTATCTCAATACCTTCACTACTCTTAGCTATTGCTAGTTTATTAGTAGAGTTATTAGTAGTTGTTACTTCGTTTAAGTCTATAACCTTTGCTTTATCGTTTTCATCGAGTTTAGAATGTAGTTCTTTATCTATATTAGATATTTCAACTAAGGCAGATGTAGAGTTGTCTGTGTATTGTGAAGATTGAGTCTGAACGTTCTCAGACTCCGTAGTTACTCTTTGTTTTCCTCGTTCTTGTCTTGAGTATCTTTCATTAATTTCATCTGCTTTTCTTTCCAGTGCTTGATAAAGCTTGGAGTTGGAATGAATAGCTGAACGGATTTCTCCTCTTCTTCCCACATCTCTGGAGTCAAGTCGTCGTGCATCGGTATGTCGTCTGTTTGTTTCATTAGTATCTCCTTCTATTTTTTTAATATTAGTATTATAGCTTTCTTTACCTATTAATTCGCTTGCTATTTTAATATGATATAAATTTTTTATATCTAAATTATATCTACTATTTTTCAATACTTACTTTTACCATAACAATTAAAGTAATTTTAGATTTTAAAGCGCAACCGCCAACCAAACGAAATTTAAAAGTGCCAAATATAGTAAATTTATTTTATTTTTCACCATTTGTTGTGTTTAAATTTGCTTTTTCAAACCCTTTAGCTCTAGTTTGTCTTCTTGGCTAACTCGGTAGCTTTCACAAATTTTTTGAATAGATTTTTTAAGGATAAATGGCTCGTTTAAACGCGATGTTAAAAAACTATAAGTTAAATCTCGCTCTTTTATAAAACACTCACAAAGCGCCCATGCAATCGCCATTTTAACATAATACGCCTCGTTTTTATTTGCCATAATCGTATCAAAAAATTTAGGCAAATTCTCTTTATTTATAAAATTTTTTAAAAACATTACGTAGTAATATCTCGCTTCAAACTCGTGTTTTGAGTTAGCAAACTGCTCGCAAAAGTTAAGCCAAATTTTAAAATCAGATTTAACTTTTACCGCAAAACAATCGCAAATCGCCCAGTTTGAAATACTACGCACAAATTCCTCGCTTAAATTTAGCTTCTTTTCTAGCTCAAATTTAGCCAAATTTATAACAAATCCTAAAAATACAGCCTCTTCATGAAATTGCGGTTTAAAAGTGTGTGCGAATTTTTCTATCTCATCTAAGCTGTTTTTAACAAACTCGCGTGCCAAAGTCCTAAGAATAGGCGTTCTAACGCCTAAGCAGCTAGCATTTGGTATAAGATTTTGACTAAATTTCTGATAGTTTTCTTCAGAAAATGAATGCAATGTTGATACTATTTCGTTGGTTAAATTTTCCATTTTATTTGGTTAGTAAATTTATCACAGTTTCTGGTAAAAGTTCATGTTCTATAGCGTGAATTTTATCTTCCCACGCTTCAAAACTCATATTTTTACTTCGCTCAAATGTGCGTTGAGCAATAATTTTACCACCATCTAGCTCAGCACTGACCCAGTGAACACTCACGCCACCAACTTGCATATCGCTGTTAAAACTCTCTTCTATCGCATGAGCTCCTTTAAAAAGCGGCAAAATCGATGGATGCAGGTTAATCGCCCCAATCTCTTGAGTAAAAACTGGAGTTAAAATTCTCATAAATCCAGCCAGAACTACTAAATCAACATCATATTTTTTAATCTCACTAACCAAAACAGCGTCAAATTCTTCTCTGTTAGTAAAATTTTTGTTATCGATTATAACAGTTTCAAGCCCAAATTTACGAGCCCTTTGTATGCCAAAAGCATCTTTTTTGTTACAAACTGTTAGCACGCATTCAAGTTTTGTGTTAGCAAAAGTTTTACCATGAACTTTTTGAAGTATAGCTTCAAGGTTTGAGCCACTTCCACTAAACAAAATTGCAAATTTTTTTATAGACATTTTATCTCCTCTATCAAATCAAACGGCGTTAGTGCATATGAGTTTTTACTAAATTTAGCTCCAGCAAAACCATGAGCCAAAGTACCGCTAATAGCAGCTTCAAGCGGGCTATACCCTTGAGCTAAAAGCCCAGCGATAACTCCAGCTAACACATCTCCACTTCCACCTTTTGCTAAAGTTGGCGAGCCTTCGCTCATAACATATAGCTTGCCATTTTGTGCGATGATGGTGTTTGCACCTTTTAAAACAAGAACATTTTTAAATTTCTGACTCCAAATTTTGGCTAGCTCAAAGCGGTTTTTTTGCACATCACTAACACTAACATTTTCTATGTTAGTTAAATTTAGCAAACTTGCAAACTCTTTTGGGTGCGGTGTGATAACTAAATTTTCGTTATTTGCGAGCAGTTTTATAACCTCTTTTTTATAGCACAAATCCGCATCTATAACACAAATTTTATCTGTTAGTTCATCTAAATTTAGCTTTTTATCGCCTAGCCCACATCCAGCGATTACGACTTTAGCACTGTTTAAAGAGCTTTTATACATTAAGATCGGACTTAAATTTGCAATTTCTTTATCACTAACCAAACTAACAAGTCCCGAACCTATCGCACTGGCACTAAGTCCTGCTATCTGCGCTGCTCCACTCATATCTCCAACCATAACAAAAGTATGTCCAAACTCTCCTTTGTTAGTGTTAGCTTTATTTCTAAATGGTAGTTTTAAATCGCTTTTTTCAAGAAGTTTAACATCGCTTCCTCTCTCAAATTTATCTCTACTAACACCTAAATTCGCAACCTTTATCTTGCCTACAAAATCCTTTGCTTCATCTAAAAAAAGCCCTAGTTTTAGCCCACCCATCGTAAGTGTAGTATCAGCTTTAAAAGCATTTTGATTTATTTGACCAAACTGGTTTATCCCGCTTGGGATATCAACTGCGATTTTAAGAGCGTTTTTAGCATTTAGCATATCTATCAACGCACAAATTTCATCACTCATCTGCCGTTTTAGCCCACTTCCAAAAATGCCATCTATAATGCACTCAAACTCGCCTAATTTATCCAAATCACCATCAAAATCTTCTATCAAATTTACGCCAACTTTTTTAGCCACACTTAATTGATATTTACTCATCACGCCTTGTGTTTTACTAACTAACAAAGCATAACACTCATAGTCTCCAGCTAACTTTCTAAGCGCACAAATTGCGTCAGCGCCGTTGTTTCCACTACCACAAACCGCTAACACACGCACGCCTTTTGTTAGTTTTCTAACCTCAAGTTCGATTGCACTGGCTGCATTTTCCATCAAAATAGCTTCACTTAGCCCAAACTCATCGCTACATCTTTTATCTAGTTCGTTGGTGTTTAAATATAAATTACGCATTTTTACTCCATTTTACCGCATTTTGCAATCTTGCTAATTTAGCTTAATCTTCTACTCGCTTCTTACTCTAAAACTAAGACTTTCTAAAATATGAGCTTTTTCTATCATTTCTGAGTTAGCCAAATCAGCGATAGTTCGAGCAACTTTTAGCGTTTTATTTATCCCTCGTTGCGAGAGGTTAAAACGCGATATAGCTTGATTTAACACATCTTTTGCTTGCACGCTTAAAACACAAATTCGTTCAATCTCAGAGCCCTCTAGCTTGCCATTTAGCTCGCTTTGTCCTCGCTCTTTTTGAGTTGTAAAAACTCTTAAAACATCATTATACATATCTTTGCTACAAAGCGTGCTTTTGTCATCTTGTCTTACCTCATCCATCGCCACATAGATATCAATCCTATCAAGAAGAGGCAAAGAAATGGCACTTTTGTATCTATTTATCTGAACTTGCGAGCATATGCAGTTACCATTTTTACTAAAAAGATTTCCACACGGACAAGGATTAAGTGCAGCTACAAATATAAATTTAGTCTCATACTCTGTTTTTGAATTTACCCTTGAGATAAGAATTTTGTTATCTTCTAGTGGCTCTCTAAGGCTTTCTAAAATTTGCTTACCAAAGTGCGGAAACTCATCAAAAAACAGCTCACCGCCATTTGCTAGTGCTACCTCTCCGATACGAGCCGTGTGCGAACCGCCACCAAAAATCGAACTTCTTGTTGAAGTGTGATGTGGACTACGAAATGCACGCAGTGCGCTAAAATCGACATTTTTGTTATTTAAGGACTCATAAGCAGCCGCTAGCATGACTTCAGACTCGCTTTGTGGTGGCAAAATGTAGCGAAGCCTTTTAGCACACATACTTTTGCCACATCCTGGGCTTCCTTCAAAGATGATATTATGCATTCCACAAGCTGCGATCAAACACGCTCTTTTGGCTCTTTCTTGACCTTTTATATCGCTAAAATCAAGTTCGAAGTTAAAATTTGGAACATAGTTTTTACCGCCTATTTCGATAGTCTTTTCAAAAAGCGGATGAGTTGCATTTACTAAACAAGTTTTTGCAAATTCCTCATCTATAAAAAATCGTATCGCTTCATCTAAACTTGATATCGCATAAACTTCAAAATTTGGTATCATCGCCGCTTTTAACGCGATATCTTTTGGCACTAATACTTTTGCTTTTTTAACTTTGTTGCTTAAAAAAAGCAAAATTGAAAAAAGCGAATTTGTGCTTTTTGCCTCGCCATTAAGTCCAAGCTCGGCAAATACGTAAAAACTCTCATCAAATTCGTGCTTTTGAAGTGCGATTAACAAAGCGATTGATAAATCAAAATGACTTCCGCTTTTTGGCAAGTCTGATGGCGAGAGATTTATAACTATTTTTTGTGGTGGAAAGCTAAAATTTAAAGATAAAAGAGCCGCTTTTACGCGACTCTCACTCTCTTTTATAGTTGTGTTTGCAAGTCCAACTATACTAAATCCAGGAAGTCCTCTCATGAAAATCGACTCCACTCTCACAACTCTTAAAACATCGGTAAAAGTGGCGCAGTTTAAGGACTTCATTAAATTTTTCTTTTTATTTTTTTATACTCTTTGTCGAATTTTTTGCGTTTGCTATAGCCGATTTTCTCTATGAAAAGATGTCCGTTTAAATGATCCATCTCGTGCTGGATACAAACTGCTAAAAGCTCGCTAGCATCAAGCGTTTTAGCTTCGCCAAAGCGATCTTGATACTCTAGTTTGATATCTTTTGCTCTTGTTACATCTTCGTAAAACTCAGGCACAGACAAGCAACCTTCTTGATAGATTATCTCGCCATCTTTGTGCGTTATTTTAGGATTTATTATCTCAAGCAAGTCGGCTTTATCTTGAACTTCTTCATCATTTACTAAATTTATTATAAGAGCTCGAACTGGCTTACCAACTTGAATGGCGGCTAGTCCGATACCCTTTTTAGCTATCATTGTCTCATACATATCATCTAAAAAGCTATGAAGCTCTTTATTAAATTCCACAACTTCTTTTGAAGTTTCAAAAAGCTTCTTGTTTGGATATGTTAAAACTTCTAAGACCATTACTTAAAGCTCTTTTCTAAAACTTTGTCGATAAGTCCGTATTTCATCGCTTCATCGGCACTCATAAAAAAGTCTCTATCTGTGTCTTTTTCTATTTTTGCTACTTTTTGACCAGTGTTTTTAGCTAAAATTTTATTCAAAGACTCTTTGATACGCAAAATTTCTTTTGCTTGAATTTCTATCTCAGTTGCTTGACCTTGCGCTCCGCCAAGTGGTTGGTGTATCATAATCCTAGCATTTGGCAAAGCATATCTTTTGCCTTTTTCACCACAACTTAGTAAAAACGCACCCATAGAAGCAGCTTGTCCGATACAAATCGTGCTAACATCTGGTTTTATATAATTCATCGTATCATAAATGCTAAATCCACTCGTTACCACGCCACCTGGGCTGTTTATATAAAGATAGATATCTTTATCTGGATCTTCTGCTTCTAAAAACAGAAGTTGCGCCACAATCGCGCTTGCCACATCATCATTTATCTCGCCACTTAACATGATAATGCGATCTTTTAAAAGACGAGAGTAGATATCATAACTTCTCTCGCCCCGACTAGATTTTTCAACCACATAGGGTATGTAAAAGCTCATTACTCGCCTTTTTCTTCTTTTTTATTTTTGCTAAATAAATCGTTAAATAGCTTCTCTTCTATAAGCGCCATTTTAACAGCTGGTAAAACGCCTCTGTTTCTATAGTCTTCAAGATGAGCTTTTGGATCTACGCCATATCTATAAGCTTCAAAGTAAATCGCTTGAACAACCTCTTGATCGCTTACTACAACATTTCTAACCTTTGCTAACTCATCAACGATAAATGTTAATTTTACGCTTTTCTCAGCATCGGCTCTATAGCTCTCTCTTTTAGCTGTTAGCGCATCTTTGTCTTCTCTAAATTTAGCCATATCTTCGGCACTAAAACCATTCCATGCGTTTCTAAACTGAAAGTCTATCTCTTGCTCTACAATTGACTTTGGAAGGTCAAAATTTATCTTTTCGACTACTGCATCTACAAATTTAGGTTTTAACTCTTCGTTTAGTAGTTTTTGGAATTTATCTTCTCTGATTTGAGTTTTTAATCTCTCTTCAAGTTTTTCTTTGCTTGCATCTTCTTCGCCTGGCATCATCTTTTTAATAGTTTCATCATCTAGCTCTTTTGCTACGACTTTGCCTTGAATTTCATGAAGTTTGACTTTAAAAATAGCGTCTTTTCCAGCTAAATTTGGTGCTTGATACTCTGCTGGGAATTTAACATTTATATCTTTTTCCTCGCCAACTTTTAAGCCAACCATTCCATCTTCAAAGCCTGGGATAAATTGATTTGAGCCGATTTCTAGCACAAAACCTTCTGCTTTGCCACCTTCAAAGGCAACACCATCAACAAAGCCCTCAAAGTCAAATTTGGCAAAATCACCTTTTTCTAAAACATCTTTTTCTATCTTTTCAAGCGGAGCTATCATAGTTAAGAATTCTTCAATCTTAGCTTCAATCTCTTTTTTCGTAACTCTTGGAGTTGCATACTCGCTAATGGCTTCTTCATATCCGCTAACATCGATTGTAGGTTTAAAAGATAGCTCTAGCTCGGCATCGATTCCGTTCTCGTTCTCTTCAAATTTAGAAAAACCTGGATCTCCTAAAAGCTCATCTGGTTTTTTGCCTAACTCATTTAGCGCTTTATCAATTGCCTCTTTAAAAAGCTCTTGTTTTGCATCGCCCTCAAGCTCTTTTCCATATCTTTTTAAAACTACAGCTACAGGAACTTTACCCTGTCTAAAACCATCAACCTTAACCTGCTTTGCAGCTTTTTGCGCTAATTTATTTACTCTTTCTTCTATGCTTTTTGCATCAATCTTTGCTTCTGCGATCGCATTAGCTGAATTTACAAGTTTTGAAGTAACTTCCATTATATTCCTTTACATTTTTTGAAAAATTGTCTGATAATATACCAAAATTTACCTTATTTTTCATATAAATTTAAAAAATTTATAACCTTAAAAGAGAATTTAGTGTAAAATGTCAAGTTAAAACTTAATAGGAAATAAATATGGATAAAGACTTAAAACAAGAAAATTTTGAAAAATCAGTTAAAAATATGCTTGAACTTTTAGGCGAAGACCCAAACCGCGAAGGACTTTTAAAGACTCCAAATCGTGTTTTTAAAGCGTATGAGTTTATGACTAGCGGATACTCTCAAGATCCAAAAATCGTGCTAAATGATGCTCTTTTTGAAAGTAGCAACAACGAGATGGTTTTGATAAAAGATATAGAATTTTATAGCCTTTGTGAACATCACCTTTTACCCATCATCGGTAGAGCGCACGTTGCTTATATCCCAAATGGCAAGGTTGTAGGGCTTTCTAAAATACCTCGTATGGTAAATATCTTCGCTCGTCGTCTTCAAATTCAAGAGCAGATGACTGAGCAAATCGCTCAAGCCATTCAAGAAGTAATTAAGCCTAAAGGCGTTGGCGTTGTGCTTCAAGCACGTCATATGTGTGTGGAAATGAGAGGAGTAGAAAAAATCAACTCAACCACGACAACTTCGGCTTTAAGAGGTAGTTTTATATCGGATTCTAGGACTAGAAAAGAGTTTTTTTCGCTTATAAATTCGCCTCGTGATTCGAGATTTTAAATTTAGTTGTTAAGAAATTTTAAAGCTAAAATTTAACTTATTTGATGTATTATTCCAAAAGAGATAAAAATTATCCTAATTAAAAAAGAGGAAAAACTAAAGAATGAAAAGAGTTTATTTAGACAACAACGCAACGACTATGGTAGACCCGCAAGCTTACGAGCTTATGCTACCATATTTTTGCGAAAAATATGGCAACCCAAACTCGCTGCACGACTTTGGAAGCGAAACTCATCCAGCACTTCGCAAGGCGATGGATCAACTATATGCTGGAATTGGTGCTGATGATATGGACGATATCATCGTTACATCGTGTGCTACGGAGAGTAACAACTGGGTTTTAAAAGGCATTTATTTTGATAAAATCGTTACTGGCGAAAAAGACCACATTATCACAACTTCAGTTGAGCATCCAGCAATCGGTGCTACCTGTAGCTTTTTAGAAAGTCTTGGCGTTCGAATAACAAAACTCGATGTAAATAGCGAAGGCTTAATCAATCCAGATGATTTAAGAAATGCCATAGATGATAAAACCGCTCTTGTTAGCATCATGTGGGCAAATAACGAAACTGGCGCGATTTTCCCTATAAAAGAGTTAGTTCAAATCGCTCACGAAAGAGGCGTTTTGTTCCATACAGATGGCGTTCAAGCAGTTGGCAAGATAAAGGTAGATGTTAAAGATGCTGGCGTAGATTTTATGAGTTTTTCAGCACATAAATTTCATGGACCAAAGGGAATTGGCGGACTTTTTATAAAAAATAGCCAAAAACTTACAAGCTTGCTTCACGGAGGCGAGCATATGGGCGGTAGAAGAAGTGGCACGCTAAACGTTCCTTACATCGTTGCTATGGGCGAGGCTTTAGAAATCGCTAATAAATTTATAGATTTTGAAAATATCCATGTAAAAAGACTTCGTGATAAGCTTGAAGATGCACTTTTAGAGATTCCAGATGTTACAGTCGTTGGGAAACGAGAACATAGAGTTCCAAACACGATTTTAGCTTCGATAAAAGGCGTTGAGGGTGAGGCTATGCTATGGGATTTAAACAAAGCAGGAATCGCAGCTTCGACTGGTTCAGCTTGTGCGTCTGAAACGCTAGAAAGCAACCCGATTATGGAAGCAATCGGCGCCGATAAAGAGCTTGCTCATACCGCGCTTAGACTATCTCTTTCTAGATTTAATACCGAAGAAGAGATTGATTACGCAATTGAACATATCAAAAAAGCAACTCAAAGACTAAGAGCGATTTCTAGCACTTTTGCTTATGCACCACAGTGGCATAAGAGTGGATTATAAAAAAAGGATAAAAAATGGCAAAAAATACATTAATCGGTGGCTCAATTTGGGATGAGTATTCACAAAAAGTTCAAGATAGAATGAACAACCCAAAATTTATGGGCGAGATAACCGAAGAAGAGGCAAAAGAAAAAGGCTGTAAGCTTATCATAGCTGACTTTGGCGCTGAGAGTTGTGGCGATGCTGTTAGGTTGTATTGGGCTGTAGATGAAAAAACAGACATTATAAAAGATGCTAAATTTAGAAGTTTTGGTTGCGGCACCGCAATCGCAAGTAGCGATACTATGGCTGAACTTTGTATCGGAAAAACTGTTGATGAAGCTGTTAAGATAACAAATATCGATGTTGAAAAAGCTATGCGTGACAACCCCGAAACTCCAGCTGTCCCACCACAGAAA
Organism: Campylobacter geochelonis; assembly: GCF_013201685.1. Taxonomy (NCBI): domain Bacteria; kingdom Pseudomonadati; phylum Campylobacterota; class Epsilonproteobacteria; order Campylobacterales; family Campylobacteraceae; genus Campylobacter; species Campylobacter geochelonis. The sequence goes on along the minus strand of NZ_CP053844.1, from coordinate 187,026 downwards.
ATGCACTGCTCGGTTATGGCATATGATGTTATAAAAGCTGCAGCAGCTCAGTATAAAGGCATAGATCCAGAGCATTTTGAAGATGAGATTATCGTGTGCGAATGCGCAAGAGTAAGCCTTGGAACGATAAAAGAAGTTATCCGCTTGAATGACTTAAAAACAGTCGAAGAGATAACTCAATACACAAAAGCCGGTGCGTTTTGTAAAAGCTGCATTAAGCCTGGCGGACATGAAAAAAGAGAGTATTATCTAGTAGATATCTTAGCTGAAACTAGAGCTGAGATGGAGCGCGAAAAACTAACTGCGATAGCAAATGCAAAAACAAGCGATTTGGGCGCTGATATGAGCTTTGAAGAGTTAAATACTATCGGTCAGTTTAAAGCAGTCGAACAGCTGATGGATACAGACATCCGCCCGATGCTTGCGATGGATGGCGGAAATCTTGACATCATCGATATAAGAAAAGATGATGATGGGAAAATCGACATCTACATCAGATATCTTGGCGCTTGTAGTGGTTGCGCAAGTGGCGCTAGTGGCACGCTCTTTGCGATAGAGGCTGTTTTAAAAGAAAATTTAAGCCAAAACATAAGAGTAATGCCTATATAATTTAAATTATCTCTGATAATCCTAGGTTGCAAAATCTAGGATTTTATCAAATTTACTTAGCTATTTATTTTTAATATTTCTATAAGTATCTTTTAAATTTTAAGAGCGATATCACAGCTTAAAAGCTCGTTAATATTTTTATTTTTATACTTTTAAATTTGATATTTTGGCTGTAGCTTTTCTATTTTTTAATTTGACTAAATTTATTAAAATACCTCACGCGATTTTATAATTTTAGTATTTTTATAGCATTTTTAAATTCTAAAAACTATTATAAATGTAAAATTTAACTCTAAATTTATTTAAGAAATTTTGTTGTATTTAGGCTGTTTTGATAGTTTAAATACAGGCTAAATTTATATATTTTGATTATAAATTTGTCTTTTGTAGACTATTTAATTTATTCTAAATAAATTAAAACTAATAAATTATTATTTTATATTATAAAATTTTTACTTTAAAATGGTTAAAAATTTATAGTCTTTTTCTTAAATTCATTTTATCATGATCTCTTATTTAAGAATTTAAACTTGTCATTTTAAAAGTAAATTTATCTTTATTTTAGATTGAATTTATTGTTAAATTTCTTTAAATTTTACTTATATTTTTACTACTATGAATTTTATAAAGATTTTTAAGAGCAATTTTCAAAAAGATTTATATTTACTAGCAACCTTGCAATGTTTTAAAAAATCAAACAGGATTTTTATATCAAAAATTTATCTCTTATATACTTGCCATCCAACCTCTCCTGCAACTTTATATAAAAGCTATTAAGTTTTATCTTATTTTATCTATAACTTTCTAACTTTGAAGAGTTATGTTAATTCTATTGGCTATGTTTTAAAATTTTTTAAGTTTTATCGCTTAAATTATTATAAAAACCGTTTTATTTTAGTAGTTAATTTAAAATTTTTACTTTTTTTGAAAGTTTCATAAATTTTAGTTGTAAAAAGTGGTGAATTTTATCATTTAAATATATTGTCTTTGCCATTTTCCTACTACGCGCTATAAACTTATTTAAAGCAAAAATATAAATTGGTATATCATATATAGAAACTATATATTTAAATTTAATTACTAATAAAATTTACTAAATTTTTATAAGGTTGCTGAATTCAAATTTTTAAGTTTAGTATAAAATAATTTTGATTTAAAATCCAGCTTATAAGCAATGACAAAAAAGATTAAAATATTCATAACGCAGTTTTAAAAAATGGAATTTAGAGTTTAAATTTTCATTTCTTTTAATTTTTAAAAAGTTAATATAGATAAAAATTCCAGCAAAAAACGCTAGAATTTTTAAGTTTATAGAGTGATTTTTATATCTTATTTTAATATAAAGCAATATTTTATAATACAATTTTATAAAATATCAAATTTATCTATCTACTTTTAAAATATTTCCATCTTTATCAAAGTCTATTTCAATGCCATTATCTAGCTCTACTTCTATCTTATCATCGATATCGATATCGACAATCTCGCTCTTTGGAAACTCTTTTTTAACGTAGTCTTTTGCAGTTTGAGGAAGTTTAGCTAAATTTTGGCTTAAATTTTTACCGCCATAACCTCTTCCGTATATATCTACGACTTGATTATCGCTTCCAAAATCTATCTTAACACCATTTTTTAAGATAATTTTAATTTCGCCACTATTTTTATCTTTTAAGGCTTGAACTATCTTTGTGTCTGGAAAATTTTTATCTACATAAACCTTGATATCTTTTGGAATTTGACTATTTGAAATCGGTCTTTTTGAGCCAGCATGTAGACTTAAGGCTAAAAACAGAGCTATGATTAGAGTTTTTTTCATCTTATCTCCTTTTAAATTTTTGTGATTATATCTTAAAAATCTTAAAATTTTATATTTTAAATATCAAATTTTATTAACTAAATTTATAAATTTAACTAAAAATAAGTTTTGATTTAAAATATAAATGAAAATTTACAAATAGAGAAAATATAAAAATTTAAGAGCCAAAGCTCTTAAATTTAATCAGCAAACGGAGAGACCGAAGTCGTTGGAAGCACGGTTTTATCGGAGCTGATAAGCTCTTTTGTAGCATTATCATCTAAGTTAAATCCCCCGCCAAGTGCTTTATAAACCTCAACCACGCTATTTGCGACATCAAAGTCAGCCGACGCAAGGCTAAGCTTTGAGCTTAGAAGTTGGCGCTGCGCGTCTAGTAACTCAAGATGATCGCTGTATCCTGCGCTATATCGTTGGTTTGCTAGGTCGTAAACTTTTTGGCTTGAATTAACCAAATTTTTCATGCTATTTTGTTTAGTGATAGAATTTTCTCTGCTTACAAGAGCGTTTCTTACTTCACCAAAGGCATTTTTTAAAGTTTTATCATAGTTTATAAAGCTTGCGTTTTGCTCTAGATTTGCTATCTCAACGCCACGAGCAGTCCTTCCAAAGTCAAGCAAAGGCCCAACAAGCGAGCCTCCGGCGCTCCAGTTACTGCTAGTTTGAGTAATCAACCTATCAAACTCTAAACTCGCATATCCAAAAAGCCCTGTTAAAGAGATTTTTGGGAAGTAGTTTGCTCTAGCAACTCCAACTAAGAAATTTGTCGCTTTTAGTTTCTCTAGCGCGCTTGCAACATCTGCTCTATGAAGTAGCAAATCAGATGGCACACCACTTGGCACATCTGGGATGTTAGATATACTATTTTTGTTAGTTAGTATATCTTTATATAAAATTTCATCATAGCTTTTGCCAGTTAGTATCGCTAATGCGGTGTTTGTACTTGATAGTTGGTTTTGAACATTTACAAGCTGGCTTTTTGCGCTATCAACTTGAGCTTGGGCTTGATGATAAGTTATCGAGCCGATAACTCCAGCGTTTAGCTGATTTTGTCTAAACTCAAGTGTATTTTCATAGCTTGCTAAAGTATCTTTTAAAATGCCCTCTTGTTCTTTTAAAAACAAAAGTCTAAAATACGTGCTAGCGATGCTGCTTGCGATACTAAGACGCGCTGCGTTATAGTCATATTTACTAGCCATATACATGGATTTTTTAGCCTCTACACCATTTCTAACTCGCCCCCAAAGATCAAGCTCATAGTTTAAATTTAGCCCTATATTATAGCTTGCTTGCGAATTTAAATCAGGTGCTAAAGGCGTGTTGTTTGCTCTAGTTGCGCTACCTTGATAGCCAACATTTGGCAAGTAATCAAGCTTGCTAAGCCCTAAATTTACTCTAGCTAACTCGATGTTATTAAGTGCTAAAGCCAAATCAGAGTTGTAGCTTAACCCATCGCTTACTAGCTTATTTAAGGCTGTATCGTTAAAATCTTTCCACCACATATCATTTAAATTTGTCGTTTGATATGTTGCTTTGTATGTTGTATCTTTTAGCGGGGTAGCTGGTTTAAAAGAACATCCCGCAAAAACAAAAGCAAGCAAAACTGCGCTTAAAACTCTTTTATTTACTCTCATCAGCTACTCCTTGTGTGCTAGCGTTTGTAGCTTTTTCTATCTTTTTCTTACCAAATTTAGTATCTAACCACACGTTAAAACTCTCAAGCAAGTAGAAAAACAACGGCACGAAAAATATCGCTATAGTAGAAGCTGCTATCATACCGCCAACAACTCCAGTTCCTAGAGCATGCCTACTTGCTGCTCCAGCACCACTACTTATAATCATCGGAAAAACTCCAAGCGTAAATGCTAAAGATGTCATAACAATCGGTCTGAATCTTAACTTAGCAGCATTAATGCTTGATTCAAATATACTTTTTCCAGCCATATGTTCTGACATAGCAAATTCCACTATCAAAATGGCGTTTTTAGCCGCAAGTCCGATTAAGAGTAAAAGTCCGATTTGAAAATATATATCATTATCCAAGCCTCTTCCCCAAGTAGCAACTAACGAGCCAAGCACTGAAAACGGAACAGCCGTTAAAACCGCTGCTGGCATTAGCCATCTTTCATATTGAGCCGCTAAAATCAAATAAACAAAAACAAGCCCAAAGATAAACGCAGTAGTTCCAGTGCCACTTGATGCAACTTCTTGATAAGCAGAGCCTGTCCAGCCTATAACATAGTCGTTTGGATAAAGCTCGTTAAAGACTTCACTAATAGCCTTAATCGCTTCTCCTGAAGTAAAGCCCGGTTTTGGCTCGCCAAGTACTTTTGCTGCTGGAAAACCATTAAATCTATCGACATTATCTGGACCAAGAGATCTAGTTAGCGTAACAAGTGAATTCAGCGGTATCATATCGCCGTTGTTGCTTCTTACAAATATATTTCTAAAATCCTCTTGTGAGTTTCTAAATTCACTCTCCGCTCTTAGTTTTACTTTAAAAGTTTTTCCCAAAAGGTTAAAGTCATTTACATAATACCCACCAATTGTTGAATTTATAGTTGCAAAAATATCAGCTATATTTACATTATACATCTTAACTTTTTCACGATTTAGCGTTAAATCATACTGCGGAAAAGTCGTATCAAGAGTCGTTCTAACTAGCTGAAGCTCTGGTCTTTGGTTTGCAGCTACTACCACTTTATGCATATCTTCTTCGATCTCTTTATAGCTTTTACCGGTTGTGTTTTGTGCAAAAAGTTCAAAACCACCAGTCATAGAAAGTCCATTTATCGGAGGCGGATTAACAACAAAGCTTAACGCATCTCTGTTTGAAAAATACTCTTTATTTAACTTATCAGCAAGTGCGAACGAGCTTTGATCAGCACTTTTTCTCTCATCCCAAGGAGTTAGACCTATAAACATAATAGATGCATTTTCTCTTAAAGTTCCAGCCAAAAGATCATATCCAGCCATAATCGTGCCACGATCTATTGTATTGTCTTTTGCTGCTATGTTATATAAATCTATAGTTGCTTTTGATGTTCTATCTATAGTAGAAGCTGGCGGAAGCTGGTTGATAACCATAACAGCGCCCTTGTCTTCGTTTGGAACTAGACCGCTAGGAATCACTTTCATCAACCCATAAATAGAAAAAATCATAATAGCAACGATAAATAAAGATGGTATAATATGCCTTAAAACCTTTGCTACTCCAGCTGAGAAAATGCTCGTACTCCAGTCAAAAAACTCATTAAATTTTTGTATAAATTTAAATGGTTTTTCTCTTTTCTTTTGCAACAAAACTCCACAAAGTGCGGGAGTTAGCGTCAATGCCACAAGTCCAGAAAGCACAACTGAAACAACGATAGTCAGCGCAAACTGCTTTTGGATAATCCCAACAAAGCCTTCCATAAATGAAACCGGTATAAAAACCGCACTTAAAACCAAAACAATAGAAACAATCGGAGCAAAAATTTCTCCCATCGCCTTATCTGTCGCCTCTTTTACGCTAAGTTCTGGCTCTTCTTCTAAGATACGCTCAACGTTTTCTATAACGATAATCGCATCATCAACGACAATTCCAATGGCTAAAATCAGGGCAAAGAGCGTGATTAAATTTATCGAAAAGCCCATTATCAAAAGTCCAGCAAAAGTTCCTAAGATAGAAACAGGAACTGCAAGCATAGGTATGATTGTCGCTCTTAAATTTCCTAAAAATAGATACATAACTATCATGACAAGTATCATCGCTTCAACAAAGGTTTTAACAACCTCAGCTATGGAAACTTGAACGAAAGTTGTAGTATCATATGATACTTCATATGTTAGCGTGCCTGGGAATTTTTTAGAAAGCTCTTCTATCTTTTGGCTAACTGCTTTAGCGGTTGCAAGAGCGTTTGCGTCGTTTTGCGTCATGATTAAAACTGGCGCCATAGGAGTCCCGTTTAAGTATCCATCAAAAACGTAATTTTCAGCATCAAGGCTTATATCAGCGACATCTTTGAGCTTAAGCATTGAGCCTCTATCATCACTTCTTAAGATGATATTTTCAAACTCTTTAACACTGCTTAAACGCCCCTCTGGCTTTATAGCATATACATAAGGGTTGTTTGTTTTCATAGGCTGTTCGCCTATCTTACCGGCTGCATACTGGCTGTTTTGCTCTCTAATAGCAGCTATGACTTCTGTTATTGTCATATTATACTGTCTAAGTAAGTCTGGCTTTATCCAAATTCGCATAGAGTAGTCTTTGTTTCCTATCAAAACCGCCTCGCCAACGCCTGGAACTCTTTTTAGTTCATCAAGGATATTTATAGATACATAGTTGTTTAAATCAACTATATTCATACTATTGCCTGGGTCGTAAAAGCTGATAACCTCAAGGATATTTGAACTTCTCTCATGCGCGTTTACACCGATTCTTTTAACCTCTTCTGGCAAAAGTGCTTCGGCTGCTCTAATACGGTTATTGACATTTACAAGTGCTTCTTGCGGATCTGTTCCTATTTTAAAATACACGCTCAAACTCATCTCGCCAGATGAACTAGAGGTGGATTTCATATATATCATATTTTCAACACCATTAATCGCATCTTCAAGCGGAGTTGAAACCGTATCAGCTATAGTTTGAGCATCTGCGCCACTATATGATGCACTAACTGAAATTTGAGGAGGCGTAAGCTGTGGATACTCTTCAACAGGCAAAACCCTCATAGAAATCATACCCGCTATTACGATTATAATCGATATAACCGAAGCAAAAACAGGTCTGTGTATAAAAAATTTAGCAAACATTATTTTCCTGCCTCAACGACTGGAGCGCCAAGCCTTATTTTTTTGAAATTATCTATGATGATTTTATCGCCTTGATTTAAGCCTTTTGAAACAACAGCAAACTCGCTATCTTGATAGACGATAGTAATCGGCGCTTTTGTTACTTTTGAATCTTTTATGATATAGACAAATGGGCTTGTTAAATCCTGCATAATCGCGATTTGCGGTATCTTAAATCCATCTTTTTGATAAAGTCCATTCATCGTAACGGTTGCGAAATTTCCTGGCATAAGCTCGCTATTTTCGTTACTAAATTCAGCCTTAGCATCGACTGAGCCGGTTTTGTCATTTATCACTTTATCTATAAAAGTTACTGTTCCATTATACTCGCTATTGCCAACTTTTAGCGTAGCTAATGCGTTTTTTTGCACCCACTCTTTATCTTGAGTTTTTTGATTGATATTTAACGCATCAACATCGGCAATAGCAAATTTTGCATAGATCGGGTTAAGTTTTGTTAGTCGAACTAAATTTGGGTTTTGCATACTAACGTAAGCTCCAACATCTTGCAAGTTATCTCCTAAAACTCCATCAAATGGCGCTGTTACAACTGTGTAGTTTAGATCAATATTTGCATTATTTAAAGAAGCTTGGGCTGATTTGATTTGAGCTTGGGCTGATTTAAAGCTTGCTACTGCGTTGTCATATTCTTGTTGGCTAATTGAATTTGATGCTTTTAGCTTTTTGGCTCTGTTAAAATCAAGTCTAGCTTTGTCTAAATTTGCATTTGATAGAGCTAAATTTGCAGCTGCGATCTCTGCTACTGCTTGATATTTATCTGGATCGATTAAAAAAAGTTTATCTCCAGTTTTTACCATATCTCCTGATTTAAAATACTGTTTTAAAAGCGTTCCAGAAACCTTAGCAACCACATTTACATCTTGGTTGCTTACAACTTGAGCAGGGTATGAAAAGCTTACTGGCACATTCTCTTTTTTAGCTTCAAATACTCCAACTTTAGCCGGTGGCATTTGGGTTGCTGCTTTGTTAGAGCTACTATCATTTTTGCTCCATGGCATATTACATCCTGTTATAAACAGCAAACAAGACGCAAAAATTAACATTTTTTTAAATTGCTTCATCTAGTAAATTTCCTCTATAGTTTAAAATTTTAAAAGTATTTTGTAATTGTGATTACAAACAAGATGTAGATTATATCTTTAAAATTTTAATTTGTCAAACAAATTTTATCCTAATTTATCCTAAAATTCCATTTAAAAATATACTAATCGACCTTTGGATATGCTCTTTTTTATCTTTTTTACTACACTCGATTTTTTTATCAAAAAGGATGTATTCAAAAAAATATGGCTCTTTTATGATATATGTAAAAAACATCGCAAAATTTTTAAGCTCTTTGTCTGAAAATTTGCTCATTTGCTCATTTTTTTTGAAAAAATTAACCAAACGAATATTTACCGAAAGTATCGCTTCTTCGTAAAAAAGTTTGCCAACGATATACTCCTTATCATCATCTTTTCTAAAGCCTTCGCTAAGTATTAGTTTGTGAAAAAGCAAAGATTTTTTGCTAAAAATGGAAGAAAGATAAAAATCAGCAAATTCATATAAAAACTCTTCTAAGCTTAAATTTGCATTTAAATTTATCTTTTTATCCATATTTGCGCTCAGTTTTGAAACGCCATTTGTTATAATAGCCTTAAAAAGTCCCTCTTTGTTTTCGAAATACTTATATATCGTAGAAAGAGAACCTCCGCTCTTTTCTACAAGATCGCTTAAACTTGTGTTTTGATACCCTTTTTCTAAAAAAAGCTCAAGTCCAGCCGATAAAATTTTTTCATATCTATCTAACGCCTTTTTACTACTTGGTTTTGGTAGCATTTAGCTCCTTTTTTTAATGTTGCATCCGTTTTTGCTCTATAACAGTGCTTTTTTGATAGACAAAAATTGTATCTCGTTTTACATTAATTTTCTCTTTATCATCTTTAGCATATGCAGTGATAACTATCGGTAAAATGGTGTCTTTTCTATCGTTATTTGCAAGCTGTTTTTCTGTATAAAGAGTAACTACAAGCTTTCTTTTTTCACCTTTTGAAACTTTGATTTCTTGTTTTGGTCTTTTGATTTTTATATCTGGATTATCTATATTAAAGTAATATGCGTGATTTTTGTTATCAGTATTTTCGATTAAAAAGATATAGCTATTTTCAACCATCATTTTTTCATGATTTAAATTTATCTCATAAAGGCTAGAATCTCTGTTTATATTAAGCAACATATGCTCTTTTTTTGTTGTCATAAAGGCTAAAGCTATCGCAACTATCAAAAGAACAACAACATAACCAACGGTTCTAAATCTTGCAAATTTGATTTTATTTCCACTTTCTATAGCGTTTTCACTAGTCCAGTTTATGAGTGATTTCTTGCCTAATTTACCCATCACTTTAGCACACGCATCAGAACATTCCAAGCAGTTTATGCACTCAAGTTGCATTCCGCGTCTTATGTCAATGTGAGTTGGGCAAACATGCACGCAAGCCTCACAACCGATACATTCATCATCTTTTCCAAGAGGTTTTTTGCCTATTTTAACGTGATGTTCATCATAAATTTTACCGCCACGTTTTTCATCATAGATAACCTGAACAGTATCGTTATCAAACATAACTGACTGAACTCTTGCGTATGGGCAGACATAAATACAAAAATTTTCTTTTATAAAAACAACATCTAAAAATATAAAAATCGCAAAACAAAGAACCAGTCCTATCAAAAATAGATGCTCGCTTGGATTTTGAATATAGTTAAAAAAATCCTCAGGCGGGATAAAAAACCATATTAAATTTGAAGCTATAACTAGCGATAAAACCGCCCAAATCAACATCGCAACCACTTCTAAAGCAAATTTACCTTTTGGTTTTATCTGTTTGTTTGCTATATTTTTTCTAATTCCAAGAAGTTTAGTTTGGATTAAATCTCTATAAATAGTCCTCATAATCGTCTGTGGACAACTCCAGCCACACCAAATTCTACCACCCAAAGTCGTAATAAAAAATATAAACAAAAAGCCAAATATCAGAACAAATGGCATCAAAAAAAGCTCTTGAGTAGAAAAAGATGTAAAAAACAGATGAAGCTGCTGTTTGTCAAAACTTAGCAAAAACAGGTGGTTTCCGCCTATTCTGATAAAAGGAGCGATTAACGCAAATAGCGTTATTAAGGCAAAAACTATATATCTTTTGTGCGAATATGACTGGCTACAGGTCGTGCAATTAGAAGCTTTTTCAGACATTATAAACTCCTTAGAAACTTTTTTGTTTCATTTTAAATTTTTATATTATGATTATATCGCTTATAAAATTAAATTTATGTTAATTGTGCCAATATTAATATATTAAAATATTCTAAATTTATATATTTTTATTTTATAGTTGAGAGTATTATCAATTTAAATGAAATTTGATATAAGAAAAATCTTAAATTTAAAGCAAAAATTCTCTGCTGTTTTAAATTTTAACGCTATAACAAAAAACCTAAATTTGCGTAAATTCTAGTGCTTTTAGCTAAATTTGAATTTATATATTTTTTTAGCTATAATCAAATCTCAAATTTTTTATGAAAGGTGGTGAGGATCGTGCCAGGAATTAAGGTACATCCAAACGAGTCTTTTGACGAAGCATACAGAAAGTTTAAAAAACAAACTGATAGAAATCTAGTCGTAACTGAATCTAGAGCTAGAAGATTTTTTGAACCTAACACTGAAATTCGCAAAAAACAGAAAATTTCAGCTCGTAAAAAAATGCTTAAACGTCTATATATGCTTAGACGTTACGAGTCAAGACTCTAGCCCGAAAACACTAACTAACAGCTTGTTAGTTAGTGTTTTTTACTACTTAAACTCCATTTTATGATATTTTTAGACTAAATTTGTATAATAACTAACACAAATATTTGGAGGTTAGTTATATGCAAAAATTATGCGTTGCCGACGCCGCTTCAAAACTTGGAATTTCTAAAGAAGCTGTTTATAACAGAATTCGCAGAAACACTATCCAAAGCGTTGAAGAAGATGGCATTAGATATGTCATCTTAGAAGATGAAAAAGACAACACTACTTTCAAACCTCAGCCTAAGCAAACCGCATTATCTAGCTTAAAAGATAACAACAAGGGCGAATTTGTCAAATACCTAATCAACGAAATCGAATACCTAAAACTAAAAAATAAAAGCCTTCAAGAAGACAAAGAGAAGCTCTTTAGAGAGAAAGAGGATATTTTAATCTCTTCTAAAAATGAGATAAAAGCGATGTATCAAGAAAGAGATGAGAAGCTTCAGTATTTTTTAACTCTGCTTGAAAAGCCGCTTCTTGCAAGAACAGATCAAATCGAAGCTAAAGCTATCGATGTTAGTTCTGTTAGTAGTGATGAAAATTTTGTTAGTTTGAAAGAATTTTTAGATAGTTTATATGTAAAAAAGAAAAAAAGAAAAATTATTAAAAAAACTCTTGTAAAAAATGCTTATGAAAATCCAGATATAAAAATCATAGGCGGAATGCTTTTTGTCAACAGAAATTTAGATATAGATATTTTAAGTGAGGATGAAAATGAAGAGGATTAAAAAGATAGCAAAACAGACCTTAGCTGGTGGTTTTGGTCTTATTTTAGCTGGTGGATTAGCAGGTTGTGGCTCAAACAATAATAACGGGCAAACTATCGAGCAAAACCAAGCAGCAGGCGCTTTTGTCGTTATAGAAGAGACTGCACCCGGCAAATACAAGGTTTTAGAGGAATTTCCTAGCAAGGAAACAAGGATAGTTTTAAGAAAACTTGATGGAAGCGAGAAAGTTTTAAGTAAAGAAGAGATGGATGCTTTAATGGCGGAAGAAAGCGCTAAAATAGATGCTGGAACATCAAATTTAACCAAAGAAAACGCTCAAATTTCAAGTGGTGGCATGGGCTTAGGAGAAGCTATTTTAGCAAGTGCGGCTGGAGCTATAATAGGAAGTTGGATAGGAAGCAAACTTTTTAACAACCCAGCATACCAAAGCCAAAGACAAAACGCTTATAAAAATCCATCAGCTTATTCAAGAAGTGTAAATAGCTTTAATCAAGCAAAAGCTACAAACGCCTCTGGTTCGAAGTCTGGAAAAGGCGGATTTTTTGGTGGCGGAAGCAAGAGTTCAGGCTCAAGTTCGGTTGGTGGTTGATATGTTTTTAAAAAAAGTAACACCATTAACTAAGCAGTATTTAGAAGAAATCGGCTTTGAGTGGCACACAGATGCAGATAAAACAAACTATGTCTCAGATGAGATTTTAGAAATTTCACAAGATGATGCCAAAGCCTACTATGACGCTGCTAACGAGCTTTATGATATGTTTGTAGCAGCCGCACAACACGTTATAGATAACAACCTTTTTCACGAGCTTGGAATTCCATTTAACTTAGTAGACTTGATAAAAGATAGCTGGGAAAATGATGTGCATTGGCACCTTTATGGACGTTTTGATTTAGCTGGCGGAGTTGATGGTAAACCTATCAAACTTATTGAGTTTAATGCCGATACCCCTACTTCAGTTTTTGAAACCGCTATCGTTCAATGGGCGCTTTTAAAACAAAATGGCATGGATGAAAACAGCCAGTTCAACGATCTTTTCGACGCGTTAGTAGAAAATTTCAAACGACTTATAACTCTTGATGACTCAACGCAAGATTTTGAAAAACTCTATAATGGCTGGAAAATTCTCTTTAGCTCCATTGCAGGAAACAAAGAAGATGAAACCACAACTAGATTTTTACAAGCTGCGGCAAACGAAGCTGGTTTTAACACTGAGTTTGCTTATGTCGATGAAGTCGTTTTTAGCGATGAAGATGGCATTTTTTATAACGATGAAAACTATGAATTTTGGTTTAAGCTTATCCCGTGGGAGCAAATCGCAGTCGATGAGGGCGAGCTTGCTATGATACTTAAAAACATCATCCAAAACCAGCGCGCTATCATCTTAAATCCAGCCTACACGCTACTTTTTCAAAGCAAAGGCATTTTAAAAGTGCTGTGGGATTTATATCCAAACCATCCACTTTTACTAGAAAGCTCTTATGAGCCGCTTATTGGCAAAAAGATGGTTAAAAAGCCATTTTTAGGGCGAGAAGGCGCAAACGTAGCCATTTATGATGAAAATGGCAAAAAGATTTTAGAAGAAGATGGCGAGTATGCAAACAACAAATTTCTTTATCAAGAATTTTATGAATTTAACAAAGACAAAGCTGGCAACTCTTACCAAGCTGGCGTATTTTTCGCCTATGAAGCTTGCGCGTTGGGATATAGAAAAGGTGGCGAAATTTTAGGAAATTTTGCTAAATTTGTAGCGCATTATATACGCTAAATTTATAAACTAACAAAAAAGGAAAAAGCGATGAAAGAAAAAGCTATAAAAATAGTATGCTTAGATGCAGATACTTTGGGATTTGATGCGGATTTAAACGAATTTGCTAAATTTGGAGAGTTTGTTAGCTATCCAAAAACAGCCGCTAACCAAACAATAGAAAGGTTAAAAGATGCCGATGTCGTTATCTCTAACAAGGTTTTAATAACAGATGATGTTATGGCTAACACTAACTTAAAACTCATCTGTGTTAGTGCAACCGGAGTTAACAACATCGATGTAGAAGCTGCCAAAAAAAGGGGTATTCCAGTTAAAAATGTCGCTGGCTACTCTACTAACAGTGTAGCACAACAAGCCTTTGCTGGACTTTTGATGTTAGCTAACAACATGGAGTATTACACTTCATATGTTAGTAGCGGCGAGTGGGTAAAAAGTGAGATTTTTACAAATTTAGATAGAGTTATCACTGAATTAAACGGTAAAAAATTTGGTATCATTGGACTTGGCACGATAGGAAAAAGCGTGGCAAATATCGCTAAAGCCTTTGGTTGTGATGTGGTTTACTACTCAACAAGTGGGAAAAATAATAACAACGAGTTTAAAAGCGTTAGTTTAGATGAGCTTTTAACACAGTGCGATATCATCTCAATCCACGCTCCACTTAATGAAAATACTAAAAATTTAATCGCCAAACCACAGCTTGATAAACTAAAATCTAGCACTATTTTGATGAATTTTGGTCGCGGTGGTATAGTCGATGAAACTGCACTTGCAAACGCTATTGATGAGCGTGGTATAAAAGCGGTTATTGACGTGCTAGAAAAAGAGCCGATGATAGCAAATCACCCATTTTTAACTGTTAAAAACAGACAAAATTTAATCCTAACACCACACGTTGCATGGGCTAGCAAAGAGGCAAGACAAACGCTTATAAAAATGGTTGTAAAAAACATAGAGGAGTTTATAAATGGCAAGTGAGCATAGCTTTGATATAAGCGCAAGTGTCGATATGATGGAGGTAAAAAACGCTCTTGAAACATCTAAAAAAGAGGTTGCGGCAAGGTATGATTTTAAAGGTTTAAGTGCTGAGATTTCACTAAATGAAAAGGAAAAAACCATAACCCTTTTAAGCACAAGTGACAACAAAATCGATGCTATGAAAGATATAGTTATATCTAAACTTATCAAACGCGAAATTCCAGCAAATGCGATAAGTGAACTTAAACGCGAAAGCGCAAGCGGTTCTAACGTAAAAGCCACTCTTAAGCTTAACGACACACTTGATAGCGATAATGCCAAAAAAATCACAAAAGCGATAAAAGATAGCAAGATAAAAGTCAATGCCCAAATTCGTGGCGAAGAGGTGCGAGTCACCTCTAAATCAATTGATGATTTGCAAAGTGTGATTAAGCTAGTTAAGGAGCTAAATTTGGAACTTCCTATCAGTTTTAGAAATCTAAAATAGCTTTTGCTTCAACTAAATTTAATGATGTTATGCTAAACTTAGCAGATTATTTTAGTTTTTTTTCATAAAAAGGTTTTAAGGATATGCAATACTTTCAAAATTTAGCGCAAAATTTCGCACTCAGTTACGCGCATAACAAGATGGAAAATTCGCTATATAAAAGTCTAAATATCGACATTATAGATAAAAATATAGACAAAATTCCAGATAAAAACAAAAAGTATATGCTCTATGCTCATGTGCCATTTTGCCATGTGTTTTGTCCTTACTGCTCGTTTCACAAATACCACTATAACGAAGATGCTTGCAAAAAATACTTCGTAAACTTAAGAGAAGAGATGTGCCAGATAAAAGAAGCTGGTTATGACTTTTCTTCGATGTATGTGGGTGGCGGCACAACTTTGATAGATGAAGATGAACTTTTAAAAACCTTAGAACTTGCTAAAAAGTTATTTAGCATAACAGACATTTCATGCGAAACCGATCCAAACCACATCACGCCTCAAAAACTCTCCCTTTTTAAAGGATATATCGACAGAATAAGCGTTGGCGTTCAAAGCTTTGATGATGAAATTTTGCGAAAAGTTGCAAGATATGATAAATTTGGTTCGCAAAAACAGCTAGTAGAAAAGCTTTCAAGTGCGATTGGAATTTTGCCAACTACGAGCCTTGATTTGATTTTTAACTTTCCATTTCAGACAAAAGAGCAGCTAGTAACTGATATAAATTTAGCCAAAAGCCTCTCTCCTGAACAAATTACATTTTATCCGCTTATGAAATCCCCTCTTACGCGCGATGCTATCGCAAAAAGTCTTGGCGTAAGCAGCCAAAACAACGAGCAAGAGTTTTATGCCATCTTGCGAGATGAGTTTAAAACATACAACGCAAACAACGCTTGGGCGTTTTCAAAACAAAAGTCAAATTTAGTCGATGAATATGTCGGCTCAAACCACGAATATGTCGGTATCGGAAGTGGTGCGTTTAGCTTTTTAGATGGAAGGCTTTTGATAAATGCTTTTAACTTAGAAGAATATGGCAGTCGCATAAACGCGCGAAAAAGCCCAGTTATCGCGACTTGTGATTTCACACGAAACGAAAGACTTAAATATATCTTTTTAACCGAACTTTTTGATGGGGCAGTCGATATCGCTAAATTTAACAAAGCAAATAATGCAAATCTGAAAAAAGAGCTGTTTATGGAGATAAGCTTGCTTCGCCTTGTCAATGCGATTTATGAAGAAGATGGGCGTATTAAGCCAACTGAGTTTGGAAGCTATATTTGCGTAGTTTTGATGAAGGACTTTTATACTGGTATGGATAAAGTTCGCGCCGCCTTTAAAGATGATGCTAAAATCAAATCAAGCAAAAAACTTCGAGTTATGGAAGACGAGCCAACTTTAGTGCAAAATTTAGAGGTAAAAAGCTCATAAATAACCAAATTTGGATGGCTTTCTGTGGCTAGAAATTTTTAAAATACTACTAAATTTGCAATGCTTATTTTTATTCAGACATTATTTATTTAAATATATTTTTATATTTTATATGACAAAATTTGACACATAAAAGTTTTAAACTAAATTTATTATTTTACTACTTCATAATTTTCACTACGCGCAATGCCAAATCCGCTAAATATTTTAAATTTAACGTTCGAGTGTGAATTGTGTTTAAATAAGCATATTTTAATATAAGCTAAATTTAGTGTAATTTTCTACAAAGTTATAAAATTTTTATAAAACTGCTTTTGTTTTTAGCACTTATTTTTCTATTTTGTTAAACTACTTTATAAATTTATTTAAAAGTTATGTTAGTCGCGAAAGCAAATACAACCTAAATTTTGTAGCTCAAATCGCGCTTTCGCACCAAATTTTCTAGTTATTGAAGCGCTTAATTTACACACCAAAACCACTCATCGCCGGCGTTATAAGTGGCTTGAATGGCAAATTTAATATTATGCCTTCTAATCTGGCGTTAAATTTAGCAGCAAATCTCACAAGCTTTATTTAAGGATTTTATCTTTGTTTTTGGCATTTTATTTTAGTAATTTTCGCGTTTTATAATGTTTAGTTGCAACCAAAATTCATACCCAAAGCCCTTATAACCTTAAGTATGCTTTCAAATCTCGGTTTTGAGTTTGGCTTAAACATCTTGTAAAAGCTATCTTTGTTTAAATTTGCTTTTTTAGCCACATCATCTATATTTTGGCTTTTAGCGATGACAACAACGCTTGTTTAAACTCTTCTAAATCTCCAGCCGCTAAAGCTTTGTTTAAATACTCTTTTATAAATTTCTCGTTGCAGATACAATCAGTTATATTAAAATCACCAAATTCTACTTTCATTTATATTTTTCCTGTCTTTTGTATATGGCTTATGCGTTGATTACCGCCACTTTGTAAAACACCGCTATAAAATGGCAAAATAATTACTTTTTTACACTATAAAGCCAAATGACTATATAAGTAGATTCAATGCTTTTATCTATGACAAATTTAGCAAAATCACTTCAAATCAAAGCCTATAAATATCTAAATTTTATCGCTAAATTAACCTTTAAAGCGCGAAAGCAAATTTGGGCATTCTACCTTTTCCATACCAAAATATCTTCAAGCGATTGCCTGATTTTAGGAGTTGGTACATCATCACTTAGTCCAAGTGCCACGACGATACAAGGCTTAAACTGCTCTTTTAAATTTACAAATTTAACCAACTTTTCATAATCAAACGCACCGATAATGCAGCTTTTTACATCAAAAGACTCAGCAATATTAACTAAATTTGCAAGCGCCATGTAGCACTGCAAACTCGCGTATTGTTTTAGCTCGGCTTGACTTAGCAAATCTGTTTTCAAGGCTACATTTTTTATGTATTTTTGCGTTTTTTGCTCATCTTTTTTCTTTGAAGTTATAATGCGAGTTAGATACTCATCTTTACTTTGCAAATCCGTCCTTGCAAGTATAATCACAGCGTGAGAACACCCGCTAACTTGGGGTTGGTTGTTGCAAATACTTCCTAACTCTTTTAACAACTCGCCACTTACAACTACAAATTTCCATGGCTCTAAAGCCTGCGAACTTGGAGTTAAACGAGTTAAATTTATAATCTCACGCACGACTTCATCGGCTATTTTTTCATCTTTAAAATTTCTACAAGAGTAGCGATTTTGCATTATCTCTTTCATACTTTGCATTTTTTCTCCTTTATTTCTTAAAATTTCGTCTATTTTTTCAGTACCCATTTTAGCGGTATTTTGCCTAGAAAATAGTAAATTTTAACCATTTTCGCCATTTTGATTTTGCCCTCTTACAAAGATTTCAAACAAATTGGCAAACTGAGTTTTATAAACATCATCTTAGTTAAGTTTTTACAACCAAATCATGATGAGATTTATCTTTTCAAACTCTTTTTTAAAGCCAAATTCTTCTGGTAAACTTAACAAAATTTCATGATAAATTTCGCCCAAACGTGCGCACGTCTTTCTTTGCGTTTTGCTTCGCGAAAAACTTAACAAGTTACCTAAATTTTCGCATTTCAGCAAAACATTTTTACATTAACCAAACCATTTTATTTTTATAAAAGCCCTACTTTTTTATCATCGCCAAATGAACTTATAAGCTCTCTTTTTATCTCTTCTTCAAAATCTTTTAGTGTGAAAATTTCATCATCTCTAACCGCGACTTTAAGCGCTGTGTTTTTAAGCACTAGCACGATTTGCGCTCCACTTAACTCAAATTTAGCCAACTCTTCTATACTAAAACTGCTCTCAAAACTAATACTTTCTGGCATCACTCTTCGCCAAATCGCAAGTCTTTCATCATAATTTGGCTTCTTAAACTCGATTTTAAAATCAAATCTTCTTGAAAATGCACTATCTAAGCTTTGCAAAAAATTCGTTGTCGCTATCAAAACACCTTGAAAATTTTCAATCTGCTCTAAAAAGATATTTTGCATCTGGTTATGCATCTTTTCAACGCTATTTGCGCCACTTTCAAGCCTGCTTGAAAGAAACTGATCTGCTTCATTTAACAAAAGTACCGGCTGTGTTTTGCTAGTTTCGCAAATCATCTTATAAGTATCAAAAATTTTGCGAACATTTTGCTCACTTTCGCCAACGTATTTTGATAAAATTTTAGAACAATCAAAGCTGATAACCTGCTTTTTAAGACTCTTTGCAAGGCTGATTGCACTCATTGTTTTTCCAGTTCCAGCAGGTCCATAAAAGATGATTTTCGCATCAATCCCACGCCTTGTTTTAATCCCCCAATTGTTAAGCTTTGCGATGACTTTTTTATCAAGCTGCTTTAAAATCGAGTCTAACACCTCTTTTATCTTTGGGTTTAAAACAACATCGTTTATATCGGTTTGCGGCTCGATTAGCTCAAAAATTTCGCTATCTTTTACCATGCTTTCGACAAGCAGTTTTTTACTTTTTTTATCATTTTTTTGCGGATGCATAATGCTTTGCAAAATCTCTTCATTTATAAAATAACTCTTTGTTATCCCGCCAAGCGTTCCTAAAACCTCATCATAATCCACAAGCCCACTAGTAAGTAAATTTGAACCCTCTTCAAGCAAAGCTCGGTTTTTTATACGCTCGATGTCGCTACGACTTACCATTCCAACAAGCATATTTGTATCTCTAAGGCTGTCATACTCGCCAGAATACTCCTCTTTTAAAAGTGCGAGAAATATCACTTTTTCTCTCTCATCTAGCGAATTTGCTTTAAAAATTTGCTCAACCGTTATGGGAATTTTGCTAAGTTTTACTCGCTCTCTTATCGTGTCGGTTAGTTCTGAAATTTTAGCATCGATTTTGGCTTGATTTTCTAAGCTTGAGCTGTTAAATCTCTTTTGATAAAACTCAACTAGCAAAAACTGATCTTGCAGATACTCAAGATGATCGCTGTATTCGGTTATGTTTGGTAGTTTTGTATCGACTATGCCGTTTTCTAAAATGCTTAAAAAAAGCTCACTAAGCTCGACTTCAGCGTGTAAAAGCGATAGTTTACTACCTTTTAAATTTTTAACATTTTCAGTTTTAAAGATATTTACATTTTTGCTAATATATCCTGAATCTAGCAAATTTTTAATCTCATCAAGATGTTTTAAATACTCATAACCATCTTCACCAAAAACCGCTCCTAGCACGGTATATACGCTGTTTGATGATATCCCATCTATATAAGATTGAGTTAAAAACTTCAGCACTTTTGCCTCATTTATACCAACATCAAGCAAAGTGTAAATTTCAGAACTCTCCACATCATTTTTTAAAAAATCAACTATGTATTTCAACTTTTTCCTTTAAATCATACTTCTTAAAAGCGCTATTTCTTCCGCCCAAATGCTCTCATCAATCGTTTCTAAAACCAGCGGAATCTCATCGATATTCCTATCTTGCATGATGTTTTTAAACGCTTCAAGCCCCAAAGTTCCAGCTCCAAGGCTTTCATGACGATCTTTTTTCACTCCAAGCTTATTTTTAGAGTCATTTAGATGCATTGCGCTTAAAAATTTATATCCAACTATCTTATCAAACTCAGCCATAGTCTTTTCATACGCCGTTTTACTTCTTATATCATATCCGCCAGCAAAAAAATGGCAAGTATCGATACAAACGCCGATTCTTTCTTTATCTACGCTATGTTTTATCAAAAAGCCAAGATGTTCAAGCTTATAACCTAAATTTGAACCCTGCCCGGCTGTATTTTCTACCACGAGTTTTACACCAGAGCTGTTTAAAAGTGTGAAATTTAGGCACTCACTGATATTTTTCAAACACTCCTCTTCGCTAATTTGTTTTAAATGCGAGCCTGGATGGAAATTCAACATCACAAGCCCTAGCGCCGATACTCGCTCCACCTCATCTAAAAAAGCATCTAAACTTTTTTGCCTAAGTGCTTTGTCTGGATGACCTAAATTTATAAGATAACTATCGTGCGGCAAGATATGCTCTTTTTTGATATTTACATCGGCTAAATTCGCGCTAAATTCATCAATCTGACTTTTCTCAAGCGCTTTTGCGCTCCACTGTCGTTGGTTTTTTACAAAAAGCGCAAACGCATCTGCGCCTATCTTTTTAGCATTTAATGGCGCGTTTTGCACGCCTCCGCTTGCACTTACATGAGCTCCAATCCTCTTCATCAAACCCTTTCAGTCTATATCTTTTAATATAATTTTTATATCATTTTTATCTTTAAAAAATAGCTCTTTACCACAAACTTTATAGCTTAAATTTCTTAAATTTTGCTCAAATCCGCATTCTGTTTTGACCAAATTCTTACCATTATATATCGGTTTTTTTCTTAAAATTTCATCAAAAAATCCACGATAATGCTCTTTTGTAAAAAAATCTTTGTTAAAAGCTAACTCATCTTTACAAGCATTATTCATACAAATTCTATCTTTAACCACGATTTCAAGGACACTAACGCCACTACTATAAATTTGCAAATGCACGCTATTTTTATACACTCGTAAGAAACCAGCATCGCTTAACTTCACCATAGGCGAAATCACAGTAAAGCTCACAGCTTGTGGAATTTGTGGCTCTTTTTGCATACAACCTGATAAAAAAATAGAGATAATCAGCGTTATTATAAATTTATATTTAAAATTTTTCATTTTTAAGTTATCCTTAAGCTTATTTAAAGTATAATCACATTTCATTCAAAAACATAGTGGCCCCTTCGTCTAGTGGTTAGGACATCGCCCTTTCACGGCGGTAACACGAGTTCGAGTCTCGTAGGGGTCACCAAACTTCTTAATCACAAAAACTTAAAATATCATTCAAATATTTATAAAATTTTTTATTTTTCTAACTTTTTTTATTTAAATTTATATTTTAAAAAACGTGATTATACCTTATCTTTACTTAGAACAAACTATTTTAAACAGCTCTTTCTTGCAAGCCATAAACGATATATAAAAAATAAAATTTATATAAATTAAAAATAATATTTGTTTAACAAATCTTAACACGATTTAACCCTTTAAGAATCATCTTGTAAATTTATGTTATAATTTTGAAAGATTGCACTAAAGGATAATCGATGAAAAAGATATTTTCTATCTTGCTTTTAATGGCAACTTTTGCTTTTTCAGCAGATGATATCGCGATAATTAAGATGATAGAAGGCTCTCCGCAAGCAAAAAGAGGAGAAAAAGTAATCTCTTTAAATATTGGCGATAAATTAAAAAACAACGATATTATCATCACAAATTCAAGCTCAAAAATCGGCGTTATTTTTAACGATGGAAGCAGTCTAACAATAGGCGAATCAAGCTTTTTAAATATCGAAAAATTCGAATTTAAGCCTATAGAAGATATATATAAATTTAGCCTAAAGCTAGACAAAGGAAAAGCGCTATTTCAATCAGGCAAAATCGGCGAGCTATCTCCAGATAACTTTTCTTTAAAAGTACCAGATGGCATCATAGGAATTCGTGGGACTAAATTCTTAGTCAAACTCAACTAAGGAGGATGATATGGAAGCTTTTATAGCCATGGTTATAGCTATATTTGGTATAAATTTAAGCGTTGATAAGAGCGAAATTTTATTACTTGATAGCAATAAAACTTCCGCGATTGTCGTAAATTCAAAAGACAAAACGCAAATTTTGCAAACTCCAAATTCATACATCGAGTTATCAAACATAGAGGCATTTGCAAGCGATAAAAAGGTTTTAAGCCAAGACGAAGTGGATAAAAAATACGGCAACTTAATACGCTCAAGCATCGCTCCAGCAAAATCATATCTTATATATTTTACAGACGGCACAGAACTTACAGCCAAATCAGCTTCAAAGTTAGATGAGATAAAACAAGCCATAAAAGACGCTGCACCTTGCGAAGTCTCTGTTATAGGACATACCGATACGTATGGAAGCGATGAACTAAACACGAAAGTATCTCGTCAAAGAGCGCAATTTGTAGCTAGCCTTTTAAGTGGATTAAAGATAGATAAGCTTGATGTCACATCTTTTGGCGAGAAAAATCTCTTAGTAAAAACGCCAGATGAAGTCAAAGAGCCAAAAAACCGAAGAGTTGAGATACAGATACGATAAATGAGAAAAAATATCAAATTTGTCTTTTTACTAGCCATTATCTTTGCCTCTAGTTATCTTATATATATTAGTGGATTTTTGCCGCTGGTTGATTATAAAATTTTTGACTTGATTAATGGCAAAAACGATGAAAACAACGGGCATTCCAACTCTGTTGTGATAGTTCAAATCGATGAAAAAAGCCTTAAAGAATTTGGACAGTGGCCATGGAACAGAATCTTAGTAGCAAAACTCGTTCAAGAAATTTTGCTTTCAAGACCGGCGGTTTTAGGCATTGATATCATATTTTCAGAAAAAGACAGAACATCTTTAAACGAGATTAAAAAATTTTATGATAACGGGCTAAATGCAACGATAAATTTAGATAACATTCCTCAAACCCTGCTTGATAATGATAAAATTCTAGCCTCATCACTATCAAGAGGTAAAAGTGTTCTGCCTATTTTTATCTCGCCTGTTAGCGTTGGAGATGAATTTTTAACAAAAACATATCTAAAAACAGATGAAAATTTCACTCAAATTCCAAAAGCTACAAATTTTCTTGGAAATTACGAGATGCTAAACGACGCCGCGTCCGCGCTTGGATTTATAAATTCCAAAAGTGATAATGATGGCATTTTAAGACAAAATAGCTCGTTTTTATACTATCGCGACAAGCTAGTGCCATCGTTGAGTATGGCTATGCTTATGCAAGTAGACCCAAAACTTAGCCTTAAAAAAAGCGCTCTTGGGCTTGAAGTAGAGTTTTTAGGCAAAAAAGCAAAGCTAAATGAAAACGCAAAGTCTCTTAGCAAAGTCCACTCAAGCTCGGATTTTACTAAAATTTCAGCAAGCGACATACTACTAGCAAATGTCGATAAAAGCGAATTTACTGGCAAATTTGTTCTGCTTGGTGCCACGGCTACTGGGCTTTATGATCAATTTATCAGCACTAAAGGCGAGATTGTGCCGGGAATTTTTTTCCACGCTTCGTTTTTAGAAAATTTTCTTACCGGCAACTTAATCACTCAACCAAATTTATATAAAAATTTAAGCTTTTACACTAGTTTGTTTTTGCTTGTTTTTATGGTTTTTTTGATATCAAAATATGATTATTTATACTCATTTATCCTATTTATCCTGCTTTCGGTTTTAGCCATCGTCTTAGCTTTAGCTTTTCTTAAATATAACATTTATATATCGCTAGGATATTTTTTACTGCCGTTTGTGTTTATCTTTTTAAATATATCTTTGATTGTCGCGTTTTTAACATACCTAGATAAAAAAGAATTTATAAAAGAGCTTGAGTCCGCTCACAGCGCTACAATCGATAGTATGGTAAGCGTGATAGAAGGCAAAGACGTAGAAACTGGCACGCACATCGTAAGATCAAAAGAGTATGTAAAACTGCTCGCACAGTATCTGTATAAACAAGGTTTTCATCTTGATAAGCTAAATCCAAAATTTATAGAAATTCTCTACCGCGCAACGCCACTTCATGACATCGGCAAAGTCGCAATCCCAGATAAAATTTTAAACAAAAGCTCAAATTTAGATGAACAAGAGTGGGAAGTGATGAAAAAACACACAGTTTATGGTAAAGAAATCATCGAAAAAGCCATCAGCTCATCAAACGCGACAAATGAGTTTTTACTAGCTGCGATAAACATCGCCTACACACATCACGAAAGATGGGATGGACAAGGCTATCCGCGCGGCTTAAAAGGCGATGAAATCCCGATAGAAGGGCGACTGATGGCACTAGCTGATGTTTATGATGCGTTGATTTCTAAAAGGCACTATAAAGAGGCTTTTAGCTACGAAAAAGCGGAAGATTTTATCGTGAAAAACAAAGGCTCGCATTTTGATCCTATGGTTGTCGATGCTTTTGTAGCGCTTAAGAAAGAATTTAAAAAAGTCGCTTTAAAAGAGAAATAAATTTGGCTAAATTCACTTAATTTAAACTATAGCTTTTTAAATTTAGCCAAAAAACAGGCTCGTTAAATGGCTATAAATAATGATTTTACTTATAAATTTTGTTTATTAAAGCTTTTATATTTTACCAAAAATGTTACTTAGAAATTTATACAAATCGCATTTTTCAGTGCAATTCATCGGCTTAGCGATTTTTGTGATTTAGCCTGAATTTCACCTGCTTTGGCTTATAAATTTATATTAACTAAGTTAAATTTATAATTTTTTAAAATTTTGATAGTTTTTAGTAACTTTTTTGCAATTTTTAATATATAATAACAGATATATTTTTACAAAGGAGGATATAAAATAATGCTTAATTTAAGCAAATTTTTAGCCAAATGTTTCGGGGGGGGGGCATTCTTAAAACCTCTTAAAAAACTCGCTTCACAAATAAAGCTTTTTTCTCACGCTTTATTATTTACACTCATTTTATTTTCTAAATACACTTTCGCTATTTTCGAACTTGATAAAGAAAATAACAAATATCAATTTTAACAAACAGGAGTTGTCGATGAAAAATGTAATCATAGCTAGTTTAGCAGTTGGAGTAGTTTTGTTTCTTAGCGGTTGTGGCGAGGAGCCAAAAACGGTTGAGTATTTTATGCAACACCCAGATGAAGCAGATAAAATAGCTTTTGGTAAATGTCAGCAACAAGGAAGTTTATCAAAAAATGAAATTCAAGAATGCAACAACGCAGGCGATGCAATTGGAAAATTAATGGTTAAAAAATCAAACGAAGCTTTGAAAAAGAGTCAAGATGAAATCAAAGAAACATTAGAAAAAAACAAATAAAAGCTTTAAAAATATCAATACAAAATAGCGCTAAATTTAATCAAAGCTAAAATTCCATCGGCGTAGCAGTCTTAAACTTTTAAATTTGCTTCGCCGATAAAGCTTTATCTTGTTTTGATTTGCTTGAAAATATTTTTGTAGCTTTTAGACTATTTAAGCACCGTTTTAATTTAAAAGCCAAGTCTAAAATGAAATTGATTTTTAAATTCCAAACTGATTTGCTAAATTATTAAAAGACACTTTAAAAAACCTCAACCGCATTTAAATCAAACAGCGATTTAAATCCAGCAAAAATGCTTTTGTATCTAAATCTTAGTATTTTACTATATTATCAACCAAATCTAGCCAAAATTTTAAATTTCTCTTAAAACAACAAAAATAGTTTAAAATTTATAACAAATTTATCGTCAAACTCGGTTATCAAAAACTATAAATTTAACAACACGAAAGTAAAATATATGATAAAATTTTCAATCCACCCACAACACCACATAACATCAAAGCCAAAATCACAGCAAATTAACGTTTTATCGCAATTTTTAAATTTAAAAAACCAAAACCCTCATCTGTGAGATAATCTCATCTTTTACCACGCCATTGTCACACTGCTTTTCAAGCATAGCTCTAATCTCGATTTTATCATATTCAAAGCCATTTATTTGCAAATGCCAAAGCACATTTTCATACGCCTCATCAAAAGTGCGACAAGCGACTCGTTTCTCATCTAAAATTTCTGTTTTATACGCGATATTTTTATCTTCAAGATAGTTTTTTAAAGTTTTTGTTACATTTTCCCAGCCACTTTTACCAAATTTAGCAAAAAACGGCTCAAGCATAGATGAGTGGCGCGGTTTTTCCCAGTTTAGATAGATTCGCTTCGTGGCTAGGCTTATAAATTTTTTAAAATCAACCTCATTTTTAAGCGCTGGACTCATCGTTAAAAACGCGATATCAAAGCTCTCATCAGTGCAAAACTCATCAAAATTTGCGTGTATTGTTCTAATGTTTTTTATCTCAAACTCATTAGCTTTTTTTGCTAATTCTTCTAGCATTCCAGATGAGCCATCAACTCCTAAAACGCTTTTGCAAATTCCAGCCAAAAAAAGCGAGTAAACGCCCGTTCCACAACCGATATCAACGAGAGTTTTATCTTTAAATTCAATACCAAATTTAGCCAAAATTTCAAAAAATTCCTTTTGAAAAGGACTTAAATTTCCATCAAATTTATTATATTTTTTAGACTTTTTATCCCACGCGCTGTTATAAACATTCATCGCAAGTTCCCTTTACAACAACGCTTTTTATATGCTTTTTATCTAAATTTGGCATAGAAATTTCCTCCATTTTATGGCATTTTTCGCAGACAAAATACGCCTTTGCGTGATGAGCTAACTCATAGTAGTTTTTTCTGTTATTCTCACTAGAAATCACAATGCCTTTTTCTTCAAAAAGCGCTAGGTTTCGATAAACTGTCGTTTTGTTCGCGCTTGTAAGCTGGACTAACTCATCATAGCTAATAGGCTTTTGCGCGCTAGTTAAAATCTCCATTAACCGCTCTCTAAATGCCGTGAAAGCTATGCCCTGCTCTTCTAAAAAATCTTTAAAATTCATCTTTGCTTCCATCTTATTTTTTTATTTATCATATCAAATTAAAAGTCATCATTTGGTTAAATTTTTCTAATTATAGTCTAAATTTTATCAAATTTGCTTAAGTTGCAACTAAGTTGCATTAGATTATACTTTTAGCCATAATTTAACTTTAGGAGAGAAGATGAAAAAAACTATTTTCACACTTTTATTGGCTGCTTTGGCACTTTATGCAAAGCCAGTTGTAACTACAACTATACTGCCTACGAAATTTTTTGTTCAGCAGATAGCTGGTGATACTTTAGAAGTAGATGCACTTGTTGAAGCAGGCGCTGATCCCCACACTTACGAGCCAAAACCATCACAAATGAAAAATGTAGAAAAAAGCGACCTACACTTTGCAGTTGGACTTGAATTTGATGAAATTTGGTTGCCAAAACTACAAAAACAGTTTCCAAATTTAGTCGTTATCAACACTCAAGATGGTATCACAAAAATACCTATGGCAGCACATCATCATCACGATGAAGAGCATGCAGATCATGACCACGAAGCAGATCACGAACATCATGAGCATGCAGACCATGATGGCGAGCATGAGCATCACGAACATCACGAGCACGAAGGACATCACCATCACGAAGGTATGCTTGACCCACACGTTTGGTTAGATCCACAACTTGTAAAAATTCAAGTTCAAAACATAACAAACGCACTTGTTAAAAAATATCCAGAAAATAAAGCTTTATATGAGCAAAATTCTGCTAAATTTATAAGTAAACTTGATGAGTTTGATAAGAGCACAAAAGATAAGCTAAAAGATATCAAAAATCGTAAATTTATGGTCTATCATCCATCTTGGGGATACTTTGCAAAACGATATGATTTAGTTCAAATTCCGGTTGAGATAGAGGGAAAAGAGCCTAAACCAGCAGATTTGAAAGAGCTAATTCACGAAGCAAAAGAGGAGAAAATCTCTGTTATTTTTATAGCTCCTCAGTTTTCTAAAAAAGCAGCCAAAACTGTCGCAAAAGAAAGTGGCGCTGTTGTTGTCGAGATAAATCAACTTCCAGAAAACTGGCTTGCTGAGATGCAAAAAACTGTTGATGTGTTTGCAAAATATCTTAAATAAGATAAATTAGGAGCTTTATGAGCGAAATTTCAGTAGAAAATTTAAACTTTGGTTATGATGAGAATCTTGTCTTAAAAGATATAAATTTTGAGTATAAAAAAAGTGATTTTTTATCTATCATAGGTCCAAATGGTGGCGGAAAAAGTACGCTTTTAAAGTTGCTTTTAGGAATTTTAACGCCACATTCTGGAAGCATTAAAGTTTATGGCAAAAACCCTACTGAAATTTCCTCATCTCTTGGATATGTACCTCAACATATCCCTTTAAATTTAAGCTTTCCCATTAGCGTGCTAGAAGTCGTTTTAATGGGTCAAATCGGCAAAAAACTCTTTGGATTTTACGATAAAGCTGACAAAGAAAAAGCCATGAACGCCCTTGAGTTAGTTGGTATGCAAGAGTTTAAAAATCGCCGAATAAGTGCGCTAAGTGGCGGACAAAGACAGCGAATTTACATCGCAAGAGCGCTATGCAGTGACGCAAAAATTCTACTTCTTGATGAACCAACAGCTAGTATTGATGTAAGAGGACAAGCTGAAATTTACGAACTTTTAAAAGAATTAAATTTCAAAGGAACTGGCGTTATAATGATAAGCCACGATACAAATATCGCCATAAATTTTGCTACTAAAATAGCATATATAAACAAAACTTTAGTTATGCATGATATCGATAACAGAAAAAAAGATGACTTTTTATCCCACTTTTTAAAAGAACACAACTCCCATTTTTGCGATGTTGAGCTAGTTTTAAAGGAGTGTTCATGCAAGAAATGATGAGTTTAACTTTTATGCAAAATGCCTTTTTAGGAGGGATTTTAGTAAGCGTTGCTTGTGGAGTTGTGGGTTCACTGGTTGTTATAAATCGTATGACTTTTATAGCTGGAGGCGTGGCGCATGGTGCGTATGGCGGGATTGGACTTGCGTTTTACTTTGGTTTTGCACCACTTTTAGGAGCGAGCGTTTTTTCTATATTTTTAGCACTTTTAGTAGCATTTATAACGCTAAAAGATAAGGATAGATTTGACTCGGTAATCGGTGCAATTTGGGCGTTTGGTATGGCTCTTGGTATTATTTTGATAGATTTAACACCAGGGTATAATGTAGACTTGATGAGCTATCTTTTTGGCTCGATTTTAGCTATAAACTCACAAACGCTAACTTATATTTTTAGTTCAGATGTTGCATTTATCTTGCTAGTTTTGCTATTTTATAGGCAATTTAGCGCTATTAGTTTTGATAGTGAGTTTGCGAAACTTCGTGGAGTAAATTCAACTTTGTTTTACTACACTTTAGTCGTGATGATGGCGTTTTGCGTGGTGGCGACCATACAGGTTGTTGGGCTGATTTTAGTAATCGCGCTTATGACGATACCACCTTATATCGCTGAAATTTTCTCTAAAAAACTTGGTTCTATGATGTTTTTCTCATCTTTGATTTCTGCTATTTTTTGCACTCTTGGACTTATTTTAAGCTATAAATTTAACCTAACAAGCGGCGCAAGTATCATTATAGTAGCCTCGGTTGTATTTTTTACTGTGGTTGCTTTAAAGCGTTTTAGACGCCATTAGAGCGTTTTTCTAGCCAAATTCCACCAACTTCGCTAATGACAATGCCAAGTAGTATAAGCCCTGCTCCACAAATTTGTACTAAGCTTAAAATCTCTCCGCCAACAAAATACCCTATCACGCCCGCACTTACTGGCTCAAGAGTGAAAATCAAAGCTGTCTTTGCTGGCGTTGTATGTTGTTGCGCTAAAGTCTGAACAAAAAATGCAAAAACCGTAGCAAGAAGTGCTGTTAAAACCACAGCAAACAAAAGTTCACTATCAAACCAAATTTCAATCCCTCCAAATAAATTTAGAGAATTTGGGCTTTTTTCACCAAACAAAATAGCCGATATAAGCGATAAAATCCCAACAGTTGCAAACTGCACAACAACCATCGCATAAAGGTTGCAAAGATGAACAAATTTCCCAGTAAATGCGATATGAAGCGCATATGAAAGTGCACAAATCACAGTTAAAATCTCGCCTAAATTTAGTCCAACATCACTTGCGCCACTTAAAAAATACAACCCAACAAGCGCTAAAATAGCTCCCATAAAAGTCGTAAACCTAACCCTCATCCCAAGAAATGCAAACATCAAAAACGGCACCATAACGACATTTAGCCCAGTTATAAAAGCAACTGTCGAACTTAGCGTAAACTTTAGCGCATAGGTTTGAAAGCCAAATCCAGCAAATAAAAAAATGCCGAGCAAAACGCCAAATTTAAACGAGTTTTTATCAAATTTAAGCCCAAATTTTAAAGCTATAAAATACATCACAACACTAGCTAAAGCAAATCTAAAAAATAAAAAACTAAAGACATTTATCTCATTTACCGCACTTTGCACCGGTAAAAAAGTAACTCCCCAGCTGATTGCAACGACTATTAGAGCGATATCTGCGATAAAACTTTTTGACATTTTAACCTCTTTGAAAAGTTATAATTTTAGCGAAAGTCTTTTTAAGATATAATCAAATTTTGTAAAAAGGTAAAATGATGGAAATTTTTCTTATAGCTTTTGCACTTTCTATGGATAGCGTGGCGCTTTCTATGGCAAATGGTGCGAAGTGTTTAAATTTTAAAATTTATCAAATTTTAAAAATCTCTTTTTTCTATGCTTTTTTTCAAGCGATTATGCCGTTGATTGGCTATTTTTTAGGCTCGAGTTTTACTGAATTTATCAGCGAAATAGATCATTTTATAGCTTTTTTTATCCTTGTTTTTTTAGGATTTAAGATGATAAAAGACTCTAGGAATTTAGACTCAGAGTGTGGTTTAAATCTAACTAACAAAGAGCTTGTTATCGGTGCAATCGCCACGAGTATCGATGCAATGGCAGTTGGCGTGACTTTTGCTTTTGAAGAGATTAACATAGTTAGTGCGGCGTTAGTTATAGGAGCAACTTGTTTTGTGCTATGTGTGATGGCCTGTTTTATCGGCAAAAAACTAGGCGAAGCACTAGAAAGCAAAGCTCTTGTTTTAGGCGGGGTTATACTTATATTGATTGGGTTTAAAATTCTAATAACACATCTTGGTTTGCTTGGCTAAATTTGAAATATTTTAAATTTAATTTTGCTATTTTAATTTACGTTTTGAAACATTTAAAGCAAAGATTTTTATTTTGTGATAAATATAGATTTTAAGAAACTTAGGAAATTTAATCTGCTTTTTACGATATTTTAAATGGTAAAATTTATAAACTAACATCAAAAATTCTATCTTGTATTTTAAAAATCTACTTAGATAAATTTAAAAAGTTAGTTAAATTTATATAAAATAAATATTATTTTACAATCTTTGTAAAAGATACGACTTGTTTTATAAATCTTAGCAAATAATTCGCCAAACTTGCCTTTTATAAATTTAGCCAAAAACGCGGTCGTATCATAAAAAACAAACTTTGCACTAAAAACGGTTAAATTTATAAACTCCGTTTTTAATACGACTTATGATATTTTTATCCTTTAAAATTTTAAGCGTGTTTATAACAGTTGGTTTGCTAAGCGCTAACTGAACGCAAATTTCACTAACAGTTAGTGTTACAAAGCCGTTTTTATCGCACTTGGCACACAAAAACTCAATAACACTAACCTTTTTTTCTCCTAAAATCTGTTTGTAAACTTTAAGCGAATCCAACACCTAGTCCACAACCAAAACTGGAACAAGAGCATTTTTTACGATATTTTTTGAAGTGCTACCAAAGATAAAACTAGCAAACATTCCTTTGCTAAAAGCTCCAGTTGCCAAACTATCAATATTATTTGCTCTTCGGTATTTGATAATACTTTCAGTAACATCGCCACTTAGAGTGATAAATTCAGCACTTTTACCATCTAAAATTTCTCTAGCAGTTTGTAAAATTTGAGATGCTTTTTCTTCATTATCATTTACAGTTGCTATGTGATACTTTAAATCTAAGCCAAAAATCCCACTATCTTTTATAAACTCTAAAGCCTTAATCGAATCCTCTTTCCCATCAAAAGCGAGTAAAACTGAGCCGACTTTGCTAAATTCTTTGTTTACAAAAAGGATTGGATGTTCAAGTTCTCTTGTTAAAGTCGTGATATTTTCTTCTACCTCTTTGCTCTCTTCACAAATCGCCATTACAAAAGTATCCACATCTTTATAATTTAGCAAAATATCGATAAAATCGCCCTTTTGTAAATCAGTCGTAGAGCTTACGCCTTGCTCATCTGCTATTTTTTTGGCAGCTTGTAAAACCTGCTCGCCCTCTTTTAACTCTTCATCGGTTGCTTTTTTCTCATCTAGCTCATAAATCATATCGCTATTTTCGCCAACAACCAAACCACCAGCAGCTAAGCCTAAGAAATTTGGCACGATAATTGGGATATTTATGACATATAAGAATACAACTTCTGAATTTAGATTTTTCGCAATATCTAAACCATACTGACAAACCGCGTTATTTAGGGAGTTATTACTTAGATATACAACAACTTTTTTCATATAGCCCTCCTATTTTCATTTATAGGGGTATTATATAATATTTAAGTTAAAATAAAATTTATTCCAGTCCAGAACTGCTTATAGCATCGGATTGAGCGTGTGTGATTAAAGGATCGATTATCTCATCAAAAAGCCCGCCAGCCATAATCGCATCTAAGCGGTATAGTGTTAAGTTTATACGATGATCTGAGATTCTGTTTTGCGGATAGTTATATGTGCGAATTCGCCCACTTCTGTCGCCTGTGCCAACTTGATCTTTTCGCTCACTTCGCTCTTTTTCTAATCGCTCTTGCTCTTGCATATCAAAAAGTCGAGCTTTTAGAACTTTCATCGCCGCATCTTTGTTTTTATGTTGCGATTTTCCATCTTGGTTTGTTACAACTAGTCCGGTTGGGATATGGGTTATACGAACTGCTGAATCAGTCGTATTAACAGACTGCCCACCATGACCAGAACTTCTCATAACATCGATTTTAAGGTCATTTTGGTTGATTTGTATATCACTATCTTGCACTTCTGGCATAACAGCAACCGTTATAGCGCTTGTATGAACTCTGCCTTGCGACTCTGTTTCTGGAACTCGTTGAACGCGGTGAGTTCCGCCTTCAAATTTAAGCCTTGAGTAAGCTCCACTTCCTTTTACAAGCATGATAACTTCTTTAAAGCCACCTGCACTACCCTCGCTTTGAGAAACGATTTCTACTTTGTAGCCTCTAAGTTCAGCATATCTTAAATATGCCTCAAAAAGATCGCCAGCAAAAAGTGCAGCCTCATCGCCACCAGTTCCAGCGCGAATTTCTAAAAATATATTTTTATCATCATTTGGATCTTTTGGGATAAGCAGAATTTTTATCTCATCTTCAAGTTCGATTTTTCTAGTTTCTAAGCTTTTTAGCTCATCTTTTGCAAGTTCGGCAAGTTCGGCATCTTCTAAGAGAATTTTGTTCTCTTCAATACTATTTAAAACACTTAAATACTCTAAAGATGCGTGATTTATCTCTTCAAGCGAGCTTTGTTCTTTTGAGAGTTTAGTCATCTTTTCTATGTCGCTGACAATGCTTGGATCACTTAGCAACTCTGAAATTTCAGAGTACCTATCTAAAAATGGTTTTAATTTGTCAGCCAACATAGTTTATAAATTATTCGTTTTAAATTATTCAGCTATAGTTAGTGAATTTACTAATTTTGCCAAACGGCTAACGCGACGACCTGCTGTCTCTTTTTTCAAAATACCTTTACTTACAAAGCTATGAATGCTTTTGTTAGCAACTTTAAATGCAGAATTTGCAGCCTCTACATCTTTTGCCTCAACAGCTTCTCTTACCGCTCTAGTTATATTTTTAAGTCTTGTGCGATAAAATCTGTTTCTCTCAGTTTTTTTAATGGTCTGTCTTGCTCTTTTAGCAGCAGATTTATGATTTGCCATAATACGCCTTTGTTTAATATAGATTAAGATGTGGATTATACAGTGAATTCTTTTAAAAAAAGCTTAATTTAAGTATATTTTAAAATCCAAATTTAATTTAAGATTTTATTTGTTAAATTACGATAAAATACCTGAATTTATTATAAAAAAGGTTGAAATTATGAAGTATTTTGGGACTGATGGCGTTCGCGGAATGGCCGGAAAAGACCTAACTGCTGAGCTTGCTATGCGTATTGCAATGGCTGCTGGAATTTACTTTAGAAAAAGCTCAGTTACAAATATGATTTTGGTTGGAAAAGATACAAGAAGAAGTGGTTATATGATAGAAACAGCCATTGTTGCTGGACTTACATCAATTGGCTATAATGTCCGCCAAATAGGCCCTATGCCAACTCCTGCGGTTGCGTTTTTGACTGAAGATATGAGATGTGATGCTGGTATTATGATTTCAGCTTCGCACAATGCTTACTATGATAATGGGATTAAATTTTTTGATCATCAAGGATTTAAGCTTGATGAAACAGAAGAGGCAAAAATCGAACAAATTTTGCACAACGAAGAGTTGATTGCCGAAGCTAGAAAGCAGATGATGGAAATCGGTGCTGCAAAAAGAGTTGATGATGTGATAGGAAGATACATCGTGCATATTAAAAATTCATTCCCAAAAAATGAGAACTTGCACGGCTTACGAGTTGTTTTAGACGTCGCAAATGGCGCTAGTTACAAGGTTGCT
The DNA here is from genome assembly GCF_013201685.1 of Campylobacter geochelonis. Taxonomy (NCBI): domain Bacteria; kingdom Pseudomonadati; phylum Campylobacterota; class Epsilonproteobacteria; order Campylobacterales; family Campylobacteraceae; genus Campylobacter; species Campylobacter geochelonis. The sequence continues at coordinate 151,756 of NZ_CP053844.1, read as the reverse complement.
CCAACAGTTTTTAAAGAGCTTGGCGCTGAAGTTTTTGTGATAAATAACGAACCAAACGGCAAAAACATAAACGATGGTTGTGGCGCGCTGTATCCGCAAAATTTGGCTAATGAAGTAAAACGCTTGCGAGCCGATGTTGGCTTTGGTTTTGATGGAGATGCCGATAGAGTCGTGGTTGTCGATGAAGATGGACAAGTTATAAATGGCGATGCTTTGATTGGAATTTTAGCGATTTATCTTAAGAAAAACTCAATGCTTTCACAAAACAAAGTCATAGCAACAGTTATGAGTAACGCAGCCCTTGATGATATGCTAAAACAGCATGAAATCGAGCTTTTGCGAAGTGGTGTTGGTGATAAATTTGTTCTTGAAATGATGAAAGAGCAAAATATAAATTTTGGTGGCGAGCAAAGTGGGCATATTATCTTTGGCGATTACGCAAAAACTGGCGATGGTATAACAAGTGCGCTTCAATTTAGCGCTTGTATGTTGCAAGAGAAAAAAAGAGCAAGCCAACTTAGCTCGATGTTTAAACCATATCCTCAAATTCTAAAAAATTTAAAAATCACAGAGAAAAAAGACTTGGCAAAATTAGCCGGTTTAAAAGAACTTGAAGCTTCGCTAAACGCCGATGGAATCCGCTCTTTGTTTAGATACTCTGGCACCGAAAAAGTCATAAGACTTTTGCTTGAGGGCAAAAAGAAACTTTTGGTTGAAAAACGGATGCAAGAGGTTGAAGACTTCTTTTTAAAAGCTTTAAATGGGTAAATTTTGGATTAAATTTGCTGCTATTTTTGTAGCGGTTTTTGCTGTAGATCAAATCATAAAATTTGTTTTTTTAAACGGTTTTAGATGGGATGGGGAATTTTTTTCTCTTATTTTAACCTTTAATAAAGGCGTGGCATTTTCGATGTTTGCCTTTTTAGATGAGTGGCTAAAAATTTTACAACTAGTGCTTATCATCGCACTTTTTATCTATCTAGTCTATCAAAAAGAGCTTTTGCACGAACATTGGGTGGCGTTTGCACTTTTGCTTGGTGCAGGAAGTTCAAATTTGCTTGATAGATTTATCCATAGTGGCGTGGTTGATTATGTTTTTTGGCATAAGTGGTTTGAGTTTGCTGTGTTTAACTTCGCTGATGTGATGATAAATTTAGCCGTCGCGATAATCTTTATACAAATTTTAATTGAATATAAAAGGAAAAAAGCAAAATGAGAAGAAATATGCTGATAGCTTACTTACTTTGGTTTTTCTTAGGTAGTTTTGGCGCGCATAGAATTTACTGTGGTAAATTTATAAGTGGGCTTTTTATGCTTATGTTATTTTGGGTTGGAAGTGCGACTGCATGGTTTATCATAGGCTGGTTTTTCTTAGCTATCTGGGGAATTTGGTGGCTTTTTGATGTATTTTTAACCGCAAATATGGTAAATGACATCAACGATGAATATAACATAGAAGATGAAATTTCATACAGCAACAAGATAAAAAATATCGAGGCGCTCTATGAACTTTATCAAAAAGGTGCCATATCTAAGGCTGAATACGAAACAAGAAAAGATATCTTGATGAGAAAATAATTTAGGATATTTTTAAAAATAATGTTACACTTTGTTATATTTAAAAATAAATTTCACTAAAAATGGCTATTTTCTTGAAATTTAATTTTTGCTATATTACAATAAAAAGTTATGCAACAAATAAAAAGGATTTACATTGACCAAATTTTTAAAGAAAATAATAGCTATAGAAAGCAGCGCTGGTATTTTACTTCTTTTATCGGCTGTTTTTGCACTGATATTTCAAAATTTAAGCTTTTTAAGCGGCATTTACAACTGGTTTTTACATCTTCACATTACCATTGGATTTGGCAGTGTTAAGCTAGACGAACCGCTTCATTTTTGGGTTAATGATGCTTTGATGGCGATATTTTTCTTTCTAATTGGACTTGAACTAAAACGAGAGATGGTCGAAGGTCAGCTAAAACACTTCTCACAAGTCTTTTTACCGAGCTTTGCCGCAGTTGGTGGGGTTCTTTTTCCTGCTATAATTTTTGCTGCTATTAACTGGGGAGATCCAGAAGCCATACGAGGTTGGGCGATACCAACAGCAACCGATATCGCTTTTGCGGTTGGAGTTTTGGCACTTCTTGGTAGAAGAGTTCCATCAAGTCTTAAAATTTTTGTCTTAACTCTTGCGATTATGGATGATTTATGTGCGATTATAATCATAGCACTTTTTTACTCAAGCACTCTAAATTTAACGTTTTTAGCGCTTGCAGCTTTAGTTGTTGCGCTACTGATAATCATAAACAGACTAGGAGTTAGCACTCAAATTCCTTATGTGATACTTAGTTTGATCTTGTGGGTTTTTGTCCTAAATTCTGGTATCCACGCTACTATCGCTGGAGTTGTGGCTGGATTTACGATACCTTTATATACCAAAAACGGCTCGATGTTAAAAGATATGGAGCACGCTCTTGCTACTTCTGTAAATTTTCTTATTTTACCACTTTTTGCTTTTGTAAATGCTGGCGTAAATTTACATGGACTAAATGCAAACTACTTGCTAGGAAGCGTGCCGGTTGGTATATTTTTAGGGCTATTTCTTGGCAAGCAAATCGGTATATTTTTATTTAGCTATCTTGCTGTCAAGCTTAAATTTGCTTATCTTCCAGAGCATTCTAACTGGAAACAACTCTACGCGATAGCCATTATATGCGGTATCGGCTTTACTATGAGCTTGTTTGTTGATAACTTGGCATATGGACAGCACTCAATGGAGTTGTATCATGGAACAGATAAATTAGCTATTCTTTTTGGCTCGTTTGTTTCTGGTATCGTTGGATACTTTGTGGCTAAAGCGGTTGGAAATAACAAAGATGGAAGCCCAAAAAATCTTATTAAAAAATAAAATATAACTAAATTTGGTCGGTTAAAGACCAAATTTAAATTTATTATGGTATAATCGCAGTTCTTTATTTGGTCCCGTAGCTCAGTTGGTAGAGCACTACCTTGACATGGTAGTGGTCGATGGTTCGAGTCCATTCGGGACCACCACTATATTTCATATATCCCCCATCTCAATGCTTCTTATGAATCTTACTAAACTCGGTTAAATGGTTCTTTGTCGCTAAAAAATTCAAATTCTTTCACTCTGTGCGAAGAAATTTAATTTTTCAAATTTTTATCAAAATTTGAGACTAAATGGGACTGAATTTGGGACTAAATTATTTTTAGTCCCATTAACTTTTTGAAAAGCGTGCCAATCGTTATAATTAATTACATACCTAAAAAACAAAAAAAGGATATGTAGTGGTTTTTAATGTTAACATTATTCAAAAAATTACGGAGCGTACGGGCTTTAAAGCCCAGCCGGACGCGGTTATTTCTAATTTCGAACTCCCTATCGGCTACAATTCCCTTTATAAGGAAGTTCTGGCCCCAAATTTGCAAATTCGCATAAAGAAAAATAAAAAGCGCGGCAAGCGTTATACAAAAACGTTTTACTATCGTCATAAAGACAAGTTGACCAAATTGGGGGAATTCCCCGAACTAAAATTTAAAACTGCATTAAAAGCTGTCGAACTACTTAAAAATGATTCTCCAAAAGTCGAGCAAACCACCTTAAAATCGGCATTTGAGCGATATAAAATACAACTATGTGGCAATTTAAAACCCGCTACGATGGCAAAAAACGAAAAATTATTTAGGGCTTTAACAAGTCTTCACAATAAATCACTAAAAAGTCTTAAAAAATCCGATTTTATCGGTATTTGCACGCGATACCATATTCAAGAAAAATTCACGACGGCAGAGCAAATTTTTAATCTATCTCGTTCTGTTTTGAATTTCTCCGCAGCCAGCGGTTTATTGAATGACAACCCCTTGGTTAATGTGAGATTTAAACAAATTTTTTCTGTTAAATTGGGGGAATATGGCTATTTATCCCCCGATGACCCAACCTCGTTGTCACATTTAATTAGATATATTTTCAAATATAACAACACAAAATCAGTTCGTAATGCCCTTGTTTTGGGACTTTTAACGGGATTAAGAAGTCAAAATGTAAGAGAATTGAAAAAAGAGCAATTGAAAAAAAACGAAAATGGGTATTATTTGGAATTCAGCGCAAATCAAACAAAATCAAACCGAAATGAACGGTTGGGGATTCCATCTCGACTTGCAGAATGGCTACTGAAATTCGACTTCCAAAACGACCTGTTTTTTCCGGGGGTCAGGGGCGGGATTTTAAGCGATTCGACCCTCAGCAAGGCACTTCAACCCTACTCGAATATGCAATTTCACGAGGGTTCAAGGTTCGTTTTTCATTCGCTGCGAAAAGTTTTGTCAAGTTTTTGCGGGAAAGAGCTAGGTTTAAATTCGAGACTAGCAATCGAGAAGTGCCTATTTCACGACATTTCCTCGACACTTGGAAGCTCGACGCACGGCACATATGATAAAAGCACATATGAAAATGACACTCGAAAAGTACTTGAATTTTGGCTTGATTATATTTGTAAAATTGGAGAAATCGATGTGTTGGCTTAATTTAAGAGCAACCCCCGATGGTGTGTTAAGATGGGGGTTACAAAACAATGTTTTATTAAAAAACTATTGTAATTATACTCTAGTTAGCTTATTTTGTATTTATAATTTTAAGTCCCATTCAAGGGGGTTCGAATGTTAAAAACAACTCGCCAACCCCCTTATTTTCGGTATCTTAAAGCAAAAAAGAAAGAACAGGAAAGAAAAATAAGCAAAATTTGGGATGAGTATCGACTTAAAAAAACCGATGATTTTGATGTCTTTATGGGGGAGCAGGTTAGACGTGTATCATATACGCAAAATTTCGACTTAAATAAAATGCTCGAAAACGCCATCTACAGGGAGTTTGAAGATGAAAACGGCATATTTACAGTCCAACCTAAAGGTAAACAAAAAATTAACGATAACTTGTTTTTACAGATAAATGAAAATAGAAATTTATGCAAAAACCTCGAAGTTAGCGCGATAACATTGTGTCTGAACGCCCAAGAAATCGGCATTGAAACAAAAGCCTACAACACCAAAGCAAGACAATATTATCGAATTCTCAACAATCAAGAAATTGCCAAAAAGCTCATAAACCACTTGCAAATCACGATTTCAAGGGGTTTAAAGAAGTATCGAACGTGGACGACATATGTTTTGGAGCGCCACTATGATGGCACTCCGCACATTCACGCAACGTTATTTTGTTCTTCATTTGAAAAATCAAAAATTCTGAAGATTTTAACCGCCCGATACCCCAAAAATGGGGCTGTTGGGGAGGTTTGCAACCCCGACTACCTTCTCAAGGTTACATCGAAAACCGATGAGGGCAAAATTTTTAATACAGCTAAAATCTATGGAGTTCAAGCCGATAAAAAGCTTTATTACATCACACACAATGTGGGGAATTCGACTAGTTGGCTTCAAATTTGTAAAAAGCTTCAAGAATTTTTTGCAGAGCAACTTGAGTCAAAAAAACGCCAAATTCAAAATAGAAAACTCAAACGTATAAAACCCGCACAAGCCCCTAAAAATCGAGAGTTTGTGATAAATAAAACAGTTCTAGTCCCATATGTTCCAGCGCCTAAAAAAACAAGAAAGAGAGAAATCGATAAAATAAATATGCAAGTTAGGTTTAAGGGCGGTCGATATCATTTTAATTACAAATTTTCAAGAAAAATAACAATAAATCAACTAAATAAATTCAAAACCGAGTTGAAAAAACAAGCTAAGAATTTAACAAAAAAAGAAGATGTTAAACAAGTAATTGAAGAATTAAAAGCTAAGTTCAAACTAAATCAAAAAAGAGTCAAAAAAGCCCCTAAAATCAAGCAAGAACCCGTAACTTATACTGTTGCAACTAGCCCATATTTTGAACAGCCAGAAGAGCCAAAAACAATCAAAAAACCACAAAAAGAACCGCCGAAAACAGGATTGTTTGATGGGCAAGCAATAGAAAGAAAATCCATAATCGCTGACCGCGATTATGGGGGTATTTAGGGCTGTTGGCACCTTGTGCCAACAGGCTTTCTTTTCTACTGCTATGCTTATTTGGAATTAGTAAATTTTTTTACTATAATTAATGTAAGTAAGTAATACAAATTACATAAAAAGGAGCAAAAAAAATGAGAACAAATGTTAAAAAAATTTACAACTTATTATCGAAGATTCAAGAAGCCGAAAAAGCCGAATTGAAGGCAAAATTTGCGTTAGAAAAAATCCAAAAAAACTTGGAGCAACTGGATGCGGAATTGGGCATTTTAATCGTCCAAAACCCCTCAAAAATGGTTGAAAATACTAGCACACCTGTTACCCAATCGTCATCGTTTTGAGAGCCCTTGTGGCTCTTAAAACCTCATCCCCGTTAGCTCTGCTAACGTTTAATGAGCCCATTAAACAATACTACCGCAGGTGGTATTGAAATGGGTTTTTTTAGCCACACAAGGGGGCAAAAAAAGGAGTTAAAAAAATGGCTAATAGAAAATCAAGCGGAAACATTCAAAAAGCCCTTATTTTGTGTTTTGAACACCTTTTTCGCGAGGGATTTTTGGCGAAAACTGTGTACAAGGAGAGGTTGTCCTTGAACGAGTATTCAACCGACTCAAAAACTGCCCGAAAACAATGGAAAAAATGGCAAGAAGAATCCCGCGAAAAATACAAAAAACGAGTCGGACGTTATCCGAAATGGTCTAGCGAAAATACATTGCAGGAAATGGTTGTAAATTTGGACGAGAACTGTAACCTTGAAACGTTGCAAAAAATAGCGGAAACTGTGGAGAAAACGATGGGATATCGGTGCCTCGCGATGGCGGTTCACAGGGACGAGGGCTACTACGATTCAGAGGGCAAATTTCATACAAATTTCCACGGACACTTGGTGTTTTTTTCAGTCGATGAAAATGGAATGCAACTAACGAGGGAAAATTTTCGCCACCCCCAAAAAATGCGTGACCTGCAGACCCAAATAGCCGAGATTACGGGCTTGGAACGGGGCGAAATTGGCTCAAAACGTAAACGTTTGGAACACAAACAATACAAAATACACATAAAAGCACAAGAAGAAGCCGTAAAGCCCCTAAAAATCGAGATAAAAGCCCTAAAAAATGAACTTGAACGGCTAAAAAATCGACCAAAAATTCAGGCAAATTACAAGGAAGATTTGCAAAAAATAGAACTTGAGTTGAACGCTAAAGACCGACAGTGGAGAGATTTATTTGCCTACGGCTGTTCGATTGGGAATTCTGATTTGTACAAAAATCAAATAGACTCAATAAAAGCCGAAATTCAGAACCTAAAAGCTAAAAAAGTAGAAATAGAAAACAAAATTCAAACACAAGAAATTGAAGAAGCAAACCAAAATTACAATGTATATGTAGAAAAAATAGAAGTTCGAGCCGAAAACAAAGCCCAAAACGCCCTAAAATCGGCAGTTTGGAGCAATTTTAAAACTGCCCTCGAGGAAATGAAAAAAGAGGGGGTTGATTATCAGTCTTACACTAAAATTTCCGATAAATTTAATTCAAAACTCAAAATGCTCGAAAACACCGATATATTGGGGCTTGATGAAAAAGAACTCGATAAATTTATCAATCAGATAACGGATATAAACGCCATAAAAAACAACGTTTTAATGGAGCTTGGCGATGAATTCAGTCAAAAAAAATGGGGCGATAGTGAGCTTGAAAGTGCCTTAAAATCGAGCCTTTGGAACTCCATTTTTATTGCGGGTGCTTTGGTTCAGAGTATTGGCACGTTGTTATCTCGAACATCAAAAGAGCATAAACGAGCAAAAAACGAGCTTTTAGATGAAATCCACGACCTCAAAGCCCAAAAAGTCGAGAAATCGAATAAAAACGATGAAATTTTAAAAGCCAAAGTCGATAAACTCGAGTCCGAAAACTCAATGTATAAAATTTCAACTTTGAATTTATTAAACGAAAACAGCGAGTTAAAAGCCCAAAACAAGGAGTTAAAAGCCACTCAAACCCCTCAAAATTCAACCACAACCGAACTCGAAATCGAAAACGATAAACTAAAAAACAGGGTAAAAATTGTGGAAATTCACTCCTTAAAAATGACGTTAAAAGCCCACGTGGCGGGGGTTCGAGAGCAATTGAGGGAAGCTGGCGCCCAACGCGAACATTATGCTCATTTAGAACAACTAAATAAAGATTCTGTCGCCAAAATCGATGGTTTGAAAAATAAGGATATTGATTTAAATTTAATAAAAGACGCTTATGATTTAATCCCAACGTGGATTAGCACTCAATCAATTCTAAATTCCCCCGCTGCGAAAGCTGAAATTGAAAAAAAGAAGCAACAACAGTTGAAAAACAATCAAAATTCAAAGGGTTTTGGTTTTGGGGTATAAAACCCCCTCCCCCTGTCCCTCCCCTTAAAATGGGGGCTAGACAGTAAAAACATCGAACCACTTGATATTAATAATAACCCCCCCCCTAGAGAGAAAAAGAATGTTTTTTCTTTTTTTGCGTTTGCTTTTTTTTGCTGGTGCGAGATTAATTCATCGCGGCTGGTGTGTCAAGGGTTGCCGGTGCAACCGGCAATCCACGAGCGAAGCGACGCCCTTGACTCGCCTTGCCGTGATGAATTACCATTAATCGCACCAAAAAAAGGCGAACAAAAAAAACTGCACCCCCTTAAAAAGAATTTGCATTTTAATTAAAAATTTGATATCATTGTCTTAGAAAATTTTATGGTGTGTTAAATTATAGCTTTAAGCTTAAACGCTTAATCGGCTCAATTTTTAAGCCGTTTTTGTTTAAGTTTCACGAATTTTCACACGTTTTTTAATATGTTTTAACACTGTTTTTTAAGATTTCTAGTCCCACCTATAAAATATGGGACTAAAAGGTTGAGAACAACGATATATCAATGTTTAATAGTGTTTTGGGAGTCCATTCGGGGCCACCATAAATCATTTTTCTCACTTATTTTAACCTACTTTTCAATTCTTATTAGTTCAATCAAAAGCCCATACTATCGTTATTTCAGTGCTTTATAATTCTTTTTAATTCCGATTTTATACTTTTACCTTAGTTATTACTTAAACGATGATGATGTAGCAAATTTGGTTCAAATTTCATTATTTTTTATATTATTTTTGTAATATAAATTTATTACTTCTTGAAAAAACCTCAAATTTATTTGTATTTAACGAAAAGATTTGAAAAAATAGACTTAAAAAATATTATGAATCAACACGAAGTTTGAAAATATATCACAAGAGAGTCAAACAGACTATAAAACCGAGCCAAAGCATTTGTTAAGCTATATAAATTTAGATAGTTTTGAACTAAAAATAACACAATCGCAAGAAAAAATAACCAAGCTTTATTATCAAATCATACTAAATATAAAACAGCCACAAACTACTATTTCAAGCAAGCAAAATAGTCATCAAATCAAGCTCAGGCTTAAACTCATAAAAAATTTCAAAAACGATAACTTTGCGCCAACAAAGCAAGCAACTTTTTATAAACTAATCAAAAATTGCCCAATAAATAAAAATTTTAAATATTTAGTCACCAAAACTTACGCAATTAAATTTCTAAAATTGCCTTCAAGGTTTAAAATAAAAAACCTTGAAGATTAAAAAACACTATATAAATTTAACGCATTTTTCTCCGCGAACAACCTCGCCGATGATGTATCCATCGCAGTTTTCAAGAACTGTATCAACGTTTGCTCTACTTACTACTAAAACCATTCCAACACCCATGTTAAATGTCCTAAACATCTCATCTTTTTCTACATATTTAGACATATATTTAAACACTTCTGGCGAATTTATGGCCTTTAATCTAACATTTGCTTGCAAACCATCTGGTAAAACGCGCGGTAAATTCTCAGTAATCCCACCACCTGTTATATGCGCCATCGCATTTATACACGGCTTAAGGCGCAAAAACTCATCTACATAAATTCTAGTTGGCGCAAGCAAAACGTCTATTAAATTCTTCCCATCGATTTGCTCGCTAAAATCAAGTTGAAGCTTCTCAAAAAAAAGCTTTCTAACAAGCGAGTAACCATTTGAGTGAATTCCGCTACTTGGAAGCGCTATTAAAACGTCATCTTCTTTTACAAATTTAGTTCTATCTATATCTTCAACCTCAGCCATTCCAACAGCAAAACCAGCTAAGTCAAAGTCATCTTTTTGATACAACCCTGGCATCTCGGCAGTCTCGCCTCCAATTAGCGCGCAACGAGCCTGTTTACAACCTTCGCTTATACCTTTTACAACATCTTTTGCTTCATTTACATCAAGTTTTGCAGTCGCGTAGTAGTCTAAGAAAAACAGCGGAGTAGCGAAGTTGCAGATAAGATCATTTACACACATCGCAACCAAATCTATGCCGATAGTGTCAAATTTCTTTGAGTCAATAGCAAGTCTAAGCTTCGTGCCAACTCCATCAGTAGCGCCCAAAAGTGCAGGGTTTTTAAATCCACTTGGAAGTTTAAAAGCTCCAGAAAACGAGCCAATGCCACCTAAAACATTGTCATTAAATGTCGATTTTACAAACGGTTTAATCGCCTCAACAAACGAATTTCCAGCATCGATATCGACACCTGCATCTTTGTAGCTTATCATAAATTTATCCTTTAAAAATTTTGCATTAAATTTTAGCTAAATTTTGATAAAATACCACTAAATATGGAGCAAATATGCAAAAATACAACTTCGGGATAGTTATAACTGGTAGTATCGGTAGCGGAAAAAGCACGGTTTGTGAGCTTTTAAAACAGCACGGGTTTTGCGTTATAGATGCCGATAGGATAAATCATGAAATTTTAAACTCATCATCTAAACAAATCGCTGAAATCTTTGGTGATGAGTTTATCAAAGATGGCACAGTCGATAGAAAAAAGCTTGGTGCACTAGTTTTTAACGATAAAATTGCGCTTGAAAAGCTAGAGAATTTTTTACACCCAAAAATCAAAGAGCAGATTTTAGCCCTGGCAAGTAAACTCGAAGCGGAAAAAAAGCCATATTTTGTCGATATCCCACTGTTTTTTGAAAGACAAAGTTATGAGCAGTTTGATAAAGTGTTAGTAGTTTACGCGCCACAAACTACGCTAATTTCAAGAGTTATGAAGCGAAATTTACTAACAAAAGAAGCCGTGTTAGCAAGGCTAAATTTACAACTTGACATTGAAAAAAAACGAACTTTAGCAAATTTCATCATCGATAATAGTGCTGATTTAGAGGCTTTGAAGGTCGAGGTTGAGAAATTTTTACATAAGATAAAGGAAATTTATGCAGATATCAAAATATAGTGCCAGCGGCAATGATTTTGCCATTTTTGTTAGTCTTGTTAGTCAAAACAGAAGCGAGTTAGCTCGTAAAATTTGTGATAGATTTTATGGAATCGGTGCAGATGGGCTTATAGTGATACTTCCTGATAGCAAAAATGACTTTAAATGGGAGTTTTATAACAGCGATGGAAGCTTTGCGGCGATGTGTGGAAATGGCTCAAGAGCGGCTTGCATGTTTGCATATGAAAATGGTCTAGCAAAGAAAAATATGAAATTTTTAAGTGGCGCAGGCGTGATAAGCGGAGAAATTTGCGCTCTAGAAAACAAAACTGCAGCGGTCGAAGTTGAACTAACAAACGTAAAAGAGTTAGCAAAAAGTTTTAACGAAAGCTCGCACGAATGGTATTTTTACGATACTGGCGTGCCTCATCTTGTTAGCTTTGTTAGCGATGTTAGTGAGTTTGACTTAGACTTGGCGCGAGCAATGAGAGAGAAATACAACGCGAATGTAAATTTTGCTCAAATTTACAAAGATAAAGTTTTAGTAAGAACTTATGAAAGAGGCGTTGAAGATGAGACAAAGGCTTGCGGAACTGGTATGGCGGCTTGTTTTTATGCTGGATTAGTTCATAAAAATTTAGGAAATCAAATCTTTTATCCAAAAAGTGGTGAAAAAATTGAGTTTAAATTTAAAGATGATAAAATTTACTTCAAAGGCGATGTAAAACATACTTTTGACGCCGTTTTTTATGAGTAAGTTTATCTTGCATTTTTGCTAGGACTTTTGTTTTGAAAATTCGTATTTTTTGGGATTTGAAACGTGGTTAGTCCATGGTGAAAGCTATTTTTAGCTAAATGTAGATATAAGCTTGGCATAAGGATTTTATGAAAACAGATTAAATTTACTCAGTTTTGGCTGTGCTAAATTTTGTATTAGTGTAAAAAGTTTTGAAGTTGGTTTTAATAGGCTAATCCATCTTATATATTTTCTTTGCTAAGCAAATTTTACTTTTAAATTTATAGCGTAAACTTTTACAAAAAGTTGGTAAAGTTTTGAAGTTTAGCAGTATTATAAATTCTGCTTTAAAATGCAAAACATATCTTATACATGTTATTTTTATGAATATCTTTAATAAACTGCTTAAGATACATAAAAATTTATGCAAAATATATAAATTACATGTAACACAAATATACCAAATTATAAGCAGTTTTGCAGCCGTATAATAAGAGCATACTACAGATAAATTTGCAGATAAAAAATAGAAACATTAAAAAAGACTTAAAATAGTATCATTGCAATGACATTATTTAAGAGAAAAGCTTAATAAACATAGCCTTAGCGAGCTACATAAATCTCTAAATATTAGCTTTGCTTTTGATAAATTTGTTCTTAAAAGTAGAAAAATAAAATTGATTATTTTAAAAAGTAAAAATTTAAGGGCAAGTTCGCCCTTAAATTATAAAGCTGCTTTAGCTTGTTTTGCTACAACGCTAAATGCTTCTGGGTCGTTCATAGCCATATCAGCTAGAACTTTTCTATCTAATTCGATACCAGCTTTTTTAAGACCATTCATAAATCTTGAATAGCTAATCTCGTTTAATCTGCATGCCGCATTGATTCTTATAATCCAAAGTCTTCTAAAGTCTCGCTTTTTGTTACGTCTATCTCTGTATGCATAACATAAACTTCTCTCTAATTGCTCTTTAGCTTTTCTAAAGTGTTTGCGTCTTCCGCTATAAAAGCCTCTTGCTAACTTTAGAACTTTTTTATGACGTCTTCTTCTAACTACGCCTGTTTTTACTCTTGCCATGTTTATCCTTTCACAAAATGGCGCCCTCGCGGGTCTTGCCCTTAAACTTTACAAATTTAGGGGAGTTTGAATGACTTTTGTCAAAAACTTCTAACTTGTGCGTTGTTACACAGCAAGCATTTTTTTCACAGCTGCAACATTTGTCGCGTCTACATACTGAGATTGTCTAAGATCTCTTTTGCGTTTGCTAGACATTTTTGTCAAGATATGGCTTCTAAAAGCAGAGCCTCTTTTTATCTTGTTTTTGCCTACTTTAAAACGCTTAGCTGCACCGCGAACGCTCTTCATCTTTGGCATGCTAATCCTTTAAAAATTTAGAATGAAAGCTGATTATATCTAATATAATCTTATATCTACTTAAATTTAGGTAAAAATTTGCTTTTCAAACTTAGCTATTGGTTTCTTTTAGGAAGCACAAGCATATTTACATATCTTCCTTCAAAGGCTGGCTCTTTATCTTTATCTCCGATATCGCTAACGCTTAGATAAATTTTATTAAGCAATTCCACTCCGACTTCTGGGCTACTCATCTCTCGCCCTCGTAAAAATACGCGGAATTTCACATGCTTGCCATCTTGTAAAAATTCTCTTGCGTGTTTTACTTTGTAGCTGATGTCATTTTGTGCGATTTTAGCTGAGAGTTTTATCTCTTTAACTTCGATAACTTTTTGCTTTTTCTTCGCTTCTTTTTGCTTTTTTTCTTGCTGATAACGGAATTTGCCATAGTCCATCACTTTACAAACTGGTGGTTTTGCATCTGGAGCTATAAGCACCAAATCAAGCCCTAGTTTACTTGCAATTTTTAAAGCTTCTTCACGAGAAATAATCCCAAAAACCTCACCATCATCGCCTATACATCTGACTTCGCTAGCGCGAATGTCTTCGTTTAAATATACATCTTTTTCTTTGCTCAAAAATTTACCTCTTTCAATTTTTGTTGTGTTAAGTCTAAAAACTCGTCCAATCCAAGCTGCGACTGGGTTCTAGCTCTTCTATCTCTAAGAGCAACTGTTTTGTTTTCTACTTCACTATCACCTATTACCAAAATCATCGGCACGCGCGCTTTTTCTGCTGTGCGAATGCGTTTGTTTAGGCTTTCGTTTTTACTATAAATTTCACTATCTATTTCTAAATTTCTTAGTTTTGTCTGAATTTCTTTTGCATATTTTTCATGACTTTCGCTAATTGGCACAACCACAACTTGCGTTGGCGCGATGAAAAATGGAAGCTCGCCGGCTGTGTGTTCGATTAAAATTCCAATAAATCTTTCAAAACTTCCTAAAATCGCACGATGTAGCATTACAGGACGTTGTTTTTCGTTGTTTTCATCGATATATCCAAGCTCAAATCGCTCTGGTAAGTTAAAATCAACCTGTACAGTTCCGCACTGCCATTTTCGTTTTAGCGCATCTGTGATTTTGATGTCGATTTTTGGACCATAAAATGCTCCACCACCCTCATCTATGCCGTATTTGAATCCATTTTCATCAAGCGCTTCTTTAAGTGCGTTTGTAGCCACTGCCCATACGTTTTCATCGCCGATTGCTTTATCTGGGCGAGTTGAAATCTCCATTTCATACTCAAAGCCAAAATTTTTCATGATATTATCAACGAAACTTAAAATTTCAAGAACGTTTTCTTTGATTTGGCTTGGCATACAGAAAATATGCGCATCATCTTGAGTAAATTCACGAACCCTAAAAAGCCCGTGCATAACGCCACTTTTTTCGTGTCTATGAACGACGCCGTATTCAAAAAATTTAAGTGGTAAATCACGATATGAACGAAGTTCGCTTTGATAAACCTTGATATGACCAACACAGTTCATCGGCTTAATGCCGTATTCTTGCTCATCTATGTTAGTAAAATACATATTTTCTTTGTAGTTTGTATAGTGACCGCTGATTTTCCATGCGTCTGCTTTTAGAATTTCTGGACCACGAACCGGCTCGTAACCACGGCGTCTGTGAACTACAAAAAGAATTTTTTCTATTTTACTTCGCATTCTAGCACCATTTGGTAACCAAATCGGAAGTCCAGCTCCAATCTCATCATCAAACGTAAAAAGCTTCATCTCGTTGCCAAGTTTGCGGTGATCACGCTTTTTAGCCTCTTCGATAATGCGGATATGTTCAAGCAAACTTGCCTTATCGGCGTAAGCTGTACCATAAATTCTTGTTAGCATTTCACGGTTTTCATCACCGCCAAGATACGCTCCAGCCACTCTAGTTAGCTTAAAAAATCTTAAAAATTTAGTATTTGGCACGTGCGGTCCACGGCAAATATCTTCAAAATTTCCTTGCGAATAAATGCTGACTTCGCCTTCTGGTATGCGTTTTAACACCTCTTGTTTAAGATCATCATTTTTAAATTTAGCCAACACTTCGGCTTTTGTCGAGCAAGTTTTAGTGATGTCAAGTTTGGCATCAACTAGCTCTTTCATCTTTTTTTCTATCGTTTCTAAGTCGTTTTCGCCTAGTTTTTCGCCATTTTCTTTTGTAACTCTAAAATCATAGTAAAACCCATCTTCTATCGCAGGTCCTACGAAAAATTTTGCTCCTGGATAAAGTGCCGTAATCGCCTCTGCCATAAGGTGAGCGCAAGAGTGACGAATCACTTCAAGAGCATCTTTGCTGTTATCATAAAGTATCTCACTAGCTCCGGCATCGCGGGAAGCATCATAACTTTGAGTGTCGATGATGACACCATCTTTTTTGTATGCGATAATATCGCTCATTTTTCTTTTCCTTTTTTACCAATTTGTCTTTTTTACAATAAAAGAACCATCTAACATTTTAGCCTATTATAATTTAAGATTTACTTAAGATATCGTTTTTAAAGCGTTTAATTGGGATATTTTTACTAAATTTAGTATATGTGTAAATTTAAAAATAGCTTAGAAATACTTACTTTTTCTCTACAAGAATCAAAATAAATTTGGCGATTAGAAAATAAAGCGTTGTAAATTTCGATAATGCATGTTTGCTTTTATAACTTTTTTCTAAATATTTTAATATTTAAAATATAGTAAATTTAGAATTGATTTAAAAATTTAGCATCAAAAAGCGACTAAATTTAATACAGATAATATTTATTTAGTTATGAAAATTAAATATATTATAATAAATAATTATTAATTAGCAAACTAACTAACACTAACAAAACTTATATGTTAGTAAGAAATTTGGCAAATTTAGAGTGTTTTTAAAACAAACGGCTAACAAAAAAGCTAACTTCTAACAAAATTTAGCTTAAATTTAAATGTCACAAGATGATTTTGACAGACTCATAAGCCTACTTATTGATATGAGTAACACAGATGGATAAGGAGTTTATAAACTCACTACCTATTAAAGAGATAAACGCTATAGGCGAAGTTGTATCCAAACTAGCGAGTTTTGATGAAAAAAACTAAGAGAGGGCATAGCAATAATAGGCTATGCCCTGCATTTTAGTTATAGTGATATTTTATCGATGAGATTTAACGAGTTTGTAGATTACTACGAGATTGCAAAGAAGCTTTTAGAGTATAAAATTTAGGCTACTAAAAGCAAAAACAGAGGCAGAAAAAATGCCAACACGCTAACAAAAGATGCCACAACAATCAAATTATGATTTTTTAAAAATGGCTTTATATCTAAATATTTGCACTGTAATCTAACTAAATATCCATAAAAATCAGAGTATTTTAAGATATGGTATTTTTTAGGTTCACTTTTTAGTGTTTTAAAAATATAATAGTGTGTATAAAAATATCCAACGAGTCCTAAAAAGCTAATAAATAACAAAATCCAAACCACAACCTACCCTTTACATTGTATTTTAAAAGCTAAATCTAAGTTATTATAACATAAAAAAAGGCAAATTTATGGCAAAACAACCATATTAGAGCGCTTTTACTTTGTTTTAGACTGTTTTTGGCAAAGTGTGCATAGCCTTAGTAAAAGACTAAAAGTGAGTAAATTTGCTTACTTCATGAGAAGTTTTTACTCAAGCTTTTTTTATATACTATCACTAAATATATAAAAAAATTTCTAACCAAATTCAACTTTTCGTTTTAAAATTTCAAAAGATTAAAAAGTTTTAAGGTTGTTTTGTTTGAAACTCAAATTTTGGTATAATTTGCATAAATTTAAGGATAAAAATGCAAGTAAATTTAGACAACGTACAAATAGAAAATGGCTGGAAAAAAGCGCTAAAAGAGGAATTTTTAAGCCCATACTTTGCAAATATCAAAGAGAATTTACTCCAAGCCAAAAAAACCGAAACAGTCTATCCACCATCAAATTTGATTTTTAACGCTTTTAATCTCACGCCGTTTGATAGCGTTAAAGTTGTGATTTTAGGGCAAGATCCTTACCATGGTGCAAATCAAGCCATGGGGCTTAGTTTTTCTGTTCCAAAAGGTGTAAGAACTCCGCCAAGTCTAGTAAATATTTATAAAGAAATCGAGGCTGATTTGGGTATAAAAGAGCCAAATAGCGGGGATTTGAGCTACTGGGCAAAGCAAGGAGTTTTACTTTTAAACGCGACTTTAAGTGTGGCTGCAAACAGAGCAAATTCTCACTCAAATTTTGGTTGGCAAACCTTCACAGACGCAGCCATAAAAGTGCTAAATTTAGATAAAAGTGGCATTGTTTTTATGCTCTGGGGAAATAACGCAAAGGCAAAAGCAGCTCTCATTGACTGCGAGAAACATCTTGTTTTAACAGCAGCTCATCCAAGCCCACTTGCTCGTGGGGCGTTTTTTGGATGTAGGCATTTTAGCCAATGCAACGAGTATCTAAAAAAACAGAGCAAAAGCCCTATAGACTGGGATTTGAATAATTTTAAAGAACAACAAGGATAAAAAATGAAAACGTTGATTGTATTTTCACATCAGTATTTTAAAACTTCACGCACTAACAAGGCGATGTTAGAGGCGGTTAAGGGCTTAGAGGGCGTTGAAGTTAGAAATTTAGACCAAATTTATGGCTCAGACATCTTTAAAATCGATATTAAAAAAGAGCAAGAATTTCTAAATCAAGCTCAAAATATCATCTTTCAGTTTCCACTTTTTTGGTATAGCACACCGCCGATGTTGCGCGCTTATCAAGATGAAGTTTTTGCCTATGGATACGCATATGGCGATAACGCAGCCGCACTGAAAGATAAAAACTTTTATATAGCAACAAGTAGCGAAAGCTCCAAAGATGACTTTAGCGAAAATGGGGTAAATAAATTTAGTCTTGAAACCTATCTTTTGCCACTCATTCGCACTGCTAGTTTTACAAAAATGAAATTTAAAGGCGTTTTTACAAGTTACAGCGCCTTTAGCGCAAGCGATGAAGAGGTGGCAGAATTTGCTAGAAAATACCGCGAATTTATCCTAAATTTAGGCAAATAAATATGAATTTAGCACTGAAATTTCGCCCAAAAACACTAGAAGAAATTTGCGGACAAGCTCATATCGTGGGTGAAAATTCAGCATTTTATAAACTAATCAAGCAAAAAGAAGTCCCACACTCGATGTTTTTTGGTCCAGCAGGAACTGGCAAAACCACACTAGCTAGAGCAGTCGCAAACGAGCTAGAAATGGACTTTTATGAGCTTGATGGAAGTAGTTTAAAAGTAGATGATATAAGAAAAATTTTAGATCGTCATAAAGGTGGGCTTATAAAACCGCTTATATTTATCGATGAAGTTCATCGCCTCTCAAAAACTCAGCAAGAGGTGCTTTTAATCCCGATGGAAAACTATCAAGCCGTTATCATCGGCGCAAGCACTGAAAATCCATACTTTGTTTTAAGTAGCGGAATTCGTTCGCGTTCTATGCTTTTTGAGTTTTACTCACTAACTAACAACGACTTGTTAGCACTGTTAGAAAGAGTGCAAAAAGAGTGTGATTTCACCATAGAAAATGAGGCTAAAAAATACCTTATAAGCTCGAGTGGTGGGGATGCACGCGCGATGCTTAATTTGCTTGATTTTGCTCTTAAAATAGAAACTAACATATCGCTAACAACGCTTAAAAGCCTGCGTCCATACGCGCTAAAAGATGGAGTTAGTAGCGATGATACGCATTATGACCTTGCTTCAGCGATGATAAAAAGCCTAAGAGGAAGCGATATCGATGCTGCGCTTTACTACATCGCAAGGCTGGTTGATGGTGGCGAAAGTGCGGATTTTATCGCAAGAAGGCTTGTGATATTTGCTAGCGAAGATATAGGAAATGCAAATCCAAATGCGCTAAATTTAGCCACTTCAACGCTAAATGCAGTTAGCAAAATCGGCTATCCAGAAGCTAGACTTATCTTAGCGCAATGTACGGTTTACCTTGCAAGCTCACCAAAAAGCAACTCAAGCTACAAGGCGATAAATCAAGCGTTAGAGTATGTAAAAAACAACGAAAAATTAGCCGTGCCAAAATACCTCATCAACAACTCGCCGCAGATAAAAAACTATCTTTATCCGCACGATTTTGGCGGCTGGGTAGAGCAAAAATACTTAGAAAAGCCACTTAAATTTTATGAAAGTAGCGGAATCGGCTTTGAAAAAACACTAAATTTATGGCTAGAAAAAATCAAAGAAAAGTCGTAAAAACAGCAAAATTTTATACAAATTTAAACTAAATTTAGCAAGATAAGCTGCGAAAACACCGTGCAAAATTGCTTCTAATATCGATAAATTTAGCAAAATACCAATTCTAAAAGAACATAATTTTACAAAATATAATAAAAATTTAAAAATATCAGGTAAAGCCACCCATTTTTTATCTTAATTTAAATTGAAAATTTACATTTTAGTCACTTAGGTTTGGCTAAGAATCTATTTAAATGTATTTTATAAAGCTAATTATATATTTATTTTGATTAAATTTTTTAATATAAAGCACGTATAAGAACCTCACTTTGTCTACGGATTTACATATAAATTTGGCAGCTTAAGTGCCGATTTTGAAATTCAACAATAAAATTATGGTAAAAAGCAAAACAATTATAAAATTTTTATTTTTCTTCTAATTTTCGCTCACAAATGCTTGTGTGCTGCAAAACTTTATGAGCTTAAAGACTTTGAACTATATAACCGCAAAGCTTGCCAAATTTTAAAGCGTTAAAAACAATTTAATTTTTGAATTTATAAAAGCTAAGCAAAGCGATAAAATATTTTTAGTTGAATGTAAATACAAAACCATTTTACTGATAAATTTATAAAATGCAAAGTTTGATTTTAAAATTAGCTTAGAAAATTATCTAAAACTTTAAACCCAATTTGCGCCAAAACCACCTTTGAATATTCTAATTTAACACTTTGCAGTATTATAAAATTTACTTAAGAACTTATGCAAAAATTTGGAAAATATTTTTTAACCATAAGCTTATGAATTGCGGTACCGCAAAAGTATCTTTTTGAAAATTTTAAAAAGATACTTTATCTAAATTTAACCCTTTTTCATCTCGATAACTAAAAAGTGTGATTTTTCTAAAGCTGTGATTTTAAGGCTCTCTTTGGTGCTTTCAAGCCCATCTTGCGCGGCTAGCTCAAACTCATTTATGAGCGCTTTTCCTTCTATTAAAACAAGATAAGCTTGGCGATTTTTAGCTACTTTAAACTCCACGCTAACGCCTTTATCAAGCTCGCTAACATAAAAATTAGCATCTTGATTTATACGAATAGGCGCTAAAGATGAGCCGTTTGCTTTAGATGATACTATGGGTAAAAGCTTGTTGTGGCGCAGCGATGAGTCAAATTTCTGATCGCCATAGTTTGGTTTATGCCCTTTTTTATCAGGGAAAATCCAAATTTGAAGCAGTCTTAAAACCTCATCTGAGTTGTTATACTCACTATGAGTTATGCCAACTCCAGCACTTAGATACTGCACATCTCCTCGCCCGAGCGAGCGCTCGTTTCCCATGCTGTCTTTGTGAGTAAGAGTGCCATTTATGACATAAGTTATGATTTCCATATCTTCGTGCGGATGCGTTCCAAATCCGCTTTTTGGGGCTATCGTGTCATCATTTATCACGCGAAGTACGCCAAAATGTATGTTTTGTGGGTTATAATACTGCGCAAAAGAGAAGTGAAACTTGCTTTGTAGCCAACCAAGGTTGCTTGAACCCAAATTTAAATGGTCAATTTTTCTTAACATTTTTATCCTTTTTGATGATTGTATATCAAAATGGTTAATAAATTTTATTACTTATATTTGCATTAAATAACTCTCGAACCCTTTTTTCATCACACATAAATAAAGAGTTTGTTTTACTACCATTCAAATTTACACAACTCTCAAACTCAGCATCTGCTTTATCTAGTATAGCTCTTGTTTTACTACCATTCAAATTTACACAACTCTCAAACAAACTTTCCTTTATTTGATTAACGCTCGGAGTTTTTTACTACCATTCAAATTTACACAACTCTCAAACTTTGGCGGAATCACATAATAACTATACTTTAGTTTTACTACCATTCAAATTTACACAACTCTCAAACTAGTAAAAATAGCATAAATGGAGAGTGGGAGTTTTACTACCATTCAAATTTACACAACTCTCAAACTAGTAAAAATAGCATAAATGGAGAGTGGGAGTTTTACTACCATTCAAATTTACACAACTCTCAAACTGTCCTTATCGGGTTAGCTACAGCTTCTATAGTTTTACTACCATTCAAATTTACACAACTCTCAAACCTGTTAAATAGTTTGTAATAATTAAGCTTGGTTTTACTACCATTCAAATTTACACAACTCTCAAACAGAGCCTGTCGGTCAAGAGTTTGATACAAGTTTTACTACCATTCAAATTTACACAACTCTCAAACAATGTGTTACAAGAACTAAGACTTTTATCTGTTTTACTACCATTCAAATTTACACAACTCTCAAACTACCTTTGCAATGCCCATTTGATAACACATGTTTTACTACCATTCAAATTTACACAACTCTCAAACATAGGGATACACCAAGATATTATCAAGAGCGTTTTACTACCATTCAAATTTACACAACTCTCAAACTAAAAGGCGACAGGGGCAAGGATTATCTAGTTTTACTACCATTCAAATTTACACAACTCTCAAACCTACTGTGTTTGCTACAAACTCATCAAACCGTTTTACTACCATTCAAATTTACACAACTCTCAAACATTATCATTGCCCACTATTTTGTCAAATAAGTTTTACTACCATTCAAATTTACACAACTCTCAAACTCTACAAAATCATAGATTTTTAAAGATTTGTTTTACTACCATTCAAATTTACACAACTCTCAAACAAGCTAAAATTTCTCCAGTTCGCATACCTGGTTTTACTACCATTCAAATTTACACAACTCTCAAACAGTCTGGATTTTTTGATGAGTGCGGTTAAGTTTTACTACCATTCAAATTTACACAACTCTCAAACCAAGATTGCTTGCTACATTACCTGCTTTGTGTTTTACTACCATTCAAATTTACACAACTCTCAAACCCAGTTGAAAAATCAGCAGGTAAAAAAGAGTTTTACTACCATTCAAATTTACACAACTCTCAAACGGTATTGTTACTTTTTCTAATTCGGTTTTGGTTTTACTACCATTCAAATTTACACAACTCTCAAACCGTTAATTCTGCTTCTGTTGATTTGGCACTGTTTTACTACCATTCAAATTTACACAACTCTCAAACCCATATTTATGCCTTTTATTGTCATATTTAGTTTTACTACCATTCAAATTTACACAACTCTCAAACCTCAAATCAAGAGTTTAGTAGACACAACCCTACTTAAATTATGATAGCAAACTATTAATTTTAACCATATTGACATAAAATTAATCTAAAACTATTTTAATTTCTAATCTCACAAAAATCCTTATCTATGATAACTATGTTTTCACACTCTAATCTTTCTTGATAAAATGGCTCTACTAAAAGTACATTAAATTGCCGCAAAATTATCTCATCGTATAGAAGCAACACTTCATCTTTGGTCAAAAAAGTTTTTAATCCAAAAAATACAAAAAGCTTAGTTTGTAAAAAATCGCGCTCTAAAATCATCAAATCTAAGATTTGCTCAAGCAAATTATCGCTTTTTATTATTTTAATATTTAAAGATTTTAAAACCGCTTCGATCTCAATATCATCATAACCTATAGGAAAGTCAACATTGCTTACAATCTTACTTGCAAATCGATTTAAAGCCATTAAAATTTCATGGCTTTCTTGATATAAATCCTTCAAAACCATCTCTTTTATAAATGAAAAAATCGCATTTATTATCTTTCTTTGAGATATTTCAAGTGATATTAAATCTGTATTTATGCTTATAAATTTTTCGCTAGAATACTCTTTATCATCGTCACTTAAAATGAAATTTTCATTTTGCATAAAGTCTTGTAAAATTTCTCTTAAAAACTTAGGATTTTCTATATATAAAAGCTGAATTTTAGATGGTTCAATGATTATTGGTTTGCTTAAATTTCTGTGAGCTAACTTCATAACAAAACTATCCTATCGGTGCTATCTATATGTTCTTTACCTTTATCTCCTATGATTATATCCATTTTAGAAAACTGCTTTTCAGTAACACTGAGCAACATTATCAGTCCATCTGATGGAGCGTGTGATTTAACTTTTTGACTAAGCAAGTATGAGCTACTATGGTTTAAAACAAGTTTACAATAAACAGATTCTTGCAGCATATAAAAACCATTTTTAAGTAGAAATTTACGAAATTTTGCATAAGCGTTTAACTCTTTTTTTGTAGTTGTTGGCAAATCAAAAAATACCATAACTCTCATAAATCTAAAACTCATCGTAAATTTCTAATAAATTTTCATCGTCATTGTTTAAAGCTTCAAAAATGCTTTTAGTGTAAATACTAATTGCATTTGGTAAAAAATGCTCTTTTTTAGCTATAAAAACTTTTTTATTAAAGATGGTTAGTACTTTTATTTTTTCATCTTTAGCAAAGTTGTTTGAAGCCAAATTCAACACTATCTCATCAACAATGGGGCGAAAAATTTCCATCAAATCGCTAGCTAAATTAAATGGGTTAAAACGATTGTCATGAAAAAGTCCTAACTGGGTTATATAACCATTTGCTGATATTTCTTTGTTAAAACTTGAAAGTAAAAGAGAGTATCCATAGTTTAGAGCCGAATTTGTAGGGTTATCATCATCTCTTGAGAATTTTATACCAAATAGTGCATTAAAATAAACTTTGGCAGCATGTCCTTCTCTGTTGGTTGTATCATTTAATATAAGTTCGCTTATATACCCTTGAAGTAAATTTGCCTCTTTTTCAAAGCCAAGTTTTTCTAATAATGCCTTTTGTTTTATTATCTTAAATTTAACAATCTTTGTCCAAACAAGCTCTTTAATATCTTTATTCCAAGTGATTTGCTCTTTGATTTTAAGGCTTGAATCATGGCTTCCATAATAACTCATAAGCTCACTTGATGGATTATGCTTTTCATCACAAAATATCACTTTTATCTTTTTTTTCATAAATTCATTTAAAAGAGCCGTCGTAAGCGAAACAGCTGTCGAATCGATGATAACGGTTGCTATTTCATTTATAGCAACTTTTGAAATTTCATCTTTTCTTACAACCATAAAGCCAAATTTTAAATCAAGCTTTGCTACTCCGCTTACACATACAACTCGCCAACTCATAGCTTATGTAAATCCGTTTTTTTAGCATATAAACCTGTGACTGAACTTTGAACTAGAGTGTAAGTGCTATTTTCTTTAAAAACAAGATCAAATGTGTTTTTACCCAAATTTTTACCTCCGATTCCGCCTGATTTACTAATTTTTTCAGCTATATCGCTAAAATCAACACCCTGATCGCACGAACCAAAGATTTTAATAATTTTATATAAAGTTATGCATTTTTTAGACATTGAAAAACTTAAAAATAGATCTCTTTTTTCTTTCATAAGAACATCTTGTTTTCCGCCAGGCTTATTTTTATA
Source organism: Campylobacter geochelonis (assembly GCF_013201685.1). Classification (NCBI taxonomy): domain Bacteria; kingdom Pseudomonadati; phylum Campylobacterota; class Epsilonproteobacteria; order Campylobacterales; family Campylobacteraceae; genus Campylobacter; species Campylobacter geochelonis. Next base: position 126,685 of record NZ_CP053844.1, on the reverse strand, counting down.
TATACTGTTTTCTAACTTATTTATAAATGTGTCATATAGATTATTTAAATGATTATCATTCATTATGTCTTTGCCAATTTTAGTATTTTTAAAACGATCGTTTAATATAAATAATATATTGTCGGCTTCTAGCATAGCAGCTTTAACTTCATCTTTTTTATTGTTTTCTTGAAAAAATTCTATTTTCTTAGATAAATCGCTTAATTCTTTTTGTTTTTGAGACAACCAGTCATAAAGTTTTACTATATTTTTTACAACTTGTGTGCTTGTTTGATCAAGTTTTAGTTGTGCCGCACCACGCACACCAGTAAGCCCTCTTAAAAGTATCGGATAACCATTGTATACTATCAAGGAATTATATGGAATCTTGCTAAATAAAATTTTCGGGTTTTTTAATTTTAATACATCATTACAATACTCTAATAACTTCGCTTTATCATCTTTTATTTCTTTGCTTAAATATATCGGAACTCCCATTATTTCTTTTATAATTTTTCCGTTAAAATGCTCAACAAGAAACATATGAGCATACTGTGTACCCTTGTATCCACCATATCTTACAGTATCTAAAAGTCGTTTATCGCTTGATTTTAACGCTAGTAGATTTGCGGAAGCTTTGCTTGGTTGTTGGTTAAAAAACTCTCCTTTGTTTTCAAAAGTCCTATAAGTAATAAGCGGGCTTTGTTTTTTCATGGTTTTTTGAACTGTTTCTATGCTATGTTTTTTATCCCAGCCAAAATTTCCTCCTCTTGCTATGTCTTTTTCTAACATTTTCTCTATTTTTAAGTTGTAATGTTCACCTTTTTTATAGTATTCTTTTACATAATTACGCGGATTTTTAGTAAATTTGATGTTATATACATTTCCTATAACGATATTTAGATAAGCATCATTTGCATGATGAAAGTCGTTTAGCTCTCTTATTTTTAGCATATCAAACTGTTGTCTAAATTCGCTAACGATACCAGCTTTCACATAAACAATATCGCTATTTGCATAGACATTTTTTAATATTTGTGTTAATGCCTTTGTGCTTTGTCTTGTTTCTACAAGTTGCCTTGCTATAAAGTCCCCGAGCTCATCATCGCTTAAATGGGTTTTTCTAGTTAAATTGGTATATTTTATCTCGCTCATTAGGTCTTTATCTTTTAAAACTTTCCAAAATGTTTGCATTTTACTTTGAATTTCACTTGAAACAGGAAATTCATCTGTTTTTTTAGCATTATTAGTTTTACTCGTTAAGACTAGATTATCAAAACTATCATCTTTTTTAAGACTTCTTGGAATAACATGGTCTATATCATAGATATTTTGATCAAATAACTTCTCAAATGGTATTTTCTCACCAGTGTAAATATCAACACCTAGTTGCAGATAATAAAGATATAGTTTTTTAGAATTTAAATTCGATTCACCTTCAAGCTTTGTTTTTATATCTTTAAAATTTGTTAAAAATGTTGAAATTTCATTATTTTTTATACTTTTATAAAGCTCCAACACTTTGTCTTTTCTAGCCTGAGTTCGCTTCTTTTCACCCTCTTCTCTAGCCATTTCTACAAAAATTTTCTTAGGCTCTCGCCCCATAACTGATATTAACTCGTTTATAACTTTAAACGCTTGCCAAATTTGGCGCTTAACTGATGGGCTTACATAAAGTGTATCAACGTTTTGAAAATTTAAATTTATATCTTCTTTAAAGCCATCATTATGTTTATTAATTTGTTCGATAAAAGTATATCTATCGCTTAAAAGCTCCATTAGATTGTCATTTGTATCCCAAAGCATCTCGATAATGCTTTTTCCATTATGCTTAATACTCGTTAGCAATCTTTTGCTAAGACGCCCAAAACCACTATAGCGAAGCTTACTAAGTTTTTCTAGCTCATCTTCACTAAGATCTGGTGCAATTGTTATGATTTGTTTTTTCAACATCGCATTGTCGTAACCAAACAAAGAAATGCTTTTTATAATATCCTCTTTTTGGTCATATCTTAGACGATTTGATATCTTTTCGAAGTCTATAAAAACAGCTAAATTTGATGTTAGGCTATCATCAATACCTGAAATTTCATCATTTTTGTCAATAATAGAGTTGTTTATAAGAAACTTTTTAATGGCTGTTTTCTTGATATTTTTTTGTTTTAACAATAGCTCATTATAAATTTTTTGTTTTGTTTCTACGCTAACTGCAGTGCCGTTAATTTTGAGCTTATTTATAAGGTTTAAAACACTGTATTTAGTGTATAAAAGCGAATTTTTAGCCAACACTTTTTCACCTTTTAAATAACTGCACTCATTTATCATCTTTTCTATAAAATTAGCTGCACTTTTATTCAAATCAACAACATCGTTAAAATTCCAAGGAAAAATTCGCTCATCCTTTAGCTTTTCTATCCAAGCATTTCCGCCTTTATCTTTGTGAAAGTTATTTAAAGGCCCTACGTAAAAAGGTATACGAAATTTAAAAATAGAGATGATTTTATCTTTGATTTCTTTTAGAAATGGATAATACTGGCTTTGATTATCGATGATTTTGATTAGTTCTGCTAAATGAATTTGGTGTGGGATAATAGAGTTTTTATCAACAAGTCGCGGTAAAAAATCATCATTATCAATGCTATCCAAAATTTCTTTAGCGTTGTTTATATTTTTAAGCTTTGTTTTTAAAAAAGCGTAAAATTTATCTTTAGTGCAACCTTTTTGTTTTTCCTTATGTTTTTTGCTATTCCAACAAGATACATAAGCAGGATAATTATCTAGACCTATATCCTTAAAAATAGCGTTGTAGCTATTGTTTATTTGATTTTTAACTATATTTTTTAATGTTTTTAAATCATTTTTATGCTTTTGATATATACTCACTTTTGAAGCTGAAATATTTTTAAACCCAAGCATTATCTCTTCAAGCAAGAAATAATCATGAATTTTTTTGGCAATTTCTATAAAATATGTAGTTTCCTCAAATTTACTAGTCATATCTAGTAATTTTTCTTCATAGTCTTCTTTTGAAAAGTTAATTTTATATTCATTATCTTTTTCTACTTTATATTCTAAAAAAAATGGTTTTAAATTTGCTTCATAACCTAAAAATAGTTTTATCAAAATAGACTTGCCATCTTTTGAATTTATTGTATCGCTTGAAATTTTAATGCTGTTTTTAAGCTCTTCTTCTTTTTGTTTTTTTCTTAAGTTTTTATCTAGCATTATGCTTTTAAATTCAGAAGTAAATTCTAGTTTTGTATGAAAAGCATCTTGTAAATAAGCTTTTAACTCATCTAAAATTACATCTATATCTTCGCCAAAACCAGCCTTATCGCCATCGAATAAAAAATGCCCACGCTTTTTTACGATATGAGAAAGCGCTAAAAATATAAGTCTAATGTCAAATTTATCATTTTGATTAAATAATGCATTCCTTAAATGATAAATACTTGGATATCTCTTATGATACTCTTTATCGGTAAAATTTACATCGTTAAAAAGAGTGTTTGGTTGTTGATCGCTCTTATCATCTATAAAAAATTTACTATCTTTTAATCTATCAAAAAATTTATCATCTATCTTCGAAATTTCTTCTTCAAATAAACTCGTAAGTAGAGAAAGACGCCATTTACTTCTTTCTAATCGTCTTCTTTGTGAGCGAAAAGTTCGTCTTTCAGCCGCTGTTTTTGCCTCGTCAAACAGACGAACTCCCCACAAATCTTTACCTTTTGCTCTTAAAAGATTATAACGCTCATCGCTTAACGCCCAACCAACAGAGCTAGAACCCATGTCCAGACCCAAATAATAATCTTTCATAACAAATTCCTTCTTTAATAAATATAAAAATAAGTTTATTTTAACATTTTTCACTGTCGTTAAGGTTAAAATTATGAAATATCAGTATAATTTTGGTGCATAAGTTTTATTACCATTCAAATTTACACAACAAGTTCAAATAAACATTTATGCAAATCACCCTTTTGTGGGTAAGCATTGTGCTTATATTTAGCCGTTTTATACGGCTAAATTTTCTTTTAACTAACAAATTTTTAAGCTGTTTGTTAGTAATACACCTTATTTTGTTTTAAAAAGTCTCTTAAGTCTTCATACTCATTTGGCTCTAGATATCGCCATTTGCCATCTTTTAGCATTCCTAAATCAACCCTGCCAAAACTAACTCGTTTTAAGTCCATCACTTCAAGATCAAAGTATCCAAAAAAGCGCCTTAATTCGCGGTTTTTGCCCTCATTTATGATAACTTTTAGCTTTGTATACCCGCCACTACTTCCAAGTATAGAATAAGCCAAAAATGGCTTAAATTCCATCGATTTTATCTGTGTTTTTGCATGAGCGCCCTTTGTCGCATCGCTTGCGAAAAAGCCCTCTCTCATCGCAGCTATGACCTCTTCTGTGATTTCGCCTTTGACTTTTAGATAATACATTCTTTCGATATCACTTTCCATCAAAGCCGTCGCGATTGCAGGTGCATCAGTTAGTAGCAAAAGCCCTTCACTTGCATAATCCAAGCGCCCAATACTAACAAATTTAGAAAACCCATCTGGCAAGTTATCATATATCGTTTTTCGTCCACGATCATCTTTTTTGGTTACTAACTCGCCTTTTTGTTTGTTATAGATTATTACCGTAAAATCTTTTTTAAGCTTGACAAAACGCCCGCTTATACGGACTTTATCGCCCTCACCCACCTCAACGAAATCACTAACAACACGCCCATTTATACTAACTTTGCCCTCTTTTATTAGTTCATCAGCCTCGCGGCGAGAGTAGTTTGTGTTGTGTGAAATAAATTTGTTTAGTCTCATTTTTTGCATTTTTAAATTCCTAATGTGCTTAAATCATGTATATGCAGCGTCCCAATCGGCTTTTTATCTTCATCAGTTACGACTAGCATTTGAATTCTATACTCTTCTATGATTTCTAGTGCTTTTGAGGCTAAAATTCCTGCATTATCAATTGTTTTTGGATTTTTCGTAGCGTAGTTTATCGCCTTATCGTTGATATCAAATTTATCATTCATCAACGCTCTTCTTAAATCACCATCGCTTAAAATCGCCACTAACTTTGCATTGTTATCTACTAACAAAACATTTCCAAGTTTACCGTGCGTCATCGAATTTATCGCTATTTTAAGACTAACATCATCACTAACTATAGGCAAGTCGTTAGTCCGCATTATATCACTAACTTTTAGAAAAAGTCTTTTCCCAAGACTTCCGCCTGGATGAAAATTTGCAAAATCTTCAGCTTTAAAATTTCTCATCTTCATCAAACAAATCGCTAACGCATCGCCAAGTGCAAGTGTTAGCGTAGTAGAAACAGTAGGTGCTGCACCTATAGGACATGCCTCTTTTATAATATCTAAGCTTATAAATCCATCGCTAAATTTAGCTAATGAGCTGTTTGGGTTTTTGCTCATGGCTATGATTTTAACACCATAACGTTTGATGTGAGGTAGTATTTTTACCACCTCTTCACTCTCTCCACTAAAGCTAATCGCGATTATAATATCATCTTTTCCAACCATTCCAAGATCGCCATGAAGCGCTTCTGTAGGATGTAAAAAAAAGCTTGAAGTACCAGTGCTTGCTAGCGTTGCTGCGATTTTAGCGCCGATGTGTCCGCTTTTACCAACGCCAGTTATAACGACTTTTCCCTTGCAGTTATATAACAAATTCAGCGCATTTTCAAAGCTCTTGTCAAGCAAATTTATATGTCTTAAAAGCTCCTCGCCCTCTAGTCTTAAAACTTCGCGTGCAGTTTCTAAAATTTCACTCATATTTTGCCTTTTACATTAGATAAATAATCGGAACGATTGTAGGATACTTCTTGATTTTTCTAAAGATATGCTTTCTAACAGCCTGTCTTATCTGGCTTTCTAGCGCTCTTTGATCTCGTAAAAGCTCGGTTTTTAAATTTGCTAAAAACTGTATCAAAACACTTTCCATATCTTTAGCAAGCTCTTTTTGCTCTCTTTCAGATACCAAGCCATAGCTTACAACGCGAGTTTTTATCAGATGTTTATCGCTTTGATCGATTTGAGCTATTATCATGACAACACCTGCGTCTGCTAAATTTTGGCGATGTTTTACAATATCATCAGAAATTTGCTTATTTATCTGATTATCTATAAAAACTTTGCCTGTTTTTATCGTTTTTACCCGTTTCATATAAGCATAACAGACCTCAACTTGATCGCCATCGCTCATAAGATAGATATTTTTCTCATCAACCCCACAACTAACTGCCGTTTCTTTGTGTTTTACGATGTGGTTATACTCGCCATGAACTGGTAAAAAATACTTAGGTTTTGTTAGGCGAATCATCAGTTTTTGCTCTTCTTGTGCGGCGTGTCCACTAACATGAATCTCACTAAAATCTTGATAAGCCACACTCGCACCACTTCTTAAAAGATAGTTTAGAACAACCGAAACGCTACTTTCATTTCCAGGTATAGCTTTTGCTGAGATGATGATTTGATCTGTTGGTTTGATTTTGATGTATTTATGCTCATCTGTTGCCATGCGATAAAGCGCGCTCATAGTTTCACCTTGAGAGCCTGTTGTAACGATTAAAACCTCATTATCTGGATACTTTCCGACCTCATCAGCATCGATAAAAATCTCTTTTTTAAGATCTACATATCCAAGTTCAATAGCTGTTGCTAAATTTCGCTCCATACTTCGCCCGATAACGCAAACTTTCCTGCCATATTTTATACCACGCTCGATAGCTTGATAAACCCTGTGGATGTTTGAGCTAAATGTGCTCATTATCACCCTGCCCTTTGAGTTAGAAAAAATTCCATCGAAAGTTTTTCCAACACTACTTTCAGTCTTTGTCATACCTTCACGGTGTGAGTTTGTGCTATCGCTCATCAAAAGCAAAACGCCTTTTTCGCCATACTCTGCCAAACGCCCGATATCGGTTGGATAGCCATCGATTGGGGTGTGGTCGATTTTAAAATCGCCAGTGTGTATGATAGTTCCAGCTTTTGTAGTTATAGCAAGTGCCGAAGCATCGATGATTGAGTGTGTGATGTGGATAAACTCAACATCAAAGTCTCCGATAGTATAAATTTTACGCTTTTCAACTGGATGGAAAAAGCTTCTTTGCGCCTTTAGTCCATGCTCTTCAAATTTATTTGAAATCATACCTAAAGGTAGTGGAGTTGCATAAATCGGGTAGTTAAATTCTTTGAAAAAATACGGCAAAGCACCGATGTGATCTTCATGCGCGTGAGTTATGATAATGCCTTTGATTTTGTCTTTTATCTTTCTTACATAGTCAAAATCAGGGATTAAAATATCTACTCCAAGCATACTCTCGCTTGGAAAGCTCATACCAACATCTACGATAATCGCGCTTGTGCTTGTCTCAAACACAGTCATATTTCCGCCGATTTCTCCAAGCCCACCAAGCGGAGTTATGCGGACTTTTTCGCTACTGCCTTTTGCATATTTTAGCGGATTTAAGCGTAGCTCATGGACTGCTTTGTTAGCAACAATCGTCTTTTGAATCGCCTCTTGCCACGGCTCGTTGCCGTTTAGACACTGAGGGACTTTGCTCTTTCTTTTTCGTTTTTTGTTTTGCGAAGAATTTGCTTTTTCATCTTGCGTTTTTGGCTGAGCGTTTTTGGCTGAATTTTGCTTAGCGTGAGGCTTTTTTGAAGCTGGTTTTTCGCTAGTTTGCGCGCCATCTTCTTTTTTATCGCTTGTGGCTGCTTGTTTTTGAAGGTTTTTTCGATGCCTTGCGTGTCTGTTTTCTTTTTTTAAATTTGTCTCTCGACTGACTACATTTTCGTTGTTTGAGTTGTTACTCTCGTTGTTTTCCATTTCCTGCCTTTAAAAAATTAAAAATTTTTATAAATAAGGCGTTGTTAAGCTGATGTGCTCTTAAATTTTTATCTAAATTTAGCTTGTCAAAAGCTTCATTTACTAAAGACTTATCAAATTTACTCGAGAGATTTTTTGCCAAAGTTTTTCGTGGAGATACAAAGCAAATTTTTAAAAAATCTTTAAATTCCACATACTCTTTTTTATCCGCAAATGGCGAATTTTCACAAAAAAGACTATCTTTTTTCTCAAGTTTTATGACAGATGAAACTACTTTAGGAGGCGGATTAAACGCTTGCGGTAAGACATCAAAAAGGCTCTTGCACTCGCCTTGTAAATTTCCAAGCACAGACAAGGCGCTAAATTCTCTCTCACCACCAAGTGCGCAGAATTTATCAGCGACCTCTTTTTGTATCATGATGACAAAGCCCTCACAAAGCTCATCATCAATCGCGTCTAGTATAATCCTCGTTGCTACATAGTATGGTAAATTTGCAACTAAAAAGTATCTTTTTTTGCTTAAACCACTCTTTTGCCACGTATCAACAACATCTCCAAGATGGAGTTTCAATCTGTTTTTTTGTATATCTTGACTAAATTTATCTAATAAAATTTTATAAAGATCTACATCAATTTCATAACTTTCAACCTCTGAAATTTTTAATAATTCAGCGGTTAAATCACCTAAGCCAGGCCCAATTTCAACGATGTTATACACACCTTTGGGAATCGCTTGGATGATTTTACTAAGCACGCTTTTATCGATAAGAAAATTTTGTCCGAACTGTTTTTTAGCTTTAATCATCGCACCATTATAGCTAAAAATACTTATAAAGTTATTAGATTAAGTTTTTTTCGTTAAAATAGCGGTAAAAAAGGAGATTTTGTGGATAAATTTGCTAAAAGAATCATCCCTTGTCTTGATGTAAATAACGCAAAAGTTGTAAAAGGTATAAATTTTGTGAATTTACAAGATGTTGGCGATCCTGTTGAAACTGCCAAAAGATACAACGATGAGGGTGCGGATGAGCTTTGTTTTTTAGATATCACAGCTTCGCACGAAAAGCGAAAAACCATAGTTGATGTTGTAGAAAAAGTCGCAAAAGAGCTTTTTATCCCTCTAACTGTTGGTGGCGGAATTCGAACCCTTGATGATATTTCGGCTCTTCTAAACGTTGGATGTGATAAAATCAGCATAAACTCGGCTGCTATCGCTAATCCTGATTTGATAACCAAAGCTGCGGCTAAATTTGGCTCTCAGTGCATAGTTGTGGCGATTGATGCTAAAAAAGTTGGTGAAAATTACCATGTTTTTATAAATGGCGGCAGAGTTGATACCGGGCTTGATGCGCTTGAGTGGGCAAAAGAGCTTGAATGTAGAGGTTGTGGTGAGATTTTACTAACTTCTATGGATAAAGACGGCACAAAAAGCGGTTATGATCTAAACATCACAAGCAAAATGAGTAAAATGCTAAATATCCCAATCATAGCAAGTGGTGGCGCTGGAAATATGGCGCATATAAAAGATGCTTTCACACATGGCGCAGACGCGGCTTTGGCAGCTTCGATTTTTCACTTTGGCGAGATAAAAATATCAGATTTAAAAAAATATCTTTTAGAAAATGGTATCGGAGTTAGAATTTGATAGTTTGTGCTGGAGAAGTTGAAAGCTTTAAATTTGCTACTCCTGTTGGAATCGGACTTATCGATAGTGCTATAAATTTAACAAATTTGCTTACAGAAAAGCTACCAAAAGAGTTGATTTTCGTTGGAACTGCTGGGCTTTATAAAGATGGAGAAATTTTAAAAATTTATGAGAGCAGCTCTTGCGTTCAGCATGAAATTTCAAATTTAGATAAGAAATCTTACTCGCCGATTATGGCTAGATTAACCACTGATGTTTCACGTGAAACAATCATCGCAAACTCCTCCAACTTCATAACTACAGACAAAATTTCAGCCTATAAATTTGCAAATTTGGGCTATTTTTTAGAAAATATGGAGTTTTACTCTATTTTACGCGTTGCGAATTTTTTTAAAATTCCAGCTTACGGAATTTTTTGCAGCACGAATTTTTGTGATGAGTTCGCTCATATAGATTTTCTTAAAAATCACAAAAATGCCAAAATTTTAATTGAAGAATATGTTAAGAAAAAAGGAATTATTTGAAAAATTTACTTGATTATCTACAATCCGAACTCAAAGAATTTATCGAGCCTAAATTTAGAGCTAAACAAATTTATGAGTGGATTTATAAAAAAAATGCTAAAAGTTTTGATGATATGTCAAACTTGCCAAAAGAACTTCGCGAAAATTTAAAGCAAAACTACTACATCGACCCGCTTAAAAAACTCAAATCCGAGCAAAGCAAAGATGGAAGCATAAAGTATCTTTTTGAACTAAAAGATGGAAAAACCATAGAAACAGTATTGCTTCCAATGAAAAGCGAAACTGTCGATGAAGATGGTAAAATCACCCAACACGCGCGCTATACAGTCTGTGTTAGCTCACAAGTGGGATGTAAAATCGGCTGTGCGTTTTGCCTAACAGCAAAAGGTGGATTTGTGCGAAATTTAAGCGCTGGCGAAATCGTTGCACAAGTTTTATACTTAAAAAATGAAAACAATATCCCGTATGAAAGACGTGTAAATGTCGTATATATGGGCATGGGTGAGCCACTTAATAATCTTGAAAATGTCGCAAAAGCGGTAAAAATTTTCACAGATAATGACGGACTTGCCATAAGCCCACGCCGCCAAACAATCTCAACAAGTGGACTTAGTTCGCAGATAAAAAAACTTGGCGAGATGAATTTAGGAGTGCTTTTAGCTATCTCGCTTCATGCGGTAAATGATGAACTTAGAGATAAATTAATGCCGATTAACCGTGCTTATGATATCGCTTCGGTAATGGATGCTGTGCGAAATTTCCCTATCGATATGCGAAAACGCGTGATGTTTGAATATTTGATGATGGATGGCGTGAATGACCATTTAAGTGATGCAAAAACCCTTGTTAAGCTACTTCATGGGATAAAAGCGAAGGTAAATTTAATATATTTTAACCCACATGAAGGAAGCGAATTTAAACGCCCTAGCCCAGAAAATATGGTAAAATTCCAAGATTATGTCTGCGCTCATGGCGTAACTTGCACGATTCGCCAAAGCAAGGGGCTTGATATCAGTGCAGCGTGTGGACAATTAAAAGAAAGGAGCAGAGTTGAGTGAGGTTGATCTGTTTGAAATAGGATTTTTGATTATCGTGGTGGTTGTTGCTATCGGCGGAATGCTTAAAGTTATTATGTCTGAAAAAGACAATGAAGAAAAATAGGAATGTGTAGTGAAAAAAATTATGTTATGTGCTATTAGTAATATCTCAAGTGGAAATTGTGGTGAAGACTGTAAATTTTGCACCCAAAGTGTAAAAAATGACGCCGTTGTCGATACATATAAGCAAAAAGATATCGCTCAAATCGTAAAAGAGGCAAAAATCGCTAAAGCAAATCACGCTTTAGGCTTTTGCTTGGTTACATCTGGTGTTGGGCTAAATGATAACAAAGTTGAGTTTGTTTGCGCTGCAGCTCACGCAGTGCAAAAAGCTGAGCCAAATTTAATGCTAATTGGCTGCAATGGCATAGCTAAAAAAGAGCAGCTAAAAGAGCTTAAAAAAGCTGGAGTTTTTAGCTATAACCATAACCTCGAAACCTCTCGCGAATTTTATAAAAACATCTGCGATAGCCACACTTGGGATGATAGATTTGCTACAAATTTATATGCCAAAGAAGTTGGACTAGAGCTTTGCTGTGGCGGAATCCATGGGCTTGGCGAGAGCGAAGAAGATAGAATTAGTTTTTTAAGCTCATTAAAGGAGTTAAATCCGTTCTCATCGCCTATAAATTTCTTTATTTCTCACCCTGCTTTACCGATAAAACAGCCAAAATTAGACGCCGATACGGCATTTAAAATCATCAAAGAGACAAAAACAGCTTTGCCAAACACAAGAGTTATGATAGCTGGCGGGCGAGAAGCAGTTCTTGGCGATAGGCAATACGAGATATTTGAGTATGGTGCAGAGGCGATAGTTATAGGAGATTACTTAACGCAAAAAGGCGAAATCGCAAGCAAAGATATCAAACGACTTGAAGATATGGGTTTTGAGTTTTTGGATATGTGTCACTGATAATTTGATAAGCTGTAAATGGGCTAAATTTATACCATATATTTGTCTAAATTTAGCTACAATTTTTAGTAAATTTAGACAAAATTAAAGCAAATTTTACTTTATATTTTACATTTTTTTTAAATCTCTTATCGCAAATTTTTAAAATTTGATAAGAGATTTATTATCTCATCAATGCTATTCAGATAAATTTTAGCTAACTTGATGTTTCACGTGAAACAATCTAATAGTCAATGCACTTTAAAAATTCATTTTTCACATCAACGCAACTTTTTATGCTGTAAATTTGACCTTTATAAATAAATTCAAGTAAATTTGAGTGAAGTAAAAGTCTTGAACTTCCACAAATTTCTACCCTGCTCTCTTGAGAAATTTTCTCATCTAAAAAATCACACGCCACCTCATCGCTCACACCATACATCGTATCGCCCAAAATCGCGTGCCCAGCATAGTCAAGATGTGCCCTTATTTGGTGTTGTCTGCCTGTTTTTGGAATGCAACGCAGATATGAAATATCAAATTTATCGAGATATTCGATAGTCTCAAATTTAGTCAAAGACTCTTTGCCATTTTTACTAGTAAACATTTTATTTTTAAGGCTTTTTGCACCTAAATTTTGAGCTAAATTTACACTTACTTCAAATTTAGACTCAGTTTTTCCTCTGGCAAACGCCAAATACTCCTTTTTTATAAGCTTCTCTTCAAACATTTTTTTAAAACAAACTTCAGCTTCTTTATTTTTTGCAACTAAAATAAGCCCACTTGTCTCTTTGTCTAAACGGTGTGCGACCTTTGCATTTGCCCCAAAAAGCGATATTATCTCATCATTTAAGCTGTACTGACAACTTCTACCGTTTTGATGTGTTAAAACTCCACTTGGTTTATCAAAAACAGCAAATTCTTCATCTTCAAAAACTGGCTTTAACCCACGTGGCAAACACTCATAAACGATCAAAAAAACATCTCCATAAAGCACTTGATTTTTGCCTTTTACGACTAAGTCATTATTTATCATGCGACCCCTATCTATAAGGCTTTGAGCCGACTTCATACTATAACCGTTTTTAAGTAAAATTTCATAAGCTTTTTGACCGGTTGCAGTAGCTATATTTTTTTTGTTATAAGGCAATTTTTACTCACTTTTTGATAGAATATTTATTCATTAATTTATATAAAATTTGTTTAAAAGAAGGTAAAAGATGGTCGAAAGATACGCACGAAAAATCATGAGTGAAAAATGGAGCGTTCAAGCCAAGTATGATGCGTGGCTAAAGGTTGAAATCGCAGCAACAAAAGCATGGAACAAGCTTGGCTTAGTCAGCGATGAGGAGTGCGAAAAGATAGTTAAAAACGCTAAATTTGACATAGAACGCATAGATGAGATAGAGCAAACCACAAAACACGATGTTATCGCCTTTTTAACAAGCGTTGGCGAGAGTTTGGGTGATGAGAGTAGATGGGTTCACTATGGCATGACAAGTAGCGATTGTATCGATACAGCCGTGGCTTTACAGATAAAAGATAGCTTAGATTTGATACTTGAAGATGTCAAAGAGCTAAAAACTGCGATAAAAAAACGCGCGTATGAGCATAAAAAGACACTAATGGTCGGTCGAAGCCATGGAATTCACGGCGAACCGATAACATTTGGTTTGGTTCTTGCTATTTGGTATGATGAGATAAACCGTGCGATGGAACTACTAGAACATGCTAAAAAAGTTATAAGCGTAGGTCAAATTTCAGGCGCTATGGGAAATTTCGCTCACGCTCCACTTGAGCTTGAAGAGCTTGTATGCGAGAATTTAGGACTTCGCCCTGCTCCAGCAAGTAATCAAGTCATCCAAAGAGATAGATACGCTCAAGTTATGAGCGCTTTGGCGATTTTGGCTTCAAGTTGCGAGAAAATCGCAGTCGCTATCCGCCACTACCAAAGAACGGAAGTTTATGAGTGTGAAGAATACTTTAGTCCAGGACAAAAAGGCTCAAGCGCGATGCCACATAAACGAAATCCAGTTTTAAGCGAAAATGTTACCGGACTTTGTCGTATGATACGCTCTTACGCAATGCCAGCTATGGAAAATGTCGCTTTGTGGCATGAGCGCGATATCAGTCATAGTTCGGTTGAGAGATTTATCCTGCCAGATGGCTTTATCACGGCTGATTTTATGCTAAATCGCTTGAGCGGTTTAGTCGATAAACTTGTCGTGTATCCAGAAAATATGATGAGAAATCTAAATTTAACTGGCGGACTTGTCTTTTCTCAACGAATTTTACTAGAACTTCCTAAAAAGGGAATCTCTCGCGAAGATGCATATAAAATCGTTCAAAGAAATGCGATGAAAGTTTGGGCTGATTTACAAGAGGGTAAAAAAGCAGTTGATGAGGCGGGACACAGCTTGTTTTTACAAAATTTATTAAAAGATGAAGATTTAAGAAAATGCCTTGATGAAGATGCGATAAAATCATGCTTTGACTATGGTTACTATACTAAAAATGTAGATGGAATTTTTAAAAGGGTTTTTGGTGAGTAAGACCAAAATTCTATCAAAGTAACTATAAATAAATTTAAGGAAAATAATGAAAGTAATAAAACGTAATGGAAGAACTGAAGAGTTAGACATATCAAAGATTAAAAAATACACCACTTCTGCAGTCGAAGGTATCGATAACGTAAGCCTTAGTGAGCTTGAAGTGGACGCAAAAATTCAGTTTCGAGATATGATAAGCACTGAAGAAATTCAACAAACGCTGATTAAAACTGCAGTCGATAAAATCGACATCGACCGTCCAAACTGGACATTTGTCGCAGCAAGGCTGTTTTTGTATGATTTATACCACAAAGTAACCACTTATAACGGATATAACACGTTAAGCGAGTATTTCGAGCGAGCCGAAAAAGAGGGTCGCATTATGGCTGGACTAAAAGAAAAGTATGATTTAGAAGACTTAAACGCTTATTTAAAGCCAGAGCGCGACTTGCAGTTTAATTATCTTGGCATAAAAACGCTTTATGATAGATATCTTATAAAAGATAGAAGTGGCAAGCCTATCGAGCTTCCTCAGCATATGTTTATGGCGATTGCGATGTTTTTAGCACAAAATGAGCTTGATAGTCAAGCTTGGGCTAAGAAATTTTATGATTTGATAAGTAAATTTGAAGTCATGCTTGCAACCCCTACTCTATCAAACGCCCGCACCACGCGCCACCAGCTCTCAAGCTGCTATGTTGGAAGCACACCTGATAACATAGAAGGTATATTTGATAGCTATAAAGAGATGGCGCTTTTATCTAAATTTGGTGGCGGAATCGGCTGGGACTGGAGCAAAGTTCGAGCTATGGGCGGAAGTATCGATGGGCATAAAAACGCAGCTGGCGGTATAATACCATTTCTTAAAATCACAAACGACATCGCCGTTGCAGTCGATCAACTAGGCACTAGAAAAGGTGCAATTGCCGTTTATATCGAACCTTGGCATATGGATGTTAGCGACTTTTTAGATCTTCGTAAAAACTCTGGCGAGGAGCGTAGACGAGCACATGAGATTTTCCCTGCGCTTTGGATAAATGATCTTTTTATGAAACGCCTCGAAAATAACGAAAAATGGACGCTTTTTGATCCAGTTGATGTGTCTGACTTGTGCGATATGTATGGAAAAGAGTTTGAGAGAAAATATATAGAGTATGAAAACGACCCTAAAATTTCAAAATCAACCATGATGGCAAAAGACTTATGGAAAAAGATTTTAACGAGTTGTTTTGAGAGCGGAATGCCGTTTTTATGCTTTAAAGACAATGCAAATAGAGCAAATCCAAACAGCCATACTGGGCTTATTAGAAGTTCGAATTTATGTACTGAAATTTTCCAAAACACACAGCCAAACCACTATAAAATCAAAGTTGTTTTTAACGACCAAAGTTATCAGTATTTTGAAGAGGATGAAGATGTCGTTGTCGATGGCGGATATAGCAAAAAAGCTAAGAAAATCACAGCGCTTGATAGCATAAATGGGCGTGAAATTTTCATAGTAGAAAAAGGGCTTGATGAAGGGCTCACCGCAGTTTGTAACCTTGCTAGTATAAATTTAGGCAAGATTAATACAAAAGAAGAGATAAAACGAGTCGTTCCTATCGCGATTAGAATGCTTGATAACGTTATCGACCTTAACTTCTACCCACACGCCAAAGTCAAACACACCAACCTCAAAAGCCGCTCAATCGGACTTGGAGTTATGGGCGAAGCACAGATGTTAGCAGAGCGCGCTATAAAATGGGGAAGCTATGAGCATTTCGAACTGATTGATAAAATCATGGAAAACATCAGCTACAACGCGATTTACGCTTCATCAAATTTAAGCATAGAAAAAGGCAAATATCCAGATTTTGACGGCTCGATTTGGTCAAAAGGAATCTTTCCTATCGACTTAGCCAACGAAAATGCTAAAGCCTTAGTCTCTCGTGGTGGGCTTTTTGATGAGGATAGTTGCGACTGGGAAAAACTACGCGAAAAAGTCAAACAAGATGGTATGCGAAACGGCTATCTTATGGCGATAGCGCCAACTTCGAGCATAAGTATACTTGTAGGAACAACTCAAACGATTGAACCAGTTTATAAACGCAAATGGTTTGAGCAAAACTTAAGCGGCATGATACCTGTAGTTGTTCCAAATTTAAGCCCAGAAACTTGGCAGTTTTACACGCCAGCGTATGACCTAGATCAGCGTTTGCTTATAAAAGCAGGTGCGATTCGCCAAAAGTGGATAGATCAAGGACAAAGTCTAAATATCTTCATCTCGCTTGATAAAGCAAGTGGAAAAGTGCTAAGCGAGATTTACTCTCTTGCGTGGCAACTTGGTATAAAATCGACTTATTATCTACGCAGCCAAAGCCCAGAAACAGAGAGTTTTGAAAAAGATACGATGGATAGAAGCATCGAATGCGAGGGTTGTCAGTAAAGGCGAGTTTTAAGAATTTGGCTAAATGCTTGTGCGCAAATTTAGCCAAAATTTAGTCAAATCTTTAGCGAAAATCACTTAAAAATTTGGCTTAAAATTTATAGAATTTAGACATTTTACAAGGAGTTATGGTGCATGAAGTTCTTATTTTAAGCGGCGCTGGACTTTCAGCTCAAAGTGGGCTAAAAACTTTTAGAGATAGCAACGGACTTTGGGAAGAATACGATGTGATGGAGGTTTGCTCCACGCAAGGCTTTAGAAAAGATAGGCCAAAAGTTCTTAACTTTTATAATAAAAGACGAGCGCAACTTAAAGATGTAGAGCCAAATTTCGCTCACAAAACCATAGCTCAGATTAAGGCTAAATTTGGTGATAAAATCTCTGTTTTAACTCAAAATGTCGATGACTTGCTCGAAAGAGCTGGTTGTGAGGATGTTGTGCACTTGCATGGAGAGCTTACAAAACTAAGGTGTGAGAAGTGCGGGAGTGTTTTTGAAGTAGGCTACGAAGCGCAAACTGGAAAAATCTGCCCAATGTGTAAAAGCGATAAAATCCGCCACCATATCGTGATGTTTGGCGAGCTTGCGCCATTGTATGAAACGCTTTATCAAAGACTTGAAGAAGCCAAGCTTTTTGTTTGTATCGGCACAAGTGGCGAGGTTTTAAATGTCGCAAGTTACGCTAGAATGGTTGGTTTAAGCATATTAAATAATCTTGAAAGCTCGCGCATAGATCCCTACTTCACAAAATGCTACATAGAACCAGCCACAACAGCAGCGCCAAAAATAGCAAAAAATATCGAGAATTTTATCAGATTTGGTCAAATTTAGGGCTTTTTTAGGACTATAACGTTGTGTCGAATTTCATGTTTTATACTTTTAACTAGCAAAATTCTGCATTTTAATGATGATTAAGAGCTAAATTTATGAGAAAGTTTGGTTTTATATAAATTTATGATTAATTTTTATTATCAATTCTTATGCGACTATCATTATACTTTTTTTAAATTAATATGTAAATTTAGAGAATTTATACTGTATTTATAAGCTGGCAAAATTTATATAAACATAAAATCATATATTTTAATACATTTAGTTAATAAAATTATTTTTAAATTTGATAATAAACTCTTTAACCAGCTTTAATATTGTTAATATAAATTATATTTTATTATAAAAATGTAAATTAGATAAAATTTATTTATATTATTTTCTTGCTTTTATATTTGTGTAATAAACTATCAGCGTTTCTTGTTATTTCTAACTTTAATATACTAGCTTGTTTTTTGATAATACAAATTTTGATAAAATCATATCATATTATCTTAAAAATCAATCTAAAATTAAAACAAGTATAACCAAAATAATATGCCTTTAAACTCATATTTAAATGTATTAATGTCAAAACTCTTAAGCTTATTACGCTTTTTGATAACTTTATATATCAAAATTCGCACTTTTTGACTATTAATTGTATCAATTCGATTTTATAGACCTTAACATTATTAAGAAAGTACTGATTTTAGGAGGTTTAATTAAATTCTTGGTGTCATTACTCATTATTTTAACCTATACTTAATTATATGAATTTTGTAATTTTATTTACGAGCAATACAAAAACTCACAAAAAAATTTACCAAAAATCAAAACCCACCACCCCATCGAATGGTTTAAGAAAACTTAAACAAATGCTAAGCTAGCTAATTATATGAAAGCCTAGAATGGCTCTTTTGACCTTTTAAGAAATCTCGTTATTATAGGGGTTTGTTTGATGAAGTTTTTTGTAAATGGTGTCAAGAGAGAGACTTGAACTCTCGACCTCCGGCTTATGAGACCAGCGCTCTAACCAGCTGAGCTACCTTGACACACAAAATAAGAGATGAATTATAACCCAAACTTGCTTATATAAATATAAAAATTTAAATTCAGTTGTTAAATTTGAATATAAACTACAAATTTTATATCTACAATCATCACAAATACAATCGCAAAGTATAAAAGAAGATACAAATGTATTTTTTAACAAAACTGGAATGACAAACTTGTATCACAACACATAAAAGCTAGAAAATCATATCAAAAGTAAGCAAAGCAAAGCCCTTAAAGCCCATCAAGTCGTCTACAAACCGCTAAAATTCTACTTCCAAAGTTAAAATTTGCTATAATGTTGTGATAAAAATTTAAACCAAAAAAGGAAAGATATGAAACGAGCAAAAATAAGAAAAATTTATAACCAAAAACGCTTCGAAAAAGATGCCTGCGTTCTTATAGGTGGCTATTTTATCCCGATTTCAGAATCCTCGCAGTATCTTACTATGCGTAAATTTTATACAAATTTAATCATAAATTTCTTTAAAAAACACTCCGATGATGTTAGCGTTGATTTTCAAGGCTCACAAGATGGCGAAGCAGTCGTTGCAAGGGATAAAAAAGGCGAAATCATCGCTTTGATACATATTGATCCTTACAACTTAGAAATCATGCAAGCAGAGTATGAAAATGGTAAATTAGAAGAGTTTTTGAAAGAGTATTGCTTTTAAATTTAGCAGTTTTTTGCGCAAGAGAAATTATCAGATAGCTTAAATTTTGCGGCAATCACTTAAAATACACTAGCCTGATTTAACTTATAAATTCGGCTAGGTATGCTTTCGTGCTATTAAAGTTATATTAAAATAAATTATAATTATATAGCCAGATAAATTTAGCGCACGCACCGCGTCTTGATAGATAAATTTCTATTAATTTGACCGTTTACTAAACTAAATTATGCCAAAACCCCTCAAGTAAAATTTTCAGATATGGCTAATCAAACTAGCGCTATACGCCGCTTTATAGCCATTATCTATATTTACCACAGTTATGCCGTTTGCGCAGCTATTTAACATGGCCAAAAGTGCTGCCATTCCTCCAAAACTCGCCCCATAACCAACACTTGTAGGCACCGCGATAACCGGCACGCTTACAAGCCCTGCTACAACACTAGGCAAAGCCCCTTCCATACCAGCAATAGCGATGATAACTTTAGCTTTTTGTAGCTCTTCAAGATGTAAAAAAAGCCTGTTTATACCAGCTACGCCAACATCAACTATCAGTTTTGTGCTATTTCCAAAAAATGTCGCAGTCTCGTAGGCTTCTTGCGCTACAGCTAAATCAGAAGTTCCAGCTGCCACTATAGCTATGTAGCTATCTGTAAATTGTGGCTGTGTGAAAGTTATGCTGATAATCCCTGCTTTTTCATTAAATTTAGCATTTTATGGTAGAAATTTATTAAGTATTTTTACAAGAAACGGCTTAAAAGTTCAATTAAATATTAAATTTTCAAGTCCGTTATAAGGTATTTTGGAAGTATCTCATAAATGCCTCAAATTTGCTCTTATGATTAAGATATTTGATTTGTATTTTGCTAAATTTTTACCGTTTTGATTTTTTAAATTTTTAAAGAGGATAAAATTCAGAGTGCTTTAAAAAAATTGTAAAGATTGTCTTGAAAGCAAAAGCCTTCAAGACAAAACTATTATAGATAGCCAAAAAGTCCAGTTATGATATAACCAGCTATACAAGATACGATAACACCGATTAAACCAGGTATTATAAAGCTGTGATTTATAACAAATCTTCCTATGTGAGTTGTACCTGAACGGTCAAACTGAATAGCAGCCAAATCACTTGGATATGTTGGAAGGATATAGTATCCATAACAAGCTGGAGCAAAGGCTAGTATTATAGCAGGACTAACGCCGATACCTAAAGCTAGTGGCACGAACGCAACAAGAGCCGCAGCTTGTGAATTTACTAGTTTTGAGATAAGCAAAAGCATAACAGCATATGTCCAAGGATGATCTGTAACAACTGCACCAAGAGCTTCTTTAATCATCGGAGTATGGACAGAAAACATTGTATTTGCAAGCCATGAAATACCAAAAACAGCAACCATAGCAATCATACCAGAGCGGAAAATCTCATTTTTACCGATTTTACTTGCATCTGTTTTACAACAAATCAATATAAGCGAACCAGTTAAAAGCATGAAAATTTGGATAACTTGAGTCATACCAAGCGGTTTCATCACGCCTTTTACCTCCCATGCAGGACGCAAATCGCTGTAGTATCCCAGCAATGCAACAAGAGCAATTGCAGCTAAGAAAATCCACATAGCAACCCATTGAATCATAGGAAGTTTTTTACCAAGTAGAGTTGTGCTATCTCCGTAAACGTAGTTTTTAAACTCAGGGTCTTTGATTCTTTCTTGAAATTCTGGATCTTTATCCAAGTCTTTTCCTCTAAACCAAGAGAAAATTCCAATCGCTAAAACACCTATATAAGTTGATGGGATTGTGATTTTTAGTAAATCTGTGTAACCGTTAAAATTCTCAAGATGATGATTTGCATTTAACAAAAACGCAGTCAATGTCACAACAGCGACTGAAACAGGACTTGCTATAATACCAAGCTGAGCCGCTATAGAGCTAGCCGCCATCGGTCTTTCTGGTCTTATGCCATTTTTTATAGCGATATCATAAACTATCGGAAGCACGGTATAAACAACGTGTCCAGTTCCGCACAAAATGGTTAATGTAGAAGTTACAAAAGGAGCTAAAATACTTACATATTTTGGATTTTTACGTAGGATTTTTTCTGCGATTTGAAGCATAACATCAAGACCGCCACTTGCTTGAAGCGTTGCACTAGCAACAACAACAGCCAAAATCGTGAAAATAACATCGGTCGCTGGATTGCCAGGTTTTACACTAAAACCAAAAACTATAAGAACTAAACCTATTCCACCAAGCATACCAAGAGCTATACCGCCCTTTTTTGCACCATAAAATAGACAGATAAGTACGATAATAAGCTGCAAAGCAAATTGCGTACCATTGCTAAGATTTGTTAAGAATTCCATAAATTCTCCTCTACTAAAATTAATTACATGTTAATTCCTGAAATTATATAAACATAAAAATTAAAACTAAATTAAAAAAATAATTATTCTTTAATATTATGTAAACTGGCTATTAAAAGTCCCAAATATCGCTATTCTAGGCAATATAAATTCAAATTCCTAACTTAAATTTAAACTGAATTTATTAATAAATTTATAAATTATTTAACTTTTATGTGTCTGCTGAAGAATTTTTGCCTATAGTTTTATTAAGCTTTTAGCGCAAAAGGATGATAAATAAATAAAAATTCTCTAAATTTATACTTAAAGACTTGGCGATGTTGCATTTATGCTAGCAGACAAATGTTATCGTGAAGCTTTGGTGCTAGCAATTGTCTAAGCTGGCTTAAGATATTTTGCAACAAATGTTATCGCAGAGCTGATTTAAATACTAAATTTGCGTTAGCAGATATAATATTTTATTAAATTTTATTGTATAAAAATAAGTATTTTTAAATTTAAAGCAAACAGCATACTTGCAAAATATTTTAAAATACGCCATTTGCTAAAAACATAGCCAAATTTAGCTTTACTTGGTTAAGCGTTGTAAATTTTAAAGCTAAATTTAATTTTTTACAACCAGCTTGGTTTTTTACCCTCTATGATAATCCCATCATCTTGCGTACAAGCTTCTAGGCTATTTTCTTTGGCTTGAATGCAGATGAATTTGATACTTGAGTTTGCGTCAGCTTTGATACAGCGCTCGCCTTTTGGCGCGATTTTAAAGGCATCACCAGCCTTTATCTCAAGCTCTTTTCCATCGATGTAAAGTGCTCCTTTGCCACTTATGACATAGTACAACTCCTCATTTTGCTTATGCGCATGGATAAATGGCACGCTAACTCCAGCTGGTAGTTCATTTATCGACATCTCGCAGCCACTTAGCTCTAGCGCATCTTTTAGCACGACTCTTGGCTCATCTTTGCAACTTGTTAATTTAAAGTTCATTTTATCTCCTTTAATTTGGCTTTAACCTTAAATATATAGTTTGATATCTAACTATATATTTAAAATTTTTACTGCAACTCTTTTAAATTTAGTGTCATTTTTTTAAGCAAAGTTTCTAAAAAATCAAGCTCTGTTTGTGAAAACTCGTTTTGCGTTACGCGGCTTAACTCATCGTTAATTTTAGCAAAAATCGGCTTTAGCTCTAAGCCTTTTTGCGTTATTTTTATCATCACTACCCTTGCGTCATCTTCGCTTTTAAAGCGTGATATATAGCCATTTACTTCAAGTTTTTCAACTAAAGTTGTAACGGTTGGTTTGCTTCTATAAATTTTTTGAGCAACTTTTGCCATAGGATAACTTTGCCCACTAAAAAGCAAATTTAGTATATCTCCATGACTTGGCGCGATGTCATTGTATCCACTAGCTTTTAGTGAGTTTATGATAAGTTTGTTTGCTTTTTCTCTAATTCTTGCGCAATATGCGATGATAGCTCTGTTTTTCATAGTGAAATTATAGTTAGATATCTAACTATTGTCAAGACTAAATCATCTAAATTTAAAAAATCAAGCAAATTTGACTAAATTTAAAGCTAAATTTAGTCAAAAAAGTGGTAAATTTCTTCTTGTTTGCTAGCTATTTTATTCATCAAAAATAGCGTTTTAGTGTCTTTGTTTAAGAAAAGCTCTTTTGTATCTTCATAGAAATAAAACGGCAACTTATTTATCTTATTTTGTATCATTTCAAAACGCCTTTTTAGCATAGTAAGGTCGTTTTTGGTGATTTCGCTGTCTTCATCTTGTGTGGTTGATAGGTAGCTTTTAAGCTTTAAAATAGTTAAATTTATCTCTTTTAAATTCTCATAAAGTGGTAAAAATTCGCTCTTTTTGCTCTCTTTTATAACGGTTTTAAACTCATTTATGCCATTTATTGATTTATGGGTATTTTTATAAAATTCGCCCTTTTTCTCGACATCTATCATATCATCGATTGAGTCCGATAAATTCGTTAAATTCTGCATAAATTTAGGCATTAACTCATCTTTGCTTTTAAATGGCCAAATAGTCATAGATATGATAACGGCTATTAAAAACCCTATGCACATATCGATAAATCTAAAGAAAATCAAGTCTGAAAAATTTGGCGTTATGATAGAAAAGTAAATCGCCAAAGCCACGATAAGGCTAAAATTCCAAACCGTATATGGAAAAGTTTTTAAATAAAATATAAAAAATGCAGCCAACAAAACAAAAAGATAAAACTCAGGAGTATCTTTAAAGACAAAAACTATGCCTATGCCAACTGCCATGCCTAAAATAGTACTTATGATGGCATCTTTTGTGACGTTTTTTACAGCAGTGGCGTTTGCCCTCATCACAGTTACTACACCAAGCGCTATCCACATACCGCGATTTATCCCGCTAACTGAGGCTATAAATACGCTAAAAGCGACCGCAAATGAGTATTTTAAAGAAAACTGAAAAAGCTGATTTTTTAAATTTAGCGTCTCTTTTAGCTTTACAAATGATAGCTTTTGCCTTTTTGCTTTTAGCGCGATTTTCTCTTCGCCACCTGCAACGATGATTTTAAAAAGGTTGTATAAAACATCGAGCGAAGCCATAAAAATGGGCATCTCTTTTAGGCTTTTAACACGGTTGTAGGTATCAAATTTTAAATTTACATCTTTTTTTACGAAAAGATTTTTAAGTTCGTTTAAGTTATAATCAATCTCTTTTTGCAACCTGTTAAACAGCGTTTTTCTATCATCGTTGCTAAAATACCTAGAACGTATAGTTGAAATACAGTAGATCAACTCTTCCATTTTATATAGATAAAATATCGCTCTAGTGTGGTTTTTGATAAGTTTTGTGTCTTTTAAATTTACACTATTTTTTGAAAAGATGTTTTTTAAATTTGCGATATTTTGCACTGTTTTGTTTTGCCAAAACTCAAATTTAGACTCATTTTTAGCATTATTTGTAAGGATTATATCATCTAAAAGCGCGCTAAAACTTCGCTTTGTAAAAAGTCCATATCCGCTAAAATTTAAAACTCTAATTAAAGTCGCAGTTACTCCACCTATGAAAAATCCTATGGCTATCTCTTTGCTGTCTATACTTCCGTGGCTATGTTTAAACGCCAAAATTATGATAGAAGTAAAGCTTGCTCCAAGCAAGACTTTGTTTAAATTCTGGCTTAAAATCGAACTAGTCGAAGCGATAAAAAACCAGATAAAAGTTGGCACAAAAAGCCAAACCCCAAATGCATCGACATAATTAGCCGAAAAGATAAATGCCAAAGAAACTGCTAAAAACAGCGATAGATAGAAAAATTTCTCTTTATTTGTTCCATCAATCGCATTTAAAAAAAAGATGTTGCTTGCTCCATTTATCGCCCAAACAGTAGCGCCAAGTCCGGAACAAAAGTAGGCTATAAGCCCACTTAAAATAAGCGCAAATACCGCTTTTAGCGAGTATATAAGGCTAAATTTAGCCGGATCATACGTATGAATAAAAAGACGCAATCTTTTTAACAAATTTAGCACCTAACTTAATTTAAATAGTATTTTGGCTGAATTTACAGCTTTTCTGCTCTCTTGATAGGTAAGAAATTTAGCAAAAATAGAGCTTAAAATAGATGATAACTCGATATCAAAAAACTCTTTTAAAACTTTATCTGAAATTTCATCATTTGTTATTTGCTCTTTTATCTTTAAAAATACGTAGTGTCCTATCTCGATATTGCTGTCATTTAGCACGTCATTTTGGATAAATTCGTTAAGTTTTTTACAAATTTTAACAAAGCCGTGAGCATTTTTAACTCCTTCTAAGCTAGCTTCGATTTTCGTATAATCGCAATCTAGCTTTATACAAGTAAAAAAGCGCGAGAAAAGCGCCCAGTTTTCATCAAACCCTAAATTTGAATCATAAGTTGCTATGATATATAAATTCGACGGTATCGCAAAACAAGAAACCCCATCTTTTAACAAAACGCTATATTTTTCTTTTTTATTTTCATCAAAAGCCGTTATAGCAGGCGAGTTTTTGCTCTGCACAAAAGCGCCTTTGTTTGTGCTTGAGTATCTATCTAAAAGCAGTTGAAAACTCTCGCCAAAAACAGAGTTTATATCGCAGTTAGCGATGTTATGTAGGATTATAAAATACTCATTTTGACTATCTAAAATCGCTCTTTTACACATCTGTTTAAACGCACCATCTACAAACACTCCATTTACAAAACCGTCCATAATGTCGCTATAGTCATATCCAGGATGCAATGTTATAAACCGATATCGATACTCTGGGACATTTTTTATATGTAGTATCTCTCTTATCTTGTTGTATTTACCGCTACCAACGCCACCCATATATAACGTATTTAAAGATAGATTGTTGTTTTTATACTTTAAAACATACTCAAAAAACAAACTAGCATAAATACATTTTATACTATTTTCATCAGATGCGTTTGGATATGGCTTAAACTCTGTGATAAATTTGGCACTTTTTTGCGAAAAATCTTCCAGATTTCGTATCTCACCGCTATCGATAGTTGATAAAATCGAAACGCTACTTTGGTTATAAAAACATATAGTTAAGTTTGGATTATACACCGCTACAACGCTTATAAATTCCAAAAGCAAGTTATCACTTAGCGACATAAAATACCCATCTTCTAAGTGTAAATTTAGCCTTGTTTCATCTTTAAAAAGCGCAACAACGCTTAAAATGTTATCAGAGAGCAAACACGACTTCACAAACTCAACCAAAAGCATAGGCTGATTTAAAAGCGTAAGGTTAAAATACTCTTTTACTAAATTTTGACTACTTGCTTCAAAAAGCTTATATAATGCATCGTAAAATTTGACAATTTTTGTTTTAAAAGCGTGTTTTAGCTCTTTATCTTCGCAAAAATCGCCATAATTTTTAGCTATATTTTCTATAAAAATATATAACGCCACTATATCTTTATCGCTTCCGCTTAAAAACTCAGAAATGGCTTGATTTTTCTTGCCTGTAAATGTGTTTTGATGGGCTATAATTCTATCTTTTAAAGCAAAATCGTTATAAAAATAATTAATATTTGTCTCTAAAAATCTAGGTATGAAAAAATACTCCGGATGTGTAAAATTTAGACTAAAATCTAAAATTTTTATATCATTTGGCGATTCGTTGCTAAAATTTATATATAAATTTTGTAAAAATTCGCCCTCTTTTTGGCTAAAACTTTGGCTAACTTTTGAAAGCACATCTAAAGCAGATGAGATGGCTAAAACTTTGTTTGTTAAAGATCTGTCTGAAAATTTCTCTTTATAAAGATCTAGTAAACTATCCACATAACTAGAATTTGTACTCATAAAACGCTCCTTTATTCTCTTCCGCTCAAAAGTGGCACAAAGACACACTCTGAAAGAATCTCTTTTTGTATTTGATTATCTTTTTTATAAAATTTAATTATCTTTTGGCGACCATTTTCCTCGATAGGCGCAACTAAAATTCCACCATCGCTTAACTGAGAAAAAAGCCTCTCATCGATACTTTTAGCCGCAGCCGATAGCAAAATTCGCTCATACGGAGCATAATTTTTCCATCCAGCATTCCCATCATCATATCTTACATGCACATTTGAAATGGCTAAATTTTCAAAGTGTTTTTTCGCTTCATTTACAAGCTTTGATATCCGCTCGATAGTAAAAACTCTACGCACAATCTTGCTTAAAATCGCCGCTTGATATCCGCTTCCACAGCCGATTTCAAGGACTTTATCCACTCCTTCAAGCTCTAATGCCATAGTCATTTTAGCTACTGTTAAAGGTGAACTTATCCACTGATTTGCCAAAATCGGCTGCGGATTTAAGCTAAAAGCATGAGCGCCAACTGGAGCAAACTCACTCCTGCTAACCTTGCAAAACGCGTCGTATAAAGCAGGACTAAGCGTTACTTCGTTTGCTATATCAAGGGCAAGTTTTTCACATCTTGCAGCCTCTAATCTATCCATATTTTATCCTTGATTTCTTAAATTTAGTTTTAAATTTTGATAAATTTATTTTCTAAATTTTCTGTTTTCTATCCAAAAAAACGAATTTAACTAAATTTAAAAAATATATTTTTAAACAACCTACGCTAAACCAAAAAAATGTCTTACAATTTGATTGCTTTTTGCGTAATTTTAACGAAAATAAGATTTTTAAGCTCTTAAAAACAACATTTTTATTTACTTTTATTTGAAAATAACGAATAAAACAAGCCAATAAATTCATTTTTTGCCTACATACTCTATCAAAGAAGAAAATCCGCTAAAAAAACCAACCAAAAGCGTAAAAAAGCCATCTATAACTACCCAAGCAAGCCAACACAAAAGATAAAGGATAAAAATAGCAAAAACAAATAACAAAGTATCTTTTACACCATTTTTAAGACCAAGCCCAAACCGCACAAAAGATCCGCTTCGTGGTTTTACTATCTGGATTTTAGGATTTTTAACACTTTTCTTTTCAAATTTATTAAAATTTTCATCTTTTTGTTCTGAATTTGGCGCATTTTGGCTAAATTTTATATTTTTTAAATCCAAATTTAGCTTATTAGCCCCAAAAGTATTTTTTAAATCGCCTTTTATAAAAGCTATAGACTCATTTATGAGATTTAAGTTTTTAACCTCACCAAATTCTATGCTAAATTTAACCCTATCGCCAACTTTTAGCTTTGGCGTTACGTAAGAACTCATATCAAACTCATAAAGCTCATCGTTTTGCGCTTTTATCAAATTTGGACTTAAAATCACACCTATCATATCCTAGCCTCTACAAAAGCAAAAATCAAAATCACAACCATAACCGTTATAGCGCAACCGCACCAGTATCCGCTAGTATAAAAAAATCCTTTAAAATCATTTTTATTTCTAACCACAAATGTTTCTTTGATGTCTAAACTCGTGCTTATATCGGTATTTTGTTGGGTGCTTTGGCTGCGCGATATATCGCTAGTTTTATCTGGATTTTGAGTTTTTAGTTGCGTTTTATTTATAAATTTAGCATTTTTTAGGCTCTGTTTGCTGCTTTTTACATCGCCGATAAAATACACCTCACTTACTTTATCGTTTAAAAGCATAAACGCGACTTCATCGCCAAATTCAAGCTTGCGATTTAAAACATCTTTGTTTTTAAACGCATCTATGCTAAATTTATAAATTTCGCCATCATTACTAGCTATAACTCCATCATCAACTATCTTACCTAGCATTACTCAACCACCATCACAACCTAAAATCCCAAGCCACAAGCAAAATGGCTAGCATATATTTTTGGTTTTAACTCGCTATTTTGAGTAGTTTTTGCTGTGTTTGTTTTAATTATTTGCAAAATTTGCCTCTTGCTAACTGCGCAAATTTTGCTAACTATGCTATTTTCAAGACAAAAAGCTAATTTTTGCTTTACAACGCATTGATTTTTTAAGCTAAATTTATAAATTTTGCCATATTCTTTTAAAATAGCTTTATTACCTACAACCACGCACTTCATACAAACCTCCAAAATTCAACCAAAACCACTTAAAACAGAGATAAAAATATATTAAAAATCGCTAAACCTTACTTTTTATACTAAATTTTACCGACAAATGTCATATGAGTTTTCACTTCAGCCAAAAATTCAGCTTTTTTTAAGATTCACGCTTATTTTAACCAAATTCAAAACACTTCGCTAACGATAGTAACGCTATTTGCGACCACTATCATCACGAAGTAATCTCAATCAAAATATCTTAAAAATCATCAAAACTCAAGCTTCCCTTGCTATAGTTTGTAACTTTGCTTTCAAAAAAGTTGCTTTTTTGATCGTTAAATTTAGAAAAGTCATCAACCCATTTTATCGGGTGTTTTGCGTTATATTTTTTATTTAGCCCAATCGCACTTAAGCGTTGATCGACTAGATAGTGGATATATTCTTCTATGATATCATCTGTAAAGCCCATGATTTGGTTTTGCGTGATGTATTTTCCCCACTCGATTTCCAAATCTCCAGCCTTTTGAAACATCTCATAAATTTTAGCCACATTTGTTTCATTAAACAGCTCTGGGCGCTCTTTTCTAACTGAGTTTATCATGTTTTGAAAAAGCAAAAGATGTGTTATCTCATCTCGTTGGATAAAACGTATCATCTGCGCCGAACCAAGCATTTTCCCAGCTCTTGCAAGCGCGTAAATCGCCGTAAATCCGCTATAAAAGTAAATTCCTTCTAAAATTTGGTTTGCTACCATCGCTAAAAGCAGTTTATCTTCTGTAACCTCTCCAGCAAGCTCTTCATAAACGCTTGAGATGTAGTCGTTTTTTCTTTTTAGCATCTCATCGTGTTTTTCCATCTCATAAATCATATCGGTATTATCGCAAATCGCTTCAACCATCACCGCATAACTTTTGCTGTGATTTGCCTCTTCATAGGCTTGGCGGCTTAAAATCGCATTGATTTCAGGCGCTGTTATGTAAGGATTTATGTTATCTGCTAGGTTGTTTGTCTGAAAGCTATCCATGCTAATTAGCTGACTCCAGACCAAGTCATACATACGTTTTTCAGCGCTTGTTAAGTTGAAGTTATAGTCTCTAACATCATCGGTCGTATCGACTTCTTTTGGAAACCATGTGTTTGCCTCCATGATATCCCAAAGTTTAAGCGCCCAAACATACTTTGCTTTTGTAAAATTTAGTATTCCGTGCGGATTTCCACCAAAAACCTTACGATCGGTTAAAGTTTCGTTTGAATTTGGGTTATAAATTTTCTTTCTTTGCATTATTAATTTCCTTAAAAGTTTCGTTGGATTATAACTAAAAGTAACTTAGAAATTTCGTAATTCTATCTTTATATCCGCATTTATCTTGTTGTAGTCAAAATCCTTGATAGGCTTTTGCAAACAGCCAAAATTATCGCCAGTTGATAAGAAATTTTGTATACAATAAGTTCCTTTGTAACCTAAATTTTGTAATAAATTTGCCATCTTTTTTACATCATTTTCATCTAAAATATCAGCATGAACAGTTGTTCTAACTTCAAATTTAAAATCTATTTTTATAAGATATTTTAATGTTTTGATAAATTTATCGTATAAATTTGAGTTTGTTATAAAAAGATAGTTTTCTTTTAACGCCTTAAAATCAAGCGCTATAAAATCAACCAAATTTAGCCCTATCGCATCTTTTAAAACGTTTAAATTTGAGCCATTTGTATCAACTTTAAGTAAAAACCCAAGCTCTTTTACCATCTTAGCAAGCTCAAGAAATTCCTTGCTTAGCGTGCATTCTCCGCCACTAAAAACAACGCCATCTAGCTTGCCAACGCGTGATTTTAAAAACTCTTTAAACTCATCTTTGCTGATATTTCCCTCTGAGTTTACGATGTTTGTGTTATAGCAGTATAAACATCTCATATTACACCCTCCAAACCACGCTATACACGCAAGTTTATCCTTAAAATCAAGAGTTGTAAATGGCGTTATCGAATATATCGGTTTCATCAAGCTATTTTTATTTTTGCGCTCCCTTCGCAAAATGCGACTCGCTCTTTATGCTCGCCTTTTTTACCAAGATTAAAGCTCTCAACTGGTCTGTGATAGCCCATCACACGTGTGTAAACAACGCATTTTGTTCGTTTGTCTGCGTTGGCTTTTAAAATTTCTTCTTTGTTCATCT
The DNA here is from genome assembly GCF_013201685.1 of Campylobacter geochelonis. Taxonomy (NCBI): domain Bacteria; kingdom Pseudomonadati; phylum Campylobacterota; class Epsilonproteobacteria; order Campylobacterales; family Campylobacteraceae; genus Campylobacter; species Campylobacter geochelonis. Next base: position 95,159 of record NZ_CP053844.1, on the reverse strand, counting down.
TATGCTCTTTGTTCATCTTATGCTCCTTGTTCTTTTAAAATCTCTTCATCGCATAATGGGCAGTATTCATGCTCGCCTGCGATGTATCCGTGTTTGCTACATACGCTAAAAATCGGCGTGATAGTTATATAAGGCAATTTATAGCTACTTACTATGTTTTTTACTAAATTTTTACACGCTTGTCCTGAGCTAATTCGCTCTTTCATATAAAGGTGAAAAACGGTGCCGCCTGTATAGCTTGACTGAAGTTCATCTTGCATATCAAGTGCTTCAAATGGATCATCGCCAAAATTTGCTGGAAGTTGGGTCGAGTTTGTGTAGTAGATGTTTTGCTCGCTTCCTGCTTGGATAATGTTTGGATATCTTTTAATATCCTCTTTAGCAAAACGATAAGTCGTGCCCTCAGCCGGAGTTGCCTCTAGGTTGTAAAGGTTGCCAGTTTCTTCTTGAAATGAGCGAATTTTCTCTCTTAAATACTCTATTAATTCTAATGCAAATTTACGCCCAAATTCAGTCGTGATGTTTTCTTTATCGTTTGTGAAATTTCGTATCATTTCGTTTGCGCCATTTATGCCAATCGTGCTAAAATGGTTATTAAAGTGCTTTAAATAGCGCGCCGTATATGGATAAAGTCCACGCTCATACATCTCTTGTATAAATTTACGTTTTTTCTCAAGCGTACTTTTAGCCAAATTTAAAAGCTCATCAAGTCTTTTATAAAGGCTTGTTTTGTCGTTTTTATAAAGATATCCTAACCTTGCTAAATTTAGCGTTACAACGCCGATACTTCCTGTCATCTCCGCACTTCCAAAAAGCCCACCGCCACGCTTTAAAAGCTCTCTTAAGTCAAGCTGAAGTCTACAACACATCGAGCGAACTGCTCCTGGTTTATAGGCTTTTTCGTTTGGAATTTTCTTACCAAATTTATCGGTTGTGTACTGTGAGCCGATGAAGTTTTGAAAGTAACTTGAGCCCATTTTAGCAGTATTTTCAAACAATACATTTGCCACTGGACTATCCCAGTTAAAATCTTCAGTTAAATTTACTGTTGGGATAGGAAAGGTAAATGGCTGCCCGCACTTATCGCCAGATGTCAAAACCTCGTAAAATGCGATATTTATCCTATCCATTTCGCTTTGAAAATCCCCATATGTCATATCGGTTAGCTTTTTTCGCCCTCGCTCGTTTGCCTTTTTAACTAAATTTACATCATTTAAATCCTTAAAAAGGTGCAAATCCTCTTTTGTAGGAATTTGGTTTTTTAAATCACTCGGGCAAGTTAGATCAATCGTAACATTTGTAAATGGGCTTTGACCCCAGCGCGCGGGAACATTGAGATTAAAAATAAAGCTAGTAATCGCCTTTTTTATCTCTTTATCACTTAAATTATCTTTAAAAACATATGGTGCAAGATAGGTATCAAAACTAGAAAACGCCTGTGCGCCCGCCCACTCGCTTTGAAGTATGCCTAAGAAATTTGCCATTTGATAAAGCGCTTCTCTAAAATGGCTTGGCGCTTTGCTCTCGACTCTGCCACGAACGCCATTAAAACCCTCATTTAGCAAAGCTCTTAAGCTCCAACCAGCACAATACCCACTCAAACAATCCAAATCATGAATATGATAATCCCCATTTCTATGAGCCACGCCCTCTTCTTTGCTATAAACGCTATCAAGCCAGTAGTTTGCGACTACTTTGCCCGCTGTGTTGTTAATCAGCCCTGCGTTTGAATAACTCGTATTTGAGTTAGCCAAAATTCGCCAATCAGACTTGCTGATGTATTCGTTTATCGTCTGCGTTGAGTTTATATAAGTCGTATCATCACTAAGCCCTAAAATCTGCTCGCGTTGCATTTTATGAGTGTGGCGATAGAGCATAAAACTTTTTAAAATTTCAAAGTAATTGTGGCTAAAAAGTGCTTTTTCAATCGCATCTTGAACCTCTTCAACACTTATAATATCCTTAAAAGCAATCTCATCGATAACGCTATAAAAGACCTTGTTATCATACTCTACACTTTCGCTTTTAAATGCTTTTTTGATTGCGTCTTCGATTTTATAAGTGTAAAATGGCTCTTTTTTGCCATCTCTTTTTAAAGTTTCTTTCATGAAAATGCCTTAGTGATTTTAAAATATATATGATTAGTCATTATACAAAAGTAAGTTTTAATGTCGCTTAAAAACTTAAATTATCTAATTTTTTTTGATAATAGTTTTCATAAAGTAATAAATTTATAACTATTTAAATAAAAAATAAAATTTAATCTATCTCCTTAAAATAGTGATTTTCTCGTTATAAATTTATATTGTTTTATATAATATAAAAAATATATTAAAATAATTATTTAGTATTTTTCTTAAGATTTTAAATTAAGAGATATTTCATCTTAAATCGATATAATTACATAATTACAACAAAGGAAAATTATGACCTGTAATCACTCATCTGGCTGTATTCACGAACCGTTAAGAGATTTTAATCATGAGCACGAACATCACCACGAACACGAACATCATCATGAGCATGACTTTCGCCACACAGATAAAAAAGTTTTAAAAATCAGCCTTATAATAACGGCTATAGCGATGGTTGCTGAGATAATATATGGCTATGTAAGTGGCTCTTTAGCGCTTTTAAGCGATGGCGTTCATATGCTAACACACTCGTTTTCTTTGGCTATTAGCCTTTTTGCCATTTTTATAGCACAAAAAGAGCTAAATGACAGCAAGACTTTTGGATACTATAGAAGCGAGGTTATAGCGGCATTTATCAATGCTTTAACTCTTGGAGTTAGCGTTATTTGGATAGTTTATGAAGCGATTAAGAGAATTTTTGTGCCAGAGGCAATCGATATAAAAACGATGATGGTAGTCGCTATTATCGGACTTGTGGTAAATGCTATAACTGGGTATTTGCTTCAAAAAGGCGACATGGAAAATGTAAATATCAAATCAAGCTTTGCACATATGATGAGCGATTTGCTTAGTTCAGTTGCTATCATCATCGGCGGCATTATCATACACTTTACAAACTTTTATCTTATTGATGCTTTGCTTGCGCTTATGATAGCAGTTGTTATAGCAAAATGGGCGTGGGGACTTTTAAAAGATAGTTTAGATGTGCTTTTAGAGGCTTCGCCAGTGGATTTAAATTTGGTTAAAAGCAAGATTTTAAAAAGCGGTTTGGTGCTTGATATCCACGATATACACATCACAGAAATCACGCGAAATATGTATGTTTTAACAGCTCACATTTTAATCGAGCGTTCAAATTTAGCAAATTTTAAAGAGATAGTTGATGAGATTTCTGAAATTTTAGAACATGAGTTTAAGATAGGACATGTCACGCTTCAACCGGAGTGGAAGTAGATATTTAACTCACGCGAGTTGTGCGCCAGTTTTAACTTGAGCTTAAAACGGTTTTGAACTTTATAAACTTTAGTCGAAATTGCTTTAAAAAGTGTCGTAACGTGGGAATTTTTTAAATTTACTTGCTAGACAGACTAAAAATAATTTATTTATCTCTTGATTTTAGCTTTACAAAGGCATGAACGCTAAATGCGAATTTAAAATATAGAAGAATATACACTAAATTTATACCAAAAAACTAATTAAAATCCTAAAAAATAAATTTGATTCAAATTTTCTTCTTCGCACCAGGTTTCATAAAGGATTTAAAGCACCACACTTGCAAGAGTGCATTCTCCGCCACCAAAAACAACGCCATCTAGCTTGCCAGCGTGATTTTAAAAACTATGTTTAGATATCTTTTTATGACTTTGAATTTATCAAATTTTATCACTTCGCACTCAACTAAAATCATAAAATGCAAGTAAAATTTATTGCATTTAAATTTAGTAAGCAAGTTTTTAAACTTAGTTAAAAGGAGTGCAAAGCCACATTTAGCGACTTTGCATTATTAAAAAAGGGGGTGATTTTATTTAGTTAAGCTATATGCTAGCTTAAAATACTTGTGATTTAAATTTATAAATTGTGCTTAAATCATTTAAGCACAATCTAAATTTTTCTAAGCTTAATTAACTAGCTTAAATACTCTTAGCTTTAATTATTTAAAAGCTTGATTTATATCGATTGGAAGCGCGCGGTATCCTATACTTCCACCCATTCCAGTGAAGCGAATCTCAACTTTTACATTTTGAGTACCATCTTCTATCTCATTTAAAATCGGCTCAGTATCGCCCTCGCCTATTAGGAATTTTCCAAGTCCAGCAGTGGCTGAGTAGATAAACATCGTATCGCGAGCTGGCTGATACTCAACTACCGAAGTTATTGGGCTATACCAGTCAAATCCTCTATCCTTGCCATACTCCCAAACTTGTTCAACTGTCATCTTTTTCTCATCGATGATATACTCAACCGCGCGGCTATATTTCATAGTTGGAAGTGCGGGTTGCTCCATACCACGGCTATCTCCGTTGTCAAAAACAGTTAGTGCTGTTTTTCCTGGTTTTGATTTTTGTGGGACTACATAAGCTGTATGTTGAGTCCACGTCCAGTCAAAGCCACCTTTGTCGCTTAAGTAGCCAGGGCATTTTGAGCCTTCAGACTCACAAACGATTTTGTTACCTTTGCTATCAACTGGCTGAAGCAAATATGGCTTAAATTTCTCTCCCCAGCCCTCATGCGAGCCAAGTATCCATTTGATTTTATGATCTCTTCCTATCTTAACAGCTGCTCCTTGATGACGCACCGATAAAACTATACTATCATCGGCGGGATCGTAGTTTACGCTATTTATATGCGCCCAGTTTCTACCAAGTCCTACTCCAGCGACATCGCCAAATGCTGCATTTGGATCTTCAAGGCTCTCTTTGTTTGTTGTTTGACCAGCTAAGCTTGCATCGACATTTAGACAAACCGCACCTTGATCCATAGCTAAAACGTTGTTATCTCTATAAGGATCTAAAATATCATAAATTTTCCACTCATCTACTACTTTTCCACTTTCATCAACTTCGATTATAACATCGCGCACGCTTCTTACGTTTTTGCCATCTCGTCTTTTTGCATCAGCTGAAGCAACGCGGATAAGATATGTGCCTTTTGGAGTTTGCTCAATGTGGTGAGAAAAGTCTATATAAGAAAGCGGCAGTCTTCTATCAAAAATCTCTCTACCCATAAGATCATATTTCATATATCTTTGACCCATACCAAAAAGCATCGCGCCATCTTTGGTTTGTTGAAAGCCCATCATATTTCCCTTTTCATAGATGTTTGATGGATCTCTTATCTCATCAGCTTTCATATACCATCTGATATCGCCATTTGCATCGATTACCCAGTTGTATGGCTCGTTATCCCACTCCATAGCACCACCTACTGGATGGTTCCACACAGCTTGACCAGAATCAGGAGTAGAAGCTCTAATTATATGGTTTACAAAGTATAATCTGTCTTTAAATTTAGGATCCATTTTAACAACATTTGCCTTTGGAAGTGTGCCGACTTGGTTGTTTCCAGGACCTGGCATATAGACTGCTGGACCATAAATTTTATAAGTTTCGCTCATCGCTTCGCCATTTCGTTTATAGCTTACTTCAACTGTGTTTTGATACTCTGGATAAAGGCCCCAAACAGGAATTCCACCGTGTAATCTTACAGCATTATCTGAAGGTGCGTATTTGATGTCGATTCCGCCGCCTTCTTTGCCTTTTACTGTAACTTTTACATCAGTTACGTTATATCCGCCATTCATAATAACTGCCGTTAGAGGCGCTACTTTATATGGATTCATAGCTATTGCGCCAAGTTTTCCAGCTGCTTTATAACTTACTGGACCACTTGCCCCGCCTATAGCTAAAGCCGAAGTTGCACCAACACTAAGTAGTAAAGCAGCGGTTAAAACCGAGCTTAAAATTTTGTTACTTTTCATGATAACTCCTTTTAAAGTTTTCACGATTGTAACTATAAAATTTGACACAAAATCAACATTAAAATTAAAATAAACTTAAATTTAATAAATTTATATAGCTAAATTTAGAATAACGAGCAAAACGAAAGCGTTTTTTAAATTTAAAAAGTTTTGTAAGCCATCAAAGGCTTACAAATTTAGCCTACTTAAACGCTTTTTGCACGCTAAAAGGCATAGCTTGATAACCAGCGGTATTCATTAGCTGAATTTCAACTGCTGGCTCTTTTTCTCCATATTTAAATTCAAGTAAAAATGGATTTGGTTGAGACTTCATACCGCCAGTTTGAAAGTCAAATTCCCCACCAGCCGTTGCAGAGTAGATAAATACAGAGTCTTTGTCTGCTTGATACTCTGTTAGAGAAGTTACTGGGCTATAAAAGCCATTTCCTCTTTGTTTTCCATATTCCCAAACCTGCTCTACGCTCATCTTTTTTTGATCTATTTTATAAATTACACCACGACTATATTTCATAGATGGAAGTGCGGGTTGCTCCATACCACGGCTATCGCCATTATCAAACGCGCTTACATATATGATATCTCCTTTTGATTTTTCATCGATTTTAAATGCTGTGTGTTGAGTCCAAGTCCAGTCAAATCCACCCCCTTCACTCTCATAACCAGGACATTTTGAACCACTTTCACCACAATCAATCTTGTTGCCTTTGCTATCAACTGGAGTTAGTAAATATGGTTTATACTTATCACTCCAACCCTCTGGCGAACCTAAAATCCATTTAACCTTTTTATCTCTGCCGATTTTGATTATAGCGCTTTGATGGCGTGAAGATATGATAATGCTATCATCCTCTGCATCGTGATCAACGCTGTTTGCATGAAGCCAGTTCCTACCAGCGCCAGAGCCAACTATATCGCCAAATTTATCACTTTTATCTAGTGCCTCAAGATCTTTGGCACTTAGTGTTTTTCCAGCTTGTGAAGCATCGATATTTAGACAAACCGCGCCTTGATCTAAGACTTTAAAATTTACATCTCTATAAGGATCAAGTATATCAAACATCCTCCACTCATCTTGAACAACGCCATCTTTATCAACTTCTATAACGACATCTCTAACTGTTCGAACGTTTTTGCCATCAAGCTTTTTTAAATTTGAGCTTGCAACTCTTAAAAAGTAGTTGCCATTTGGTGAGTCATCCATAGAGTGAGAAAAGTCGTTGTAGTTAAATGGAAGCTCACGGTTAAAAATAACCCTACCTAAAATATCATATTTTACATATCTTTGACCAAATCCCCAACTCAAAGCGCCATCATCGTTTTGTTTAAAGCCCATCATATTTCCAGATTTTACTACGCTTCTTAAATCATGGATTGGCGGGGTAAACAAAAACCATCTTATCTCACCAGTAGTATCAATTATAAAATTATGCGAGTTAAAATCCCATTCTAGCGCTCCACCAGTCGGATTGTTCCAAACTACTTTTGCGCCTTTTCCTGTTTTTTCCATCAAGTTATTTACAAGATAAAGTCTATCTTTAAATTTAGGATCAACCTTTACTATATTTGCTTTTTCGAAAAATCCAGCCGTTTGAAGCTGTGTGCCAGTTGGCTCTGCATAGACATTTGGCGCGTAAATTTTATAAGTTTCTTTAAAATGCTCTTTTTTATCAGCTAAAAACCTGTCATACTCAACTTCAACGCTAGTTACATAGTTTGGATAAAGCCCAAAAACCGGAATTCCACCATGAGTTAAAAGATGTTTATCAGATACTTTGTATTTTATCTCTTGACCGCCCTCTTTTGGCACTATTCTAACCGAAGCATTTTTTAAAACGTAGCCGCCATTTCTAATTATCGCTGTTAATGGCGCTATTTCGTAAGGATTCATGATAACTTCGCCGATTTGACCTTGTAACATATAATCAATCTTAGCGCCACTTGGACCACCTATCGCCATAACCGTACTAGGCGCAACTGCTATAAGAGCAATCGCCGCCACAACTGAAGATAAAACTTTTTTCACAACATTCTCCTTTTTTGATATATTTAAATAAAATAAAACTTATGTAGCAATTTTAATATTTATTTTTTATAATTAATTACAAAAATATAACTAAATTTTGGAAAAAATATGATATAATATTTAGCTTCTTTTTTTAACATAAAGGATAAAAGTTGCAAAGTATAGATACGATAAGCAAATTTTTTAGTCTAAAAGATGAAGATAAAGAGGCGCTAAAATCAATTTGCATAAGCAAATCCTACCCACCAAACAGCATTATTTTTTATCAAGGCGAGAGCCCTAAAAATCTTATATTTTTATTAGATGGATACGTTGGATGCTATCATAGTGATGATAATTATAAGGATATTTTCTTTCATATTTTTGATTTTCCTGGACTTATCGCAGAGCCTTTTACTATCGAGCAAATCCCATATAACGTTAATATCATCACATTTACAAAGGCAAAAGTAGTTTTTATAAACTATGATAAATTTAAAAAACTTTTTTTAAGCAAAAGTGAGGTTTCGCAAGCTTTGCTTAAGTCGTTGTGTAAGAAAATTTGGAACTACTCTCGCTTTGCAAACAGAGAAAAGCACAATGATATTATGGGTAAAATTTGCTATTTTATCCTACACCACAAAGAGCTTTTAAACGCGATTTCGCAGCAAAACATAGCCTTTATACTAAATTTAACACCTCAAATTCTAAGCAAATACTTAAAAAAATTAAAAGATGAAAAAATTTTAGAATTCAAACAAAATCAATGGAAAATTTTAGATAAAAATAGACTAAAAAACTATGCAAACATTTTAGAGGGTTATTAAATTTACAAGCGTAGATTATCAAATTTAAAAGCAAATTAAGCTTTAAAAAATTCTGATGAATAAATTTAAAACTTGCAACATTTACAAAAACAGCGCAAATAAAAGCTAAATTTTAGAAAAATACTTAGCATTTAAATTTAAAATAAATTTAACAAAAACAAAAGCTCAAAATCTGGATTTGAGAAAATTTTAATCATAAAAGTACGATTTAGTCAAACTTCAATTTTAAAAAATACCTGCGTATTAAAAATACCAACGCTTTCTTGTTCTAAACTATAAATATAAATTTAGCCAAGCTATGCGAAATTCTTTTGCGTCCCATCATCTCACATCTAAAAAGTATAAATTTAGCACTTAAATTTATAAAACACATCAAGAAAGCCAGCCATCAACCAAAGCAAAAATCTTAAATTTCTTATTTATTTTAAGATTATCGTGCTGTATTTATGCTATTTTTTCTTTTCTTGATTTTCTATATGCGTGATGTTAAGCTTAACAAATTTGTAACTTAAAAATAGCAAAAACACCCAAGTTGCTAGTAAAAACAGTGATTTTATCATCTTTTATCCTTAGTAAATATGTTCGTCATTTTCCACTTCATCAGCGCTTAGTTTTCTTTTATCCATTAATCGCCAAACATAAATGATATAAGCCAAAACAAACGGCACAAGAAGCGAAACAAAAGCCATAACTTTAAGCGTATAAAGGCTTGAACTTGCATTTTTTATAGTTAGTGAGCTTTGAAGATCATAAAATGATGGATAAAACGCAGTATCGTTTAGCCCAACAACCAAAAACACGCTCATCACGACTAAAACAACTCCCACGCCATAAGGAAAAATTCCTTTTATACTGGCTGTGAAAGCGCCTTTATAAATTCCAAAAAGCGCCAAAACAACGCCACATAAAAGCATAAGAAAAACAAGGGGCATTTGAAGTAAATTTAGCAAATACTTATGTTTTAGCATCTCAACAACGCCGCCATCTCCTACATGATAGCCATCTTTTAGCACTATCCAAAGCAAAAAAGCTACCAAAAACGGCACAAAAAACATCGCATTTTTCTTTAAACTTGCTCTAAATTTAGCCCTTAACTCGCTATCATCGATGTTATTTATAAGATATAAATTTCCACCAACTCTAGCTTGAAAAAACAAGGCTATGCCAAGTAGGTAATTTAGCGGATTTGCAAGCGCTTCAAGCCCACGAAATGGGCTTTTCCACTCGACAAAGTTATGCTCATTTAGCAAAAACTCACTTCCGCTAAAAAATGTTGAAACCGCGACACCGATTAAAACCACGCCAAGCGAGCCGTTGATAAACAAAAACACTTCATATGTTTTTTGTCCTAAAAAGTTATCTGGTTTTTTTCTATACTCATATGCAACAGCTTGAATTATAAAACAAAAAAGTATCGCAAGCCAAACCCAATACGCCCCGCCAAAACTTGTCGCATAAAAAAGCGGAAATGCCGCAAAGCACGCCCCGCCAAACATCACAAGCGTAGTAAAAGTTAGCTCCCATTTTTTGCCAACAGAGTTAATTATCATATCTTTTTCAAGCTCGTTTTTTGTAACGCACTCTAGCAAAGTCTGCCCGCCTTGAACAAACATCATAAAAACAAGCAACCCACCAAGTAAACTTACAACAATCCACCAATAAATTTGTAGCATTTCATACATTTTAAAATCCTATCTTTATCTGTTTTAGCATGATTTTTACCTCAGCGATAAACAGCACTGTAAATAAAACCGCAAAAAGCGTAAACGATATAGCGACATTTACACTGGCTAAATTTGTAGCCGCTATGCCAACTGGCATTAAGCCTTGTATCGCCCAAGGTTGGCGCCCTACTTCAGCCACTATCCAACCAGCCTCGCACGCAACATAACCAAGCGGCAAACTAAAAACGCAAAGCCAAAGGATTTTTTTAAAGCGTTCTATATCGTTTGCCATACTTAAAAACAGTGTTACGAAAAATAAGACTATAAAGTATGAGCCAAGTGCAACCATGATGTGAAAACTATAAAACGTAAGTGCGACTGGCGGCACGATACTTTCTGGCTTGTCTAAATATCCATAGCCGAAATTTGACATATTTTCTTGCAAAATTTGCTCTGCTTTTTGCATCGCAAGTTCATCTTTTGCCTCTTTTGCTTTTTTAAACTCGCTTAGTGCGTTAATGGCGATTTTACCACTATCGATTCTGCTTTGAGCTGATGGGACGCTAAATTTAGCATTTCCATAAACCAAGTCATCAATTCCTGGAGTGAAGTTGTTTAACCCTCTTGTTGCCATGATTCCAAGTGCGTAAGGAGCTTCAAATTTGATTAAAAAAGGCTCTTTATCATCGCCAATTTTTTTATCTGGGTTTAAAATTCCCATCGTAACTATCCCAGCATTTACTTCGCCTTTATAAAGTCCCTCCATTGCAGCTAGTTTCATAGGCTGTTTTTGTGCGACTTGATAAGCGCTCTCATCGCCTGAAAACAGAACAAAAAGTGAGCTTAAAACTCCAAAACTAGCAGCAACTATAAAACTTTTTTTCGCCATATCAAAATGCCTGTTTTTAAGCATAAAAAAGGCAGAAATTCCAAGCACGAAAAGTGCTGAAGTAACGTATCCGCCACCAACTGTGTGGATAAATTTGCTTATGCCAACAGGAGAAAGTGCCACTTCAAAGAAATCACTCATCTCATTTCGCACTGTATTTGGGTTAAAAGTTGTGCCAACGGGGTATTGCATCCAGCCATTTGCTATCAAAATCCAAAGTGCGCTTAAATTTGAACCTATCGCAACAAGCCAAGTTGAAAGCAGGTGAAAACGCTTGCTAACTCTATCCCAGCCAAAAAACATCACCGCAAAAAATGTAGCCTCTAAGAAAAAAGCTAAAATCCCCTCTATAGCCAAAGGAGCGCCGAAAATATCACCAACAAACCAGCTATAATTTGCCCAGTTTGTGCCAAACTCAAATTCCATTATAATCCCAGTTGCCACGCCGATAGCAAAATTTACTGCAAAAAGTCTAAGCCAAAATTTAGTTATCCTTTTCCACTGCTGGTTTCCAGTAGCCACATAAATGCTCTCCATAAAAGCTATCATAAACGAAAGTCCCAAAGTAAGAGGAACAAACAAAAAGTGATAAAGTGCAGTTAAGGCAAATTGTGCTCTAGAGTAATCCACACTAACAAAACTTTCCATATCAATCCTTTGTTAAATTTTTATAAACGAAGTCGCTGCGCTCTTTGTCTGAGTCAAATTTGGTGTTTAATGTTTGGTTGAAGATAAAGAGTTTTAGTAGTAAAAACATAATACAAAGTTTGATTAAAATCACCAACCAAAGGGTCTTGCCAAGCTTCATGTCTTTAAAACCGCATATATAAAAATTTAAAATTTTTTTAAATAAATTCATTTGTTGATTTTACTCATTAAAACTTAAGAATATGTAAAAATATTGAATTTATATATGCTTTTCTTAGTTAAATTTAATCATCTATATAATATTATAAATATTTAATATAAAAAATTATTTTGTTTTTCAAGTATATGCAAAAATTCCACCGTTTTATCTGCTTTATGGTTTCTATTTTTATCTTTATCAGCTTTAAATCGTTGATATTCTTTATAAACTACTCCGTATTTTCCATATTTTGACATTATTTCTTTTATCTGGTTTAACGATAACAAACCCTCGTTATTATAACTTAAAAAAATATACTTAAAATTTGCATTTTTTATCAATTCATCAAATTCGTTTAATATCGAATTTTTACTACAGTATTTTGACCTATTATAGTCCCTAAGCCCAGTTTTGCCTTTTGGAATAAACTTATCATACAAAGCAATAGTGTTTAGTAAGTGATAATTAGCCCCATATTGTCTTGCGTTATATGGCGGATCTAAATATAAAATATCGCCACTAATTTGTTTTATTAGTTCATTGCTATCCCTGTTATAAGCTATATGTTGATTTTTGCTTTCAATAAAATTTGCTGGTTTTAACTCCAAATTTAGCCTTGCGGTAGGCTTTAAGTTCTTTAGAAATGCTCCATAAACTGACGCAGTATTTGCGACCTTATCTGCACTTTCAAGCAAACTACACAATAAAAAGAAATAAGTATCATCGTTAATAGAATTATTGTTTTTTAGACTCTGTATTTGTTGTCGAATCACATCTATTTTTTTGCCGTTTTCATCTGAAAAATACCGCCTGTTGCTTCCACTCCCAAAACAATAATTTTTATAAATAAAACCCTCTTTTGGCTCTATTTTATTTAATTCACTCATTAGAAAATCAATTTTTTCTATCGCAAATCTATTTTCGATGTAGTTTCTATTTAACACATAACTATAATACTCTATATCGTTTGCAATAACTTGTTTTACTTTATCTTTAAAATTTCTACCCACGATTCCTTTATAAGCTTTGTAAGTTTTAGGTTTAATTTAAAATTTGCATATTTAAAATCGGTTTTTTGGTTGAGTTTTTATTCTTATTATTATTTCATAAATTTCATCTACACTAAATCTATCTAATTCTTCTGTAAAATTTTGATATTCACAAGGCTTAAAGCCTTTACCATACTTATATTCTACAAACAAAATATCATCTTTAAGAAATAGCTTTTCATAAATTTGTGTAGCAATGGTTTTATCACAAATTATTCTACAATCAGGCGTTTCTTCAAGGAAAATAGTTTTCTTTTTACTATTTTTAACAAAATTAAAAATTTTATCGCTAATGTTATTGCGAGATTTGGCAAAAAATTCCAATAATTCATCTTTCATATTTGCGACCTAATATTTAATAAAATCTCTTTTTATGGCTTTATAATAATCGCTTTCAACTTGCTCATATGTTAGAAATTTTACACGCTTTTTTATCGGTAAAAATGCCACTTTGTCTATTTCTTTTTTAAATTTACTTAAACGACTTTTATTTGCAACACAATAAAAGCGAGTTTGGAAATCTTGTAATTCCATAAATTTAACAAAAGCGCCACGAAAATCTGTAGAATGCTCAACCTCAAAAATCACTTGTGGAAAACGCCTTTCATTAAACCATACAACGTCCAAAAAACTAACGCTATCACTAATAATATTTTCAAAAGTAAAAGGTGGAATTTTATTCAAAGTTGCCAAACTTCCCAAAGTTTTATTTTCAAATATCCAACTTTTATCGTTTGTATAAGTATCAAAAATATCTTTTTGATGATTTCCTATTTCAAGCAACATTCCTTGAATATTAGCGTGTCTGTTTTCTTGTTTATCTTGCTTCGTTATCGGAGCTTTTGCTTGCGGGAGTTTATCTAAAAACTCGGTTAAGGCATAAATACCTAAGCCAATTTTAGTAAATTTAGTATCTCTTTGAACTCTTTCTTGTATCGTATAATCAGGCGTTTTGCCTTTAATTCCGCTTCTATTTTTGTAATTCCAAATTTCACGATAAATTAGTTTAAGTGGTGCAAAATATCCATTATTTAACATAACTTTTTCTATTGCTTCTGAATATGTTAAATCTTTTATTGTCATACTTTTCCCTTAAATCTTTTATTAAAAATTACTAAATTTATCTTTATTTCTTACATCGCACTCAAAAATGTCAAATTTATTCTTATCACTATCATTCATTTGTAAATTTACATAATCTATCATTTTTGGATTTATATCAAATCCTATAAATTTTCTATCAAGCTTTTCACATTCGTATAACGTCGTTCCGCTTCCTAGAAAAGTATCTAAAACTATTTCATCTTTTTTTGTGTATCGTGATATTAATTGATATGGAATTTGTGGTATAAAGTTACCATGATAGACATTTGCATGTTTTCCTGATTTATCACGTTCATTTATGAGCCACAAGCTATTTACATCAATATCTAACTCTTTCCAATCGTATAAATTTAAATCATTAACCATGCTAAACTAATCCATTTTTATTTTTAAAAACATTATTATACTTTTAAAAAACCAAAAATAAGGTAAATTCATAATTTAAGCACAATAGCACTAATCTTAAATCAGATTTCATTACCAAATTAGCCATAAATTTATAAATATTGATTATATCTATTAAAGATTTATAGAAAATTATCAAATTTACACTCTCATAATTATATTATAACTTTTAAAAAGCTATAATACGCCATTAATAAAATTTAAGGAAAAACCATGGCTAAAAAACGAGAAACGAAGTATATCTTTGTTACAGGTGGCGTGCTTAGTTCCCTTGGCAAGGGCATTGCAGCGGCTAGTATAGCAACACTTTTAAAAAATGCAGGACTAAAAGTAAGCATTTTAAAGGCAGATCCATATATCAACGTAGATCCAGGCACGATGAGTCCGCTAGAGCATGGAGAGGTTTTTGTAACTGATGATGGAGCTGAGACTGATCTTGATTTAGGGCATTATGAGCGCTTTTTAGATGAGAGTTTAAGCCAAAACAACAACTTCACAACAGGCAGAGTTTATAGCTCAGTAATCGAGAAAGAAAGAAGAGGGGATTATCTAGGAAAGACTATCCAAGTTATCCCACATATAGTAAATGAGATAGTTGAACGCATTAAAAAAGCGGGCGAGGGCAATGACGTTTTAATCGTTGAAATCGGCGGAACGGTCGGAGATATCGAAGGCTTGCCATTTTTAGAAGCAATCAGAGCGATGAGGGTTGAACTAGATAAACATCATACTATGAACGTTCATCTAACTCTTGTGCCATATATCAAAGCAGCGGGCGAGTTAAAAACTAAACCAACCCAACACAGCGTTGGCGAGCTTCGCCGTATCGGCATAACTCCAGATATGATAATTTGTCGTTCTGAAATGCCACTAAACAGGGAGCTAAAAGATAAAATCGCAGCAAGTTGTGGCGTGGAGAAAAACTGCGTGATAGAAAGCTATGATAGCGCAAGTATCTATCAAATTCCACTTTTGTTTTTAAAACAAGATATCTTAACTCCGATTAGCGAAGTGCTAAATTTAGGTGAGTTAAAAGTAGATATGTCAAACTGGGATAGACTTGTAAAAAGGGTTATCGCCCCTACAAAAGAGGTTAAAATCGCCTTTGTTGGCAAATATGTTGATTTAAAAGAGAGCTATAAAAGCCTAACTGAAGGGCTAATTCACGCAGGGGCAAATTTAGACACAAAAGTCGATATAAAATGGTGCGATAGCGAGCGAATAGATAGCGAAAATGTCGAAGATACGCTAAAAGATGTTGATGGAATTTTAGTCGCTGGCGGTTTTGGAAGTAGGGGAGTTGATGGAAAAATGCAAGCGATTAAATTTGCAAGAGAACGCAAAATCCCATATCTTGGAATTTGCCTTGGAATGCAGCTTTGCGTTATAGAGTTTGCAAGAAATGTGCTTGGCTTAAAAGATGCAAACTCAATCGAATTTAACGAAAACTGCAAAGATCCAGTCATTTATCTAATCGATACATTCATCGATACAAATGGTAAAAAACAGATTAGAACCTACCAAAGCCCACTAGGTGGGACTATGAGACTTGGAGCGTATGATTGTAATGTAAAAGAAAATTCGCTTTTAAGCACAGTTTACAATGGTGCTAAAAAAATCAAAGAAAGACACAGACACAGGTACGAAGCAAACCCTAAATACAGAGAAGAGCTTGAAAAACAAGGGCTTTTGGTAAGTGGCGAAAGTAATGGCTTAATCGAAGTTGTTGAGTTAAAAGATCATCCGTTTTTTCTAGGTGTGCAGTTTCATCCAGAATTTACATCGCGTTTGACAAGTCCAAATCCAGCTATTTTGGGCTTTATCGACGCTTCGTTAAAACATGCTAGGTAAAAAAGAGGTTAGGGAGTTATTAGAAAAAAGGTTTAGTAAAGACATTCATACTAAAATTTCTGAAATTCCCTTGCCTTGCCATCTAAAAGATACCTACAAAGCAGCAATGCGTATAAAAACTGCGATAAATGAGAACGAGCGCATCGCTGTTGTTGGGGATTATGATGTAGATGGGGTTGTTAGTAGCGTTATAATGGCGGATTTTTTAGAACTCATGGGGGCGGATTTTTTTGTGAAAATTCCAAACCGCTTTACCGATGGGTATGGCTTAAACGCTAGCATTTTAGATGAATTTGATGGCGTTGATTTAATCGTTACGGTAGATAATGGCATAAGCGCTGTTGATGCGGCAAAAATTTGCAAAGAAAAAAAGATAGATTTAATTATAACAGATCACCATATGCCACCACCAGTGCTTCCTGATGCCTATGCGATAATAAATCCAAAGCAAAAAGAGTGTCCATTTCCAAATATCGAAATTTGCGGCGCTGAAGTCGCGTGGTATCTAGTTGGCGCGCTAAAAGATGTTTGCAAAATCGAGTATGATATGTCCCTTGCGCTAGATCTGCTTGTTATAGCGATAATCGCCGATATGATGGAGCTAAGAGATATGAACCGAGTCTTGGTTCGTATGGGTATAAAAAAGCTAAATTTATCCAAACGACCATGTTTTAGAGCTATAAAAGAATTTAACGCGAAAGATAAATTTGAGTTTGATGATATCAGCTTTCTTATAGCTCCACTTATCAACTGCACCGGCAGAATGGACGATGCGAGCCTATCGTATAAATTTCTTCGCTCAAAAAATATCAAAGAGGCAAACTACTACCTAGAAACCATCGTTAAGCTTAACACTTCAAGAAAAGAAGAAGAGAAAAATTTATATGAAAACTCTTTGCTCGAGATTAGTGGCGATGATGAGATAATCGTTACTTGGGGCGATGATTGGCATGAAGGCGTTATCGGCATAGTCGCTTCAAGACTTTGCAAGCAGTATAGAAAACCAGCTATTGTATTTAGCGTGGATAAAGATAGAGCAAAAGGAAGCGCAAGAAGCGTTGGGAAATTTGACATACTACGCCTAATCGCCTCTCAAAAAGATATGCTACTAAGCTTTGGCGGGCATAAAGGCGCAGCCGGACTTACAATCGAGCCTAGTAACTTAGAAGCGTTTAAAAAAGCGATAAATGCAAGCTGTTTTTTGCAGGATTTAAATACTCCAGCATACGCAGATGAGCTTCTTGGCGAGCTTGATGTTGGTGAGCTTGACCTGGAAATGCTTGAAATTTTAGAATTTTTTGAGCCGTACGGACAAAAAAACCCAAAGCCAGTTTTTTGTATCCAAAATGCGCTAGTTAGGAATGTCCGCTATATAGGAAAAGATCAAATTCATATAAAAATTTCATTTGAAAAAGATGGCGCGATGGTTGAAGGGCTGTTTTTTAACTATGATTATATGCCGTGCATTGGCGATAGCGTAAATTTGATAGTTTCTGTGATAAAAAACAACTTTCGAGGTGTCGTTACGCCAGAACTTCTTATAAAAGAGATAAGTTAAAAGGGCGGCAAATTTAACCATTTGGCTAAATTTGCTTGCTTTTTTGTAATAAATTTATACTGTTTTGTGTCTAAATTTAGCCTAAATTCAATATCTTTTAACGCTTAATTCATAAAATAAATTCAACAAATTTACCTTAAAACCAGTATAAATTTATCGCTATTTTTACATTGAATTTGAATAAATTTAGCTCAAATTTATGGTTTTTTGCATAAATACATCTATATTTTGCAACTAAATTTAGTTTATAAAACAAACTAAATCACATAATTTTATCGCCATGGCTATTTAAGCTAGCAATTTATTTAAATTTATTAGGCAGACACTTCAAAATAAGCACTTCATCACATCCACAAAAACACACAGCCAAATCGTGCGTATCTCGCTACAAAAGTAAAATTCACAAATCCTTATAAACTATAAAAACCAAATTTAGCTATAAATAATGCCAAATCACTAATAACTTTAAAAACTTATAAAAAATTACTTTTTAGAAATTATTTTTATTTAAAATTGCGTCCATATTCTATCAAGGAGGATAAAATGAAAATTATCAAATCACTATCTTTAGCGGCTTTACTCGCACTTAGCCTAAATGCTTCAAGCATTACGCTTAATGGCGAGAGCATAACACCAAAAGATATAGTTCTTGTATCAAATGGCGCTAAGGTTGAGATAAGCAAAAGTGCTTTAAACAAAGTTGATAAAGCACATAATGTCTTGCTTCAAGCAGCAAAAGATGGACAAAAAATCTATGGTTTAACAGTTGGCGTTGGACTAAATAAAGATAAAAGTTTTGTCGATGCAAAAGGGAATTTAGACGCCCAAGTTATAAAAGCATCAACTGATTTTAACATCGGTTTGATTCACGCTCACTGTGGTGGTGTTGGCGAAGATATGCCACTTAAAACTGCTCGAGCGGTACTTGCAACAAGGCTAAATAACCTACTTTATGGAGGAGCTGGCGTTCAAAGCGAAGTTGTAAATTTATATAAAGAGTTTTTAAACCAAGATATCATTCCAGCTATGCCAAGTGCTGGTTCGATGGGTGAGGCTGATATCACCATACTAGGGCATGTTGGACTTGCGATGTTAGGCGAGGGTTATGTATATTATAAAGGTGAAAAAATGCAAGCGAGCGAGGCTTTAAAAAAAGCTGGGCTTAAAAAGCTATCTCCTTTTGGCAAAGATAGCCTAAGTATACTAAGCTCAAACGCATACTCAGCAGCACTTGCTAGCCTTGCACTTGAAGACTTAAGACATGCTTTAGACGTCTCAAAACTAGTCTTTGCTATAAGCATAGAAGCATTTAATGGCAATGTAGCGCCTTTTACAAAAGAAGCGGCAAATCTTCGTGCATTTCCTGATTTTGTTGCTATAACAAAAGATTTAAGAGAGATTTTAAAAGATAGCTATCTTTGGGATGAAAACGATCAAAGAGCCTTGCAAGATCCACTTAGCTACCGAGATGCCTCATACTTCTTCGCAGCCTTAAAAGGCAATGTAGACTCGCTTGATAAATTGATGAAAATTCAGCTAAACACATCTGATGATAATCCTGGAATTTCGTTAAAAACATCTCCGCAAACAGATAAATTTCAAGAAACTAAGCTCTTTACAAAAAATGGTGCAGTCGTGCCAACATCAAATTTCGAACCACTTCTTTGGGTTGTTGAATTTGAAAAAGCATCTATAGTTTTGGCTCACAACTCAAAAGCTAGCGCGCTTCGCACTATCAAGCTTTCAAACGATAGTTTTACAAAGTTAACTAGATTTTTAGGCACAGATAAAACAGTTCATGCATTTGGCGCTATGCAAAAACCATTTGTTGCACTTGCTGGAGAAAACGAATACCTAGCAAACCCAGCTTCGCTTGATTATACTCCAGTTGCTGGCGAGATTGAAGATGTCGCAACAAACGCACCATATGTAGTACAAAAATTCCAAAAACAAATCGATAACTACTATCACATCCTTGGTATGGAGCTTATGCATGCAGCTCAAGCGATTGATTTACGTTTGCAAAAAGATCCAAATTTAAAGCTTTCAAAAACAACAAAAAAATTTTATGATGAGTATAGAAAAGTCGTTAAATTTGTCGATGTTGATAGACCATACACTGATGATTTTAGAAACTCAGCTGTCTTTTTAAAAAATTATAAGTAAGGGATAAAAAATGAAAAGAAGTTTAGCCTTAATTACATTATTAGCAAGCTGTGCTTTTGCAGATAGCCAAAGCATAGAAGAGGCGTTTAAAAACGGTAAAGCAAGTGGCGATGTGACTGTATTTTACGAAAATCGTCACATAAATGGCGGTGAAAAAAGCGTGTATTATAACAACACATCGTGGGCTGTTGGTTCGGTTGGGTTAAATTACGAAACTGATTTTTATAAAAATTTTAAAGCAGTAGTGGGCTTTAGAGCTGCTGCTCCTTTTTATGAAGGCGATAGGAATTACAAAACACTTCACGGAACTGGTGATTCGACAGAGAGAATTTATGAAAATGATAGATATTTACTTTCAAATTTATATCTTGAGTATAACGCGTATGATACAAGTGTAAAAATCGGTCGTCAGCAGATGGTTACTGACTGGATTGGCAAAATCAACGATGGAGTTCGCATCACAAACAACTCTATATCAAATTTAGAGATTAATGCGCTTTGGACTCGCGCAAAAGGTCGTGCGTATTTTAAAGAGATGTGGGGATTTGAAAAGCTAAATGATGATAAAGGGCTATTTAGCCTTGGTGGTAAATACAAATTTGAAAATGGTTTGAGTGCAAAAATTTATGGTTTATACGCTCAAGATTTATTTTCAGCTGTTGGCGCAAAGCTAATGTATGATGGCTATATAAACGATGAGCTTTCATTTGGTGGTATGCTTCACTATGCACAAAGCAAAGAGAAAAAAAGCGATGATAAAGGCAAAGCATTTGAAGCGACTGCTTATACAAAGTATCAAGACACAAAGCTAACTTTAGCCTATGTAACTTCTGGCAAAGAGATTGGCTGGGGACATATGGGGCTTGGAGGCGATCAAATCGTTCCTTTTGAAGAGGGAGATGTTATGTATGAACGAGATGCTCATACATACTACGCCATGGTTTCAACTATGGTAGAAAAGCTTTCAATCACAGCACTTTATGGAACAACACAGTATAAAACCGTATCAACTGGCGATAAGACTTTTAGACAAAATGAATTTAGCGCATGGCTAAGCTATCCGCTAACAAGTAGCCTAAATGCGTTTGTTATATATGATCAAGTATTTAAAGCACAACCTGGATATCCGAGTCTAACGCAAGTTGGGGCTGGATTAAGCTATAGTTTTTAAGGATAAGTTATGAAAAGTAGAAGAGATTTTTTAGGCACTCTTGCCTTGCTTAGCTCAGCAGCAATCGCACCAACAAGTGCTTTTGCTATAGATGAGATTAAATGGGATGAAGAGTGGGATGTGCTAGTTGTGGGTTCTGGTTTTGCTGGCTCTTCTGCAACCTGTCAAGCATTAGATGAGGGAGCAAAAACCATAATGATAGATAAAATGCCCGTCCTTGGCGGAAACTCAGCCATCAATGGCGGGGCATTTGCTGTTGTAAATTCTAACTATCAAAAAGTGCGAGGCATAGTAGATTCTTATGATCTTTATGTAAAAGATATCTTAAAAGCCGGTCTTGGACTAAATAGAATGGATTTAGTAGAAGTCATCGCAAAAAACGGAAATGACGCGTATGAATGGACTCTTAAAAAAGGCGTTTACTACCGCGATGCTTTAGGTCAATTTGGCGGACATAGTGTTCCAAGAACGATTTGGCCAGAGATAAACTCAGGCGGCAAGATTACAATCCCACTTCAAGAATACGCGATGAAGCATGGCGCGACTATTAGAACTCGCGTTATTTTAGATGATTTTATCCGCGATGAAAATGGCAAGATTATCGGCGCTAAAGTAAGAGAAAACCACGACTTTGATTTTGATAAAAGCAAAGATGAAGCAGATAACAAAAGCGGAGATGTTAAATTTTATAAAATTAACGGTGGCATAGTTATGGCAACTGGTGGGTTTTCATATGATATTAAATTCAGACAAGAGATAAACAAAGATGTAACTCCAGATCTTGGATGTACAAACCACTATGGAGCTACAGCTCAAGCGCTTAAAGTTATGATGAAAAATGGCGCATCAACGGTTGATTTAAAATGGATTCAGCTAGGCCCATGGGGAAGTCCTGATGAAGAGGGGTTTGGCATAGCTCCTGTTTTTGCGATACCTGCATTTTCATATGGAGTTATGGTTGATGCTAGAACTGGCAAGCGTTTTGTAAATGAGCTAGCCGATAGGCGAATTCGCTCTGAAGCTATTTTTAAAATTCATAAAAACCCAGATGGTAGTTTAACCCATCCGATTGTCATTTGCGATAGTGTAGGTGCGCAAGGCACAACAAAAGCAAATGTCCAAAGAGGAATTGATAAAGGCGTTATAAGAGTTTTTGATACTTTAGAAAAACTTGCAAAATTTTATAGCATTCCTTATGATGGACTAAAACAAACCGTAGACAACTACACAAAATACGCTCACGCTGGTAAAGATGAAGAGTTTGACAAGCCGTTTTTTAAATTTAAAGATATGGTGCCAGATCTTAGTAAACCGCCATTTTATGCGTGGCGTGCGATACCAAAGGTTCATCACACAATGGGTGGCGTTAAAATCGATACAAATGCTCGCGTATATGATACAAACGATAAACCAATCGAGGGGCTTTTTGCAGCTGGAGAGGCAGTTGGTGGGCCACATGGCGCTAGTAGACTAGGAAGCTGTGCGATACCTGATTGTCTTGTATTTGGAAGAATCGCAGGTAAAAATGCAGCTACTCTAGCAAAAAAGGAGAAAAAATGTTAAAAATTTATACTATTTTTGCATCACTTTTACTTGTGCTGGCTCTAAATTTAAATGCAAATAATACAAACAAATACGACAAAGCAAACTACCCTTTTAAAGCGCATGAGAGCTTGCAATTTGATTGTAAAAATTGCCATAAAGAAAGCAATCCGCAAGATTATAAAAGATTAAATACAAATGAGTGTTTAAGTTGTCATAAAAGCTATGAAAAACTAGCAGAGCAAACAGGGCATTTAGGTTATGATGATAACGTGCATGCTAGTCCGCACTATCCAAATATGGACTGCAACACTTGTCATAGTACGCACAAACAGTCTAAAAACTACTGTGTAATGTGCCATTCGCAAAATGGCATGAAAAAACTTTTAGTACCTTAAGGAGATATGATGAAAAAGATAACTATACAAATTTGCCTTCTTTTGGTATTTGCTTTTGTGGTATTTTTTGGCGGAAGTGCTTTAGTACACCATACTCAAGAGGATAAATTTTGTTCAGTTTGCCATGAGTGGATGGATCCTATGGTGAGTGCTTATCATAACGATGTTCACGGTGGCGCTAGTAAACATGGCTTTAAAGCAAAATGTGTTGATTGCCACTTACCACACGATGGATATGTAGGCTATATATTTAAAAAAGCGGCAAATGGCGCAAGCGAAGTTACTTATATGCTATTTAATGACGCTAAAGATAAAGCGTGGCAAGAAAATAGAAAAAATAGGGATAAATTTACCTATGATAGCGGCTGTTTAAGCTGTCATAAAACTATTTTAGATATAAACTCATCTAACCAAAATATAGATGACATGCACGCTTTG
Source organism: Campylobacter geochelonis (assembly GCF_013201685.1). Taxonomy (NCBI): domain Bacteria; kingdom Pseudomonadati; phylum Campylobacterota; class Epsilonproteobacteria; order Campylobacterales; family Campylobacteraceae; genus Campylobacter; species Campylobacter geochelonis. The sequence continues at coordinate 71,356 of NZ_CP053844.1, read as the reverse complement.
TATGCTAAATTTAAAGATGACTCAACTCAAAAAATGAACTGCGTCACATGCCATAAAAATGTAGGGCATAAAAATTTAGGTAAAATACTCTATGAGATAAAACATCCACCAGTTGGGGATTGGTAGTATAAAAACAAAAGGAAAAAAATGGTAGAAAATTTTTATAACAATCGACTTTTTATTGTTTTTTCTATCATTTTCCTATCTCTTATGGCTGGTAATTACGCCTTAAATCGCTCGTTTGTTAAAGAAATTTTAATAAACGAGCAGCTAAATATCCTTAAAAGCTCTAGCTATAGAATAGAAAAGTGGATAGAGAACAAAAGGCTAAGTTTGCAATCAATCAATAGCCTAATAACACATCTTGATTCAAAAAAAGATAAAGAAGCTATAAGAGATATTTTACTCCAAAGTCAAGCAATAGCGAATTTCTCAAGCGTTTATAGCGGTTATGAAACAGGCAAAAGTATATCTAGCAGGAATTTTAACGAACCAAAAAATTATGATCCACGCTTGCGTCCTTGGTATAAAAACACCATAGCCCAAACAAGCACATATATCACAAAACCATACGCAGATGTTGGGTTGCAAACATCTGTTATATCGATATGCCAAAGCATAGTAGAAAACCACTTGCCAAAAGGCGTTTTGTGCGGTATTTTGTCATTTAATGATATAAAAAATGAAATTTTAGACTTAAGACTTGAAAATAACGGCTTTTTGTTTTTAATCGACAATGAGTTAAACATCTTGCTTCATCCAAACAGCGCACTAGAGTTATCAAAGGCTAAATTTGATATAAAAAATATCGACTTAAACAAAACGCTAAATTACGAAACAAATGATGAAATCATAACCATAAAACCACTTCAAAACTCGCAACTTATCTTAGTTGCCAAAACTTTAAAAAAGAACATATATCACAAGATAAATATACAATTTTTAAGAAATTTTACCATCTATCTTATAAGCGCGATTTTGTTTATCTTCCTTGGATATTTTTACAACCAAAGAGTAAAAAGAGAAAAAGAGATGTTTGAAAAGGCAAAACAAGAGTACGAAATTTTGCTATTTTCACAGACTAAAATGGCTGAATTGGGGCAGATGGTTGGGGCGATTTCTCATCAGTGGATACAGCCGTTAAACGCTCTTGGGATACTTTTGGGAAATTTAGTTCAGTTTAAAAAACTAGGTAGACTTAATGATGAGATTTTTTACGATAACATCGATAGATCTCTTAAAAATATAGACTATATGACAAATACAATGAGTATATTTAAAAATTTTTATAAAGTAGAAGAAAAACCACAAATTTTTGATATAAAAGAGGCTATCGATGATACGATTTTTATACTATTTTCGCAGCACTCAAAGATAAAGATAAGGATATCGTGCAAAAAAGATATAGATTTAACTTGCAAAAATTACATAAATGAATTTAAACAAATCATCACTTGCCTTATACAAAACTCAAAGCAAGCATTAAATAACGCCAAAGATATAAAAGAGCCAAAAATAGTGATATCTATAAGCAAAGAAGATGAATTTTTTAATGTTAGAGTTATCGATAACGCCAAAGGCATAGAAGATGGCTTTAAAGATAAAATTTTCAAACCATTTCTTAGCACCAAAAACAGCAGCGGGCTTGGGCTTTATATCTCAAAACTGATAGCTTCAAAAAAATGTGGAGGGAATTTAGTGCTGTTAAAAAACAAAAAACCTACAATTTTTTTACTAAAAATAGCAAAGCAGATAAAATGCTAGACATAAACATACTTTCAAAACTTAAAAATATCTCTGTTTTGCTCGTCGAAGATGATGAGAATACTCGTTTGGCCATAACTCAGTCTTTGGAGTTTTACTGCAAAAAACTAGTTAGCGCAAAAGATGGATTAGAAGGCTTTGAAAAGTATTTTAAAGATGAGTTTGATATCGTTGTAACTGATATAAATTTACCAAATTTAACTGGTCTTGAGATGATAGATGAGATTAAAAAACGAGCGCCTCACTTGTGCTGTATAATCATAACTTCATATGATACAAGCGAAAATATGCTAGCTTCAATCGAACTTGGCGCGTATAATTATCTTAGAAAACCATTTAAAATCGAGGAGCTTCAAACAACAATTATAATGGCTACAAAAAATTTATGCGAAAACAAAATCAAATTTAAAAACATTTATGAGTATGACTTAAGCCAAAAAGTCCTCTTTAAAAATGGCGAAGAGATATTTATGCCAAAAACCGAAGCAAAACTCTTCTTTTTACTAGTTAGCAACATAAACAAAGTCGTAAGTTATGAAGTGATAGAAAATTTTGTCTGGAGCGATAAGAGCATGAGCAACGAAGCGCTTAGAATGACTATAAAAAAGATAAGGTTAAAAACAGATCAAAATTTGATAGAAAATATATCTGGCATAGGGTATAGAATTTGCTTAGATTGAAGTGATATTTGATAGACTTGCGCAGTTAAAATGAGGCGAAAGCATATAAGTTGGTTTGATTTAGTAGCGCTTGTGGTTTTGGTAAATGATAAAATTAGCTAAATTAAATTTATTAATATGTAGTTTTATATTAAAAACATACTTTAAATCACTAAAATCAAAAAGAAATTTATAAAATTTAGGATATTTTTTATATAAAAGTTATAAATTATAAAAATTTATAGCAACTCAAGATTATATCCATCGCGCTAAATATTTTTTAGTTTACGCACAAATATCTCACGTGTTTAAATTTATTTATATAATATCTATTTGAATATTTCCAAGTCCAAGCGCTGTTGATTTTCCAGCTCCGATTATGCTAGCAAGTTCGAGTAGCTCTACGCTTGTTTTGTCTAAATCATAAATTTTAAACTCCCCAATCAGCCCAGCGATTTCGTGCTTTTTCTTTTGCCTGTTGCTGTATCTTTGCAGATTATAAAACTCTAAATTTGGTTTAAAATCGCTAAATTTTGGAGTAAAATCGACCTTTTTGTTAATGCCTTTTAAAAGATAAACTCTTCTTACTAGCGAGCGTAAAAAGCTCGTTAAGTCAAGGGATTGCGCTATATGACCATCTTGTTTGATTCTAAGTGGAGTTTTTAATATGACTTTTACATTATCAGCTTGAAATTTAGGTTTGAAAGTTAGACTGCTAAAATCCTTACTTAGCAAAACCATATTTTCATAAATCACCTTTGAATTAAGCAAAATTTTATCAAATGTAAACTTTCGCCTATCGTGTCCAAGCCCGATTTCTTGCATATATTCAAAAGCGACGATGAGATATGGGATAAAACAAACTCCATCTTCAAAAAGCCAAATTTTAAAATCGTAAGTTTTTTGATAAAGGCTCACATCGATACGAAAATTTGAAAGCTCATTTTCGTTTTCGTAAAATTTATAATAAGCACATTTATGCGTTTTAGCGCACTTTTTACACTCTAAATTTGGAAAAATACAAACCGTTTTTCTAAGCGCATATCCCAAACAACCTCTAATCATAGAACCGATAAACGGCTCTTTTGGAACAATATTTGCGATACCAACCACGCTTAAAAAGGCATATTTTATCATAAAACCATCTTTTTAAAATCACTAATATATTTGTAAACAAGACTCGCGCTAATGCCGGTATTTTTAAAATTTGGGTGAGAGATATCATTTCTTTTAATGTCTATATCCTTTAAGTTTATTAATAAATTTAATAGATTTGTACCAAAAATAGCTTGATATTTTTGCTTATTTATTGTTTTTTTATACAATATATCGCTTTTTATAGCGCTTCTTATCTTATAAATATCTTGCGAAGTTTTTCTTGTATTTTTTGTGATATTGAGCTTTTTTACACCAACTAGTGTATTTGGATATTTCTCTTGTAGTTTTTGGTCTAAATAGGCTAAAATTGCCTCTATTAGAAATTGCATAGCCTGAACTAATAGATTTTTATCAAGTGCAAATTGGGCAAATTCTATAAGTTGAATATACTCACTTTTATTTTCCAAACTTGAAATTTGTTTTAAATCTTTAGTAAGTTCATTAAAATTTTTATCTAAAAACTTAAATTTATCTCTTAAACTATCTATAATTTTTTCTATATGTTTTGCCGAATTTATAGCAGTGAGATATTGATTTAATGAGAGTTCATTGCCTAATTTTTTAAGAAATGGATAAAGTTTATCCATATCTCCATTTGTTTTACCAAATTCCGGAACCCCGCCGGTTTTAATAAAAGTATTAATTAAAATAATTAAATTTGAACTATAAATTGTCTCGAGTAAATCAATAAATTTAAACTCTTGAGCATTTTCATCTGTAGTTTTAGCATAATAAATCGCTTGTGGATTATAATTTTTAGAAAGCAAAATAGAGGAAAAAATAGATATAGGATAATGCCTAAATCCCTGTGTAATATCTAGTATAAAATCATCTTCTTTGTCATTAAAAATATGCTCAAACATATAAAAAGCAAGTTGGTTATCGCTAAACCCTTCGCTTTTTTGTATATCATCTATATTTTCAAATTTATGATGTTTTATCTCATTTCCAAGTTTGCTCAATGTCTCTTTTGTACCAAATATAGTAACATCTTTGTCTAAGATTTCATAGTGCCTTTGAACGGCTTTAAACGCTAGGAATTCTTTATAAATTTCATTTTCGATTTGATATGAAAATGGTTTATCTTTTAGCGGGGTAGAGCCAAGAGTAGCTATAAGTTTCATTTAACACTTCTTTTAGTAATTTAATATTTTTAAAATTATATCACACATAACTTAAGTTTAAATTTATATAAATTTGGCGAATTTACTTAAAATTTGCTAACGAATTAAGCAAAATTTCTTTCATTTCATCTTTTAAACTTGCTGGTTCTAAAATTTTTATATCCTCAATCCAACTAAGCAAAAAGCTCTTAACTTCAAGTGTTTGAGTAAATTTATAACTCACGATAACCGAGCCATCATCGTTTTCTTTTTCGATAACTTGTGAGTTAAAAAACTTTTTTGCTTTAAAATACCTTGCTTTTTGCGCAAAAACCACTATCTTCACATCTATTAAATTCTCTTTGAAATTTGGGCTGAATTTAGCAAAAGGCGTTTGCATAGTTTTTATAAAGTCTAAAACTTCATAATTTTTATGAAAAGTGTCTTTGCTAACGGCAATTTCTTCGATATTTAAAAGCCTAAAAACACTAAAAATATCATCAGCGAAAGTAACAAGATAGAAATTTTCATTTATAAATATAATTTTATATGGATTTGTATAAACTACGATTTTCTCGCTATTTGCGTTGTATTTTAGCGTGATTTTATGAGCGTGTTTTATAGCAAATTCTATGCTTTTTAACATATCTAAATTTAGCTTTCCATTCTCTATGGCTTTGTTGATAAACTCGTAGCATTTGCTTGATTCTTTTATCTTGTTTTCTAGTATATATTTATCATCTTTGCTTAAATCAAGACTTGAAAAAAGCGAATTTTTCTTAGCTATATTATAAGCAATCACAAGCAAACTTAACATCTTGTTATCAACAAAATTTTCAAGCAAGCTGTTAGTTACCGCTTTATACGCGCCTTTTGTAGTTCTAACGCACTCAAAACTTTGAGATAAATTGCTTTTTATGATATCTAAATCTCTACGAATTGTTTTTTCGCTTAGGCCATACCATAGCGGATGGTTCATTAAATTTTCTATGATAACGATTTCGCCTTTGCTAAACATTTCTAAAAGCGCTAAAACTCTTTTTGTTTGATTATTCATTTTCTTCCTTAAAACAAGCTTTTTTGAGTCAAAACATTGCCACTCATCACAAGTCTAAAACAAGCTTCAAGAGTTTTATCGCCAAGCCCATTTGTGCGTAACATACCGCTCATACTTTTGATATTTTCATCATCTAATGCTTTTTGGATAGATGCAAATTTTATACCTTTAAACCCTAAATTTTTAGCTATTTTTTTAAGCTCTTTTAGCTCGATACTTTGAAATTTGTTTTTAAAATCATCGTATAAATCATCATTTGCAAACCTATCAAACTCCCAAATTTCAACATCCAAATCCAGCTTTTCTAACTTCTTTTTCATCAAATTCAAAACCACTTCTTTATCCAAACCGCCTTTATCTGCGCCAAGAAGCGGAAATGCTATGCTTGTAATGCCTTTGTCTTTATATGTTTGGCTAAATTTATTAAGTCCAGCTTCTATAAATTCTATCTTTGATGGAAATTTCCAGTGGTTTTTTGTAGGGAAATTTAGTATCTGTTTAAAGCTTTGAATTTCGTTGTTTGATGGCGTATATAGCCAAAGATTACCAGTTTTTATCCTATTTGGGTTATCGAAATTACACAAATTTAGATATTTTTCATACATATTTGGATATCTAAGCCTAAACTCATACGCAATCCCAGCACCCATAACTCCTACACAGTTGATTGTATTTACTATGGTTTGGCATTTTGAATTAAATATATTTCCCATTTTAACTTTAAGCATTTTTAACTCCTAAAAAAACTTGCTTGAATCTATTATAACCTTAATACCTTTAAGCCTAAATTTAGCATTTATTTTATCCGCTGTGCTTTTATCTTTACAGATAATAAAACGCAAATTTGATATATCAACGCTTTTATAAACCAAAGCTTCAGCCATCATCACAGCCTTTAACTCTTCATTTCGTATATGGTTGTTACACCAGCTAGTAGAAAATACATCTTTGAAATTTATAAACTCTTCATCGACCAAATCAGACAAATTTTTTGTGAATTTAACATCTCGTTTAGAGGCATTTTTGTTTGAGAACAAGACTTTGTTTGCTTTAACTATCATAACGCTAAATCCAAGGATGATAACATCATCTTCGTATCTGTTACGATATAGCATGGCATTTCGCGGGTTGAAGTAGAATGGAACGTATTCGTGAATTTTATGCCCGTAAATGTTCTCTTTGACCTCTCGTCTAGCATTTACTTCGGTGTTACTTATATCTGTAACTTTGTATTTTGTATAGTGGTTTTGTAATCCATGCTTTAAAATGTTTTCTAAATTTTGTAAAGATGTCATATGAGATAGGTAGTTTATCTTGTTTAGTTGGTTAAGATTAGCTTTCATAATTTTTCCTTTATTTGATTTATAACAAAGGAATTGTAGTGTTTGTTATGGACATATAATGTCTATAAATAAAAAGTTATGGGTTTAAATCAAAGTAGTTTTTAAATTCTAAAGCCGATTTAGCTTTAGAATTTTAATTTGATTTTATAAAAGGTGTTTTTATAAGTAGTCGATATCTGTTTGGAAGTTGTCATTGCTTGTTAGTTTTATCTCTAAAAAATCTTTTTTATACAGTTGAATTTGTAAAATATCTTGCATAAATTCTACTGTTGAAGTGTATTTTATCGACCATTGTTGACCAGTATGCAAAGCCCCTAAAATGCCAAATACCTCAGCGCGAGAGATATTTTTACGCAAAATTTTGATAGGAAGCTCGTTTTTTTCGCCATCTTTATCTATATAAATTGTTATTTCGTTATTGTCTTTTCTTCTGAAATACCACTGCCAAAAAACAGCAAACATCGTCGCAAAAGCAAAGATAATAGTAACATAGTCCATATAAGTTATAGCAGACATAAAAAATTCGCCCATATCTTCTCCAAGTTTTATAATTTAAATTTAATTATACCTCTTTTTTATTTGGCTAAAGCTAAATTTTTATAAAACCTACTGCTTATATGCAAATTCTATCTCAATCCCCTAATAATCGGAGAAAGTGTCTAAACAAAACTCGGGTGGTAAATACCACATCTGGGGTGTCATAACTGAGTTTCAATCTCCTAATAATCGGAGAAAGTGTCTAAACAGTCCATTTTAGTTGACTGTTACAAAGCTAGTAAGTTTCAATCCCCTAATAATCGGAGAAAGTGTCTAAACCCTGAAGGTTTCTCCTTCAAATTCCTTAAGATAACTATATCTTGTTTCAATCCCCTAATAATCGGAGAAAGTGTCTAAACTTCAACATACCTAAGTTAATGGTGGCTATACATATAAAGCGTTTCAATCCCCTAATAATCGGAGAAAGTGTCTAAACGGAATTGTCAGACCAACAAGTAGCGACAGCAGTCGCCAACAAAGCGTTTCAATCCCCTAATAATCGGAGAAAGTGTCTAAACAAAATGAAAAAAAAGAGGATGAACATTTCTACCTCAAAGGGTTTCAATCCCCTAATAATCGGAGAAAGTGTCTAAACAAAAAACCTACACAACAAGAAAAGGCGTTAGTTATAAAAAAGTTTCAATCCCCTAATAATCGGAGAAAGTGTCTAAACAAACAAGAACAGTAGGAAATAGAGTAATAGTATTAGGTTTCAATCCCCTAATAATCGGAGAAAGTGTCTAAACCCAACTCTAGAAGGGAACAAAAAGCCGAAAAGGCATCAGAAAGCGTTTCAATCCCCTAATAATCGGAGAAAGTGTCTAAACAAAGATTGAAAATAAAGATTTTAAAAATATCTTTAATAGTTTGTTTCAATCCCCTAATAATCGGAGAAAGTATCTAAACGTGGTAACAGGTGTAGGGGCTGTTAATTCCCTTTTAACGTTTCAATCCCCTAATAATCGGAGAAAGTGTCTAAACAGTGGAGAAGCCTAGCGGTAAACATAGTCCATAGTATAGATGCTGTTTCAATCCCCTAATAATCGGAGAAAGTGTCTAAACAAAAAAAAATGAATATTAAAAAAGAGTTAGAAAGAGTGTTTCAATCCCCTAATAATCGGAGAAAGTGTCTAAACGTAGTATAACTCACATAAGCGATGCGCATAGTTTTATTTTTGTTTCAATCCCCTAATAATCGGAGAAAGTGTCTAAACCTGAAGTCTTTGGAGATGCTGTAGTAAAAGGAAATGCTAAGTTTCAATCCCCTAATAATCGGAGAAAGTGTCTAAACGTAGTATAACTCACATAAGCGATGCGCATAGTTTTATTTTTGTTTCAATCCCCTAATAATCGGAGAAAGTGTCTAAACCTGAAGTCTTTGGAGATGCTGTAGTAAAAGGAAATGCTAAGTTTCAATCCCCTAATAATCGGAGAAAGTGTCTAAACCCCAACTTAGCAATTAACATTTGTAGATTTAAAAGTTTCAATCCCCTAATAATCGGAGAAAGTGTCTAAACATGGTATTAAAAGAGCTTCCTACAACAGCTAGAGTAATTGTTTCAATCCCCTAATAATCGGAGAAAGTGTCTAAACAAGGCTCTGGTCCTTCCATAGATTACAGGGAGATACCTAATAAGGTTTCAATCCCCTAATAATCGGAGAAAGTGTCTAAACTAGATTATAGAACACAATCAGTAACTAAATATCGGTTTCAATCCCCTAATAATCGGAGAAAGTGTCTAAACACTGTAAATTTAGTTATTTGCAAGATGATTATACTTTTTTAATGATTATAAATTCTTTAAGCAAAAGCCTGTGAGAGCTGAATTTGATCGAATTTATTCGAAACTCTATTGATTTTTAAAATGTATAAATCGATAGTTTTGCTAAATTTGTCCTTAAAGTATCGGTAAAATGGTGGTTTTTGAGATTTAAAAATTTAGAAAGTCGAATGGGGAAATTTTTAAACTGCGTATAGTTTCCAAATTTAAGAAAAATCTAAGTTTTAAAATACCGCAAAAATGGGCTTTTAAAATTTAAATAATTATAAAAATTAGAAAGTGTGTTTTTAAAAATACTAAATTTATTGAGTTTCTAACTTTTTTAAAAGAGCAAAAAACCAAAAAGCTCTAAATTTGGGAGTTTTAAAATATAAAAAGTTAGAAACTCTAAAGTGATAAATTTGTTAAAAATATCTTAAAATATATTGAAATCATGGCGGAACCAAAAATAAAAACCGTGTTTAAAAATTTATAGATAATCAAATTTATATAGCACGATGTAACTCGTAAAATTTACAAATCAAAAGCGACCAAATAGCTCTTAAACAAAGCTATCTTTTACTTCAAAAACCCCTTTTTGTCCAAGACTTAAGGATTTTATCATACAGTCAAAACACAAAGGATATATCAAAACGCTATCTGTTTTAGGCTCGATGATAGCTTTTGCTTTGGCTATAAAAATCTCAAGCTCTTTTGCTGTTAGCTTAGCTTCGAAGACTGATTTGTTGGCTCTTGTTCCTATAGCTTCAAGAAGCGTGGCAAGGCGGGTTCGGCGTCTGGTTTGGGCGATGTCATAACAGATGATATAGTGCATAGTTATCCTTGAAAACGGACTAAAAAGCCCTTGTATTTGGCTTCGTTAAAAATTTGCTTTCGTAAAAGATAGGCTTGAGCTTGTATGATTTGTTCTAAATTTAGCTCTTCATTTTTGTATTTATGCGTGCTAAGTAGAGCAAGAGCTACCTTTTGAGTGAGTTTTTTCTTAGTTGGCACATCCAACAAACCATCTTTTAAACTAAGTTTTGTTTTTTGATGCAAGAGCGTAAAAACCACTCTATCAACCGCGACAACTCTGAACTCCTCAATAAAATCAAAACTAAGGCTAAATTTAGCGCTTACGTGAAAATAACTGATATTTAGATACAAACCAGCTTTTATAAGGGCTGATTGAACCGTGCTATAGAGTATGGCATAGCCATAATTTAAAAGAGAATTTACCAAATCAGTCGCGCCTTTTCCTACTCGTTTAAACTCTTTATCTTCTAGCGTGGAGGCGATAGCGTCAAAATAAAGCGAAGATATAGCTCCTTCATAGCCCATAAGTTCGCTTGTAGTAGTGGCGCTGATGAGTGCTTTTTTGAGATTTTTGTGCATTTTATCTATGTTTGAAGCAAGAATTTTATAGTGTTTATCAAGATATTTTAGGTAATTTATCTGGTTTGTAGCTTTGGCTTTAATGAATTCTTTGGCTAAATTTAGCGAATTTGGTGAGTTTAAAAAATCAATTTGAGCTTTGTAAGCTGGAGTAATGGTGCTTGTATGAGAAAAAAGACTGGCATAAATTTGGTTGTTAAAGCCAAGGAAATCTATGCTGATATTTCTTTTAGTAGCCGCTTTTATGGCGTTTGTACTAAGAGAAATATCGCAAGCGATGATGATTTGATGAATTTGATCTATTCTAACTTTTAAGATGACTTTGCCTTTGTAGCGAATGACAAAGTTTACATTACTAACACCAAGAAAACAGTGTGGCGTAGAGATGTGCAAAAGTGAGTTTTGGGCAAATTGTTCTAAATAGTGTTTTTTCTTTTTGTTAAGCACGTGTTGTGGATTTGGCTGAGGTTTTGCTTTTAACGCCTGTTTTTCACGCGTTAGGGCATAAATTTGGTTATAAAATTCATCTTTTTCGCCCTTTGATTTGAAATTTAAAGCAAAATTTAATGTATCTAAAAAAGTAAAAATTTCAAGACGAGTTTTAAGCGTGGTTTTGTTTTTTATATACAAACTAACGCATTTTTTAAGTGCATATATAAAGCGTTTTAATTGTGTTTGGTCGGTTTTAATAAGATTTAAAGATATGGTTTGAAGATGGACTATGTATGAGTTAAAATCTGTTTTAAAATCATTGCTTTTAGATAGAGCGTAAATTTTTTCTTGAATTTTGTCAAATTTAGCTTCATTTATGCTTAAATTTGAACCATAAAAACTAACTCCTAAAAACTCAAAACTTTGAGTTGGCGAATATATGGCTGTTTTGGTATCTTTAAGCGATAAATCTATAGTAGAAAGAAAAGTTTTTAAAGAATTTATCTTAGCTTGCACGAACTTTTCATCATCTGCTAAAATCACGAAATCATCGGCATATCTTATGAAAATTTCATTATTTGTTTCTAGGAATTTATCCATTTGGTTAAGATAAATGTTAGCTAAAAGCGGACTTAAAACATCGCCTTGATGGATACCAAATTTAGAGTGTTTGATGTAAGTTTGGCGGTTAAAAATACCATTTTTTATCCAAATTTCTACCAAATTTAGCACTCTTTTATCTTTGATATATTTAGCCAAAAGCGCTACTAACTTGCTATGATTTATGCTTTCAAAGCAATCTTTTATATCGCTTTTAATGACAAAATATGGTTTTACTCTTAGAAAATCTCGCAAACGAAAAATAGCATTTTTATAAGATTTTCCCGGTCTATAAGCGTAGGATTTATCCGAAAAATGCTTATCAAAATACCACGCAAGCTCGTTTGCAAGGACTTTTTGTATGAGTTTGTCTTTAAGCGATGAGATGGCTAGCTTGCGATAGTTTTCGCCATCGCTTTTGGGGATAAGTTTTTGCAAAACCGGCTCTGGAACATAAGTTTGGTTTAGGCAACTTTGTTTTAGCTTGTGTATAAAATGCTCGTTTAACTCGCTTAGATTATCAATGCCAAGAGCAGTTTTTTTGAGCGAATTTAGAGCGATTTGGATGTTTTTATCGCTTAAAATTTGCTCCAAAGTTTTTTCAAACATCTAGTATTCTCTAAATTTAACATGTTTAAAAATGCTCTTTTTTACACCATCTTCATCTATAACAACATCTCGTTTTGTAGTGGCATAAACTGGTTTTAAATTTGCTCTTTTGCAAAACTCAACTAGCTTATAACTAAGCCCAAAATCGCCCTGAACCAAGACAAAATCGCCCTTTGTTGCACTTGCTTTGATAAACTCATAAAATGGTTTAGCAAACTCATCTAGACTCTCAAGTTCGGCTGGAACTTGAGAAAATCGGCCTTGTAAATCTTGCGGAAGAGATATAAATTCAGTGATTTTAAGCGAGTTTTTTGCATCTTTAATCTGCTCGTTTGTTAGAGAGTGCGAAAATAAAAGAAGAAGTTTCATTGTAAATTCTCATCGTAAATTTGGGTAATTTTTTCTTTCTTAATATTGTTATATAAGGTTTGAACCTCTTTTTTGTTTTTATCAAAGAATTCAAAAATTTCTTTATTTTTAGCTAAATCATTTTCAATGTAAGTTTTGATATAAATATCATAAAAATTCTTTTCTTGTATTTGAGAATTCATTTTTTTATTAGTTTTTTCTATAAATTCTTTCAATTTATAAGCTGTATAATTTTGAATATTGCACTCTTTAGTCGATAAATCTCTTAAAATATCATTGTCTATTATCTGTTCGCGAAATTCGTCTATTTGTTTTTTTAAATCATCTTGTGAAACATCTGAGTTTTCTTCAATATGAGTAAGTTTGTGTCTGATACCGCCTATATTTTTTCTAAGATTGTTTAAAATATTAAATTTATCAAAGTAGATGTTATAGATAAATTCATCATTCCCACCAAAATTAAAATAACAAGATAGCTGTTTATCTCGATATATTTTGCCAAATAAAAAGTTTTTACATAGCTTACTTATATCTTTATTAATCTTTTTATTATTTTTGTATTTTATAAATTCTTTTAAACAATCATAGATATAAAATGGAATAGCTTCGATTAAAAACTGTGATGAGTTTAAAAAATATCCTTTTTTGTGTAAAAATACAGCCACATTAAAGTATATTTGATATCTTGGAGTTTGATTTGTAATCTCATCAAAAAAGCTTAAATCACCTAAAATATCATCGATAAATTCGGATAAATATGCTAGTTCGCCATTTTTTTCTTTTTTTAAACTATTTTTTAATTCAGTATAGTCATCTTGACATTTATCTATTTGATTAGATAAAAATGCTTCACTAAATCGTTTAAGATTTTTATAAAAATCATCATCGATAGACAAATTTGGAACTTTTATATACTGCTTAAAACTAAGTAAAGCAAAAGAGGATTGCATAATTTTAATATAGCGGTCAAGTTTTACAAATTCATATTCTTCTTTTTTATCTTCTATATATCTTGCTTGGATAATTGTTATTTTATATTTTAGTTCTGGCTTAAGCTTGTTTAAAAGCATATTTAATGCCGCGATGAATGCATTATCCCTTGATGAGTGAGTAATATCAATGATAACTTCATAATCGTTTTGATATGATTTATTATCAAGCTCGTTATGATTTATGGCTTTTGCAATATCATTAAAAAGTTTTTCATAAGCATTTTGGGTGTAGGTGATTTTAGTAAATTTTGGAGGATTTTCTACAAGCTTGGATATGTTGTTAAAATCCTTTTCTTTGCCTATTAAGATAAATTCAGCATCTATTCTTTTTTTTGAATTTACTAAAGCATCTGTTGATGTGTAAAACTTCTCTTTAGTGATAAATTCTTCACATTCACCAATATGATATTGTGATTTCTTATTCTTTGAGTTAGTTTGTAAAAACGATATTATTTTTCTCATTTTAGTCCTTTTTTTATAGTTCGCTTGGGCGTGGTAGGATTTTTGTTTTATGTTTAAAGCTATCAAGTTCCATATATGATCTGTTTTTTAGCTTGTCTTTGTTCGTAAAATCAAGCATAACTTTTAACTCTTTAAGCCTGTCTTCATCCCAAAGCGAAGTGTTTTTAGAGTCTATTTTTTCAAGGATAAATTTCTCAAATTCTTTTTTCAAACAACTCATATCTATGCCACTTTTAACCGGTTGATAAAATCCACCTTTTGTATCAAAAACATTTGCATATCTTTCTTTGATATCAACCAACTTTAAAGTCGTTTTTATATCAATACTGCCAAACCCAAGAGGTTTGCCCATGCCGATTTTATGCTGGCAGTTTTTTGGTAAATTTAACACAAAAAGCAACGCTCCAAGCTCGATATCGCTTAAGTTTTCAAAGCGAATTTTACCTTTAAATTTTGCTCCTTTTGATAGTGGTTTGACTGTTTTTGTAATGCTGCTTTGTGGCGTATTTTCGTATCGATGGTTTTTATGATGATAAAATTTATAACCACGAATTTTGCTTTCGGGGCTATCGTAATGTTTGATTTGAGAAATATTGTTTAAATTTGTATTTTCAAGATATAGATTATACGAAGTTGGTTTTGGGCTTGATAAGATAAGATTTTCCTCTTTTTCAAATTTAGCCTCACTTTTTAGCTTCGCATCTTCAAAAAACACTCTACTTGCTATTATCGTCTCTTTTCCAAAGATAGCTTCACTTAGGTCAAATTTGGTTTTATTTCTAAGTTCTAGCGGGATAGAAGAGGAGATTTTTCTAGAATAAGGGATACGAAAATACGGCGTATGTCCAAAAATCTCTACCTCGTTTTTAATCTCATTTTTTATGTAAAAGCAAGGAACTCCATGTGGGTATTTTTTTGTATATTTTTCTAATTCATCTAATAAATTTATAAAACCACTTCTTTTTCTTTGCGGTTGTTGTTTAAGATTATCTTCTTTGTATAATTTAATAGTTTCATATGGAACAGTAAAAGCTTGTATATTTTTATCTGGTAAATTAAATTCATAATAATGCTTTTTACTTGTATCAATTTTTTTTCCTGACTTTTTGTCTTTTTTAAAACTTTTCATATACCCAGAATAAACTTCATATCCTTTATTTGTATATTCAATTTTCATTTTTGGATATTTGTATGAATCAGTGCCAAATTTATCAATATATAGTCGTTTTTCCATTTTAACTGGGACTATTTGATAATGTCTTGAATCTATCTTTTGTAAAAAACCAGCTTCTGACTTTGGTTCTGTTTTTTTTGTATTGGTTTCTTCTGATATAACTAGTCTAACTAATTTATCTGAATAAATAGATTTAAGACTATTGCCTGATTTTCCAGCCACATCACGAAAGTAAAACCTACTATCATTAAAAGTCATAAATTTAGAGTAGCTAGCAACTTCTACAAGAGTTTTTATGATACCGCGAAGCGAACTTGCCGGAATTTGGTAGTTGTTGTTAATGTTGTAAAACATTGTGCTATTTTTGTTACTATCTCCAACAAAAATCGCAGTTAAAGCCTCTATCTCAAGCTCGATAAATCCACTGTTTGCGCCATCATGAAACTTGCTTAAACCATAAATTTCGCTATCTTCTTTTGACTCTAAATTTTCATCTTTATCAAGCTTTAAATCCAAAATTTTATCAAATTCTACAACCTTATCATTTAATGGAACAAAGTTATATGGTGCATGAGCGTCATAAGTAACTGCTTTTGGTGTTTTATTATTTTGATTTACCATCTTATTCTCCTTTTATCTCTACAAGTCTAAAATCCCCATAAGAAACTTGAGAATTTTCGCTTATAACTAGATAGTTTCTGCGGACGATTTGTACAGTTTTGTACTCTTTATCAAGTGGAAGTATGAAGCTTGAGCCACTCTCTGCTTCTAGCTTATAAAAGCCATCTTTTAGTGGCGTTGGATTTGAGCCAAGCAAGTTGATAGTTTCTTCAAGAAAATCATCTTCTTTCTCTTTATTTTCATCATCCATAAGCCAAGCCTCTAGCTCGCCAAAACGCCTAAAAAGATAAATTTCTTTATCTTTGTTAAAAATTCTAGCTTCTAAAATCTCATCTTCATTTAGCTTAAAATTATCATAAAATTCAGCTCTTTTATGGGCAATCTTAGCAAATTTTATCTCATCTTTTAACCAAAAAATTCCCCAACCATCTTCTATCTCATTTACTAAGCTGTTTTTTAAATTTTCAAAGAAAATCTTGTCTAAATTTACTCTTATTTTATCATTCATTTCGCACCTCCGTTGCTAAACTCGCTTGCAAAAGCGTTTAAGCGCTCATAATCTTTGCTTAAATCTTCGCCATTATGAAGGACTTTTTCTATCTCGCCACTAAATACGCCTCGCCCGATATTTTTATTGCCTCCAACTGCTAAAAAGCCCGTGCAAAGGTCTTTTAACGTAAGCAAGATAAGTCCTAACTCTTGCTTTGAAGCATTAGTGATTTCTAAATTTACAAGCATATCATCACTACCAAAAATAGCTTCACTATCAAACAGTGCGCCATCGATTGTCGCTGCGCTAAAACGATCGATTTTGATACGTTGGTGAAGCTTTCTAACAGCTTTATTTATCTGTGTTTCGCTAACTTTTATGCGCGATTTTTTAGCTTTTTGTTCTTTATCTTCGCTTATATAACCAAAAAGCTCATCAACCAAATCGCCCTTAGCAAAGGTGTTTGCGATTTTTAAAGCTTGATTTCGCAACGCTCCTTTTAGGCTTGTGCCACTTAGTAAAAACTCGCCATTTTCGTTAAGACTCACTACATCTGCGTCGCTTTTTTCATCTGGAGTTGAGCCTATGAGAAGTGAATTTATTATATTTAAGCTAAGTGAAATTTCAGTTGTGTTTGAAAGCTTTTCAGGCTTAAATTTTGGCTCATAGTTATTACTAAATTTAGCATTTATATAGTTTTCAAAGGCATTTTTATCATTTGCGAAGTCAAATTTACAAATTTCAAGCTTTTTGCATTTGATTTTTCCAAGTCCATTTTGTGTCTTTGCGCCTATGCTAAAGCCATTTTTGATAAGACAACAAAGCGTATCAAAAATCTCTAAAATCGCCTTTTCATCGTGCATTTGTCGAAGTGTAAGCTCTGCTTGAAAGTCAAACTCACTCCCAGCTACAACGCACTCAAAGTCGTATAATGCGCCATCTTTAGCGATGTTTGTTTTAGGATCTATTTTCACACCATTTCGCAAATTTATCTCGCCGTTTCCATTTAAACTCGAGTCATTTATACAAATCGCACTTGGTTTATCTCCACTTCCGAAAAACTCATCAAAAGCTGTTTTGTTTGGACTAAATTTATTACACTCACTTCGCAAAACTCCTATAAGCGAACTTGCTGGGATATAAGGTTTATCATTTGCATCTTTAACTACAATACTATCTATAAACTCGCCCTCGCCACTTGATATGCTAAATGCTGTTTTGTTTATAAGCGTGGCTTTTAAGACAAATTTTTTTGTTATTCTTGGATTTTGGCTCATTTTACATCCTTTTTTACGTTTCTGTGGTATCTAATAAGGCTGATTAGAAATCTTTTTTGAAGCTCATATCCACGACTATCTACGAATTCGTTGTATAAATTTTCACTGATTTTATCTTTTACGCTATCAAATTCGGGAATTTTATCAAACCAGTCATTTATCTGTATAAATTTGTTTTTTATCTTTTGATTAAAGGTTGTTAGTTCGTTGGTGTTGTTCTCTTTTTTAGCTTCTAATTTATCTTTTAAATCTTTTTGCTTTGATGATGAAGATACGATTTTCTCAAGCCTAGAGTACTCGCTAGATGTGATGTTTTCGTCTTTGACTGCGATTTCTTTAAATCCGTTCAAACACATCTTCTCATAAAAATACTCCTCTAAAAGTTTAAACAAAAGCTCTTTTTGATTATCAAAAACTTCTTCGATAATGCTTGATTTTTCTTTGTCGTTTAAATTTATAAATTCAAAGTCTTTAAACTCATCATATACTCTAACCTGCCCATAACCAAACTCTACTAATTCTCCAAGCCCTTTTTCAAGCTTTGAGATATCGCATTCTTTTTTAAAATCGATTAAAAACGTACTTGCACTCTCAAAACCTAAGGTCTCTTTTACCTTGCATTTATAGCTTAGCTTATAAGATTGCTGTCTTGAGAAACGAGCTGATGATTTGACAATCTCACAATCGCACTCTAACAAAGAGTCTATATATAGCTTTAAGTTAGCCAAAGTTGGGCTTTGTACGCCAAATTCATCAAGCAAGATAAGTGGGCTTTCACAAACCAAATAAGCTTTTGATTTTAAATTTTGCTCTTTTGCTTTATTAACCACGTTTATAAATGCTTGCGTTTTTGAGTATTGAGCGTTTTTAGATCTTCCAATTTGCAAGGCAAACTCGCTTCCTAAAGCGGTTTTAACTTTTTCTAAAAGAGTGGATTCGCATAAAATTTCAGCGCAAAAGCTTTGATCTCTACAAAGAGATTCATAGGTAAAAATAGCTCCGTTTTCTTTATCGCTACTTTGAGAAATTCTGCTTCTTTGTATATGAAAAAAGCTCTCTTTTTTAGGTTTTATTAATTCTATCGTTTTGCCATCTGCATAGAAAAAACCACCTAGTTTTGAGCATTTTGCTTCAGGTTCTTTTCCGTTTGTTGTGCTAAATTTATCAAGCGCTTCGTTACTGTTTTCGTATTTATACTTTTCAAGTATATTTGGAGTAGGGCGGTAAATTTTGTTATCTTTAAAAAGATAGCCATTTTTTACTATCGCTTTTTCAAACTCATCTGCTAAATCATCTTTTTTTATACTTCTAAGCTTTGCTAAAATCGCACCTTTTAGCGTGGTTGATGGGAGATAGTCGTATGTTTGGATATTAAAATCATCGCCTTTTTTTAAAGTGATTGCGGTTGGTTGAGTTAAATTTATAACTATGCAGCTGTTTTTAAGGTTAAAATTTAGTGATTTTTTACTATCTTTTATCGGCACAAGCTCACACTCAACCGCGCCTAAACCTCTGTTTCTACTACTGCCAAGGCGTTTTAAGTTTTTTATAGCATGATTTAACAACTCTTTAAATTTATCTTTTAAATCTTCCTCAAGCTCGATTTTAGTGCTAAATTTATTACCACTTTTTATGACTCTCATCCTTCTTAGACTTCCAGACTTTGCTACACCATTTTCATCGATAGAAGTTTGGTTAATAACCATAGATTTAAGTGATTTTACACGTTCTTTACCAAAAATGCTAAGCCGTTTAAGAAATTCGCTCTCATCTATGATAGCGTTTTCTATGCTGATTTTGCCTTTTTCTTTAGAAGTTCCAAAGAGCTTGTTTATCTGATTTTTTATCTCATCATCTAGTTTTCCTTGCATCTCTAAAACTTCGGTCGCGCTCTCTTTTAACACTCCTTTTAAACGTTTTGCTGGGATATAAAATCTTCCAAACTCATCACTAATCGAATCAACATCAACCAGCCCATATCCATCGCCATTGCTTATAAGAGCGTTGCTTTTTAGCGTAATTTCTAGTTGTTTTTGCATGATTGCTCTCCTTTATAAAACTCGCCATCAAAAATCGGATAAAATTTCATCAGCTCTATGGCTTCTACGAGCATTTTAAATTCAAGCTTATTATCTTTAATCAATTTGTTATCACAATAAACTTCAAGATATTTTTTAACGCTTTCTTCGCTTTCAAAAGCTAGATCTCTAAGCTTCATAATTTTGTTTTTTGATATATCTTTTAACTCTTGCATAAGTTTGACAAGCCTTGCAAAATCAGCCTCACTATAACCACCATTATAAAGCTCTTTACTATCTTTTGTAAAATATCTCTTTCTAACATCATCAAATTCGCCCAAAATTCCAGAAGATAGGATAAAAAAATCAATGCTCGTTTTTTCATCTTTATTTGTGCTTTCTTTAAGAAGTTTTTTAGCGCTTGTCGTTAGCTCTTCTGCAAAGGTATAGCCTTTAAAAAACGGAGTTTTTGCCTTGACTATAGCGATTCCTCCGCTTGCAAAAAGTGGTTGTTTGAGTTTTTTATCATCGCTTGAAACAAAATTTAAAGGCAGTTTTTTAAGCTCATTTATAAATGTTCTTGCTATAAAAACTCCAAGTCGCCCCTCGCTGATAAAGGTCAAATCATCTCCACTTAAAACAACAGGTCGAAATGGCAAGATAAATTTATCATCATCTGTTTTAAGCTCTAAATTTGCTCCATCAAAAAACTCTCCATCAAACTTTCCATTTTTAAATTTAGAAGCTAGGATTTTAATCGTCTCTTCCATCGCCTTTTTCATATTTGTATCTACGACTTGTGAAAATTCTTTGGCAACGTTAAAACTTTTAAGCTGTTTAACTCTACTTCCAAGCTCGTTTGCATCGATATGAACGATAGCAGCGTAGGAGTTTTCATCGTGGATTATTTTATCGATTTCTAGTGAAAAGCAAAACTTATCATTAAATTTATTAATCAAAACATCATTAAACAATTCATTAAAATTAGCATTTGCCTTTTCGCTCATATTTCGTTTAGCCATAGTTGATTTGCTGTAAAATTTACTCTTTCCACTCTTGCTATTATCTTTGACAATCGCTGGAAAATCACTGTTTGGACAAAGCGATTCTATACCTAAATTTAGTGGTTGAGTGAGTGGAAAATAGCTGTTTTTAAGCTTTTCTAGTTTTTCGTGAGTTTTGTTGATACTTTCTTGATAGTTGTTTTCATCAAATTTAGCGTCGAGTAAAAAATATGGAGTTAAAGATGGAAAAGCCTCAAGCAAATGTTTTGAGTATATTCTGATAAAATCCTTAGCACTTACTTCATCATCAAAAAACAAAAGAGCGTTTCCGCCACCAAAATTTCCATCTGGCTCTTTAAATTTAGGATATTTTTTAACAAAAGTCTTTTCTAAATCTTTGTTTGTGACTTGTCTGATAATCTCACTAGCTCCGACTATATCTTTAAGTTTATTTGAACTAAAGATGTAGTTTTGCTTAGCAGCGATATCGATATATACCGCACAACTCATATTTACTCCTTTTTATATAATTTATTTTAATATTTATCGCCTTTATGTTGCTAAATTTAAGTGATAATGTATAATGTAAATTTATTATCCTTTCAAATTTATATTATAGTTTTAAATTTATATTTTCATAAGCATAAAACAACTATAAGCCTTGTTTAAAACTTCAAAAATAAACATTATAAACTAAAATATTATATCAAAAGCTGATTAAAATCAACAATAAAAATAAAGGTATTTGTAACAAAATATTAAATATTTATTTATATTATCAAGTCAATTCAAGCAAATATGGCTTTATGAAATATATCCGTATTCCCACAAGCATATAAATTTGTTACCATTAGTAATATTTAAAATAAAAATTGTGATAAAAAGTAATGATTAAGTTATTTATAGAGATAAATTTTATATTATATGCAATTAAACTAATACAAAGGAGAAAATATGAGTCAAGAAGTTGAGTCGCAGCTTACAGCGCACACGCCTTTCCCCAAAAGAGGGCTTATCATCATCGTTGTAGCGGCAATTTTGTCTTTTATACTTTATAACATCTTGCCTTATGAACCAAACGTTAAAAAAGGGCTTGTGATGCTGTTTTTTGTCGCTAGTTTATGGCTAACAGAGGCAGTTCATATCACGATAACGGCACTAATGGTCCCAATTATAGGCATTATCATAGGCATCGGCTCTTTTAGTAAGACTGGTGAATTTACAGCTTTAACTATGAAAAAAGCGCTAACAAGTTTTGCCGATCCTACTATCTACTTGTTTTTTGGAGGTTTTGCACTTGCTACTGCTTTACACATCCAAAAGTTAGATAGAAAGATAGCGATGAAAATCATCTCTCTTTCTGGAAACCACTTAGGTATCGCAACTGTCGCTATTTGTGCGGTTACAGCGCTACTTTCTATGTGGGTTTCAAACACAGCAACCGCTGCTATGATGCTTCCACTTGCTCTTGGTATGATTACAAGTTTAGATCAAGAAAAAGATAGAGGAACTTTTGTATTTATCTTGCTTGGTATTGCATACTCAGCCAGTATAGGCGGTCTTGGAACTATCGTTGGTTCACCACCAAATGCTATCGCTTCAGCAGCTTTAGGGTTTTCATTTATAGATTGGATGAAACTTGGCTTGCCGATGATGTTACTTTTCTTCCCACTTATGCTGATTGTTCTTTATTTTGTTTTAAAACCAAATCTTGGACAAAAGATTCAACTAGAAGTTGAGGAAGTTCCATGGACTACAAGCAGGATAGTCACTGCTGTTTTATTTGTCGTAACTGCGCTATTTTGGATATTTTCTAAACAGTTAAGCGAGCTTTTAGGCGTTAAGTTATCAGACGCTTTTATAGCTATTGCCGCTGCGATTCTTATCGTTGTGCTTGGACTTGCTACATGGAAAGATATCGCTAAAAACACAGAGTGGGGCGTGCTTTTGCTCTTTGGTGGTGGGCTTACTTTAAGTGCGATTTTAAAAGACTCTGGCGCGTCTTTGGTTTTAGGTCAAGAGGTTGCTAGAATTTTTGGTGATGCACCGAAATTTCTTATCATATTTGTAGTTGCGATTTTTATTATCGTTCTTACAGAATTTACTAGCAACACCGCTTCTGCGGCGCTTTTAGTTCCTGTTTTTGCAGCGATAGCTCCTCAAGTTGGTCTTCCAACAGAAACACTTACCATAGTTATAGGAATCGGAGCAAGTTGTGCGTTTATGATGCCTGTTGCAACTCCGCCAAATGCGATTGTTTTTGGCACTGGTTTAATTAAACAAAGCGAGATGGTAAAATCTGGCATTATCTTATGTACAGCTTGTGCTGCGGTGCTTTCAGTTTATACATATCTATTCTACGCATAAATAGTTTAAACCCGCTTTTTGCGGGTTTTGCTTTGTGTAAAGCTTTTAAAACTCTTATTGACTCAAATTTTAACAAAAACTTAAACTAAATTTTATATAAAATACATTTGTAGCTTTTTAAATTTGCAAATACAATCGTGTAAAATCTATAATATTTTATAAAATTTAGCATAAATCAAACCATTTATCGCTTGAAATATCATATTTTTTTATGCTCAAATTGCCAGATAAGCTAAAAAAATTTCTTTGATTTTAAATTCTATTTTGTATAAAAATTCGCGTAGTATTTTAATAAATCATTTTTCTATCATTTTGTGGCGCAATCAAATATATCTTGATTTATAAAACGAATTTTTACTAGCAGAAAAATAGCTAATTTTATAGGTATAAAATTTTAGTCTAAATTTAAAAGATATTTTGCAAAGTTATCGTATCAAAAAAGCATAACCGATGATGAAAAGAGTTTTTGCTGACTTATCTAAGATTTGTCAAGTTTTATAAGCATAAATTTAAAAGATATTTTCAAAATTATCGTATCAAAATGCGTGGTTTTGCTAAAATTTTGTTTTAATTTACGCTAAGCCAAAAATAAGTTCAAAAAGCACAAATCCCCACGAGATAACAGTGATGCAAATAGATATAAAAACTGCCGCACTTCCAGCGTCTTTTGCTGCTTTTGCAAGCGGGTGAATCTGCGTCGTAGTCAAGTCCACACATCGCTCAATCGCGCTATTAAGGCACTCAGTTAGCAAAACTAAAAGCAAACTTACTATCAAAATGATATGAAGCGCCACGCTAAGCTTTAAAAACAAAGAGCATACACTTAAAATAGCTATAATAACAAGCTCGATTTTAAACGAGCTTTCGTTTTTAACTA
The DNA here is from genome assembly GCF_013201685.1 of Campylobacter geochelonis. Taxonomy (NCBI): domain Bacteria; kingdom Pseudomonadati; phylum Campylobacterota; class Epsilonproteobacteria; order Campylobacterales; family Campylobacteraceae; genus Campylobacter; species Campylobacter geochelonis. Next base: position 47,288 of record NZ_CP053844.1, on the reverse strand, counting down.
TCTCGCAAAGCCCAGAGATGGCGTAGTTTGTGTTTTTAAAAAAGTTATATTTTGGTTGATTTCGCAAAAATATCCTTTAAATTTAGTTTTTTATATGCCTTTTATGCATTGAAAAAATTATGCTGTTGTTATTATCTTTTCTTATAATTTTTAGTTTGTAAATATCATCTTTTCGCTTACAACTAGTACATTTCTTAGCTTTATTTCATTATCGCCGATCTGTTCTACACATGAAAATTGTGGGAAAAAATCTTGCTTAATATTACAATCAGTTATATTTATATCGGCATATTCTTTTGGCATAAATTTCCTATCAACTGTAATTTCTCTTTACTAGTTAGCTATCCCAGCGACTCTTACAAAACGCCTTAACATAATAAATATACAATAAAAATAAGTGTAAAAATTGTGACCACACTCAAAACAAATTTATAATTAAAAATATATTTAAATGCTAAAATTCTACTAGTAAAGATTAAAAATAATAATATTATATATCCAAAGAAATTTTCTTCTTTAAAATTAATATATGCAAAAAATATAGCTAATATATCAAATAAAACTATAAGTAAAAAAGCTAAAAATTTATCTGATAAATACTTCACATCTTTGCAAGATAAACACCAAATGAAAAAAGATAGTGTGTATAAAATAAGGATTGGTAAAAAAGTGTTTTCAAAACCTAGCGAATTTATTAGTAAAAATTCTTTTGCTAAATAATCAAATAATGGCAATAATATCAGGGTTAATAAAAATAAATTTGGGAAAATAAAAAATAAATTCAGTGCTTTACTATTATGTTTACTTATATTATAGAGCATAAATATTTGAAAAAATATATAAATAAACATCAATATCAAGACAAAAAATCCATAAAGCATTAAATTTATAAATACAAAATTATCATAGCTTATAGCCATATTTAAGTCTGAATTTATCTTAGCATAGTATGGAAATACAAAAAATATCGCAGAAACAACCAACAAAATGGTTAAAAAATAGCCATTTTTTAGTTTATCTATAAATTTTAAGAAGGTAAATTCTAGCGAATTTATACTTCTTGATAGCAAATTTACTTTTGAAATTTTCTCAGCGAAGTTAGAATCAGACTCATAAACATCAAATAAATTTTTCTCAGATTTGATAAAATCCTTGTAAAATTCAGTTTTTTCATCACTATCTTTTGAACATATATAATTTTCTATTATATTTTTTTCTTCTTCTAGTAGCTCAATAATTTTTGATTTATTTATATAAAATCGCTCAGGCTTATCTTTTATCCACTCGACATCAAGCAAGGCTTTTCGGTACTCGCTGTGAGTCAAATTTAACTCATTTTTGATCTCTTCTAAATCAAAATCAAGCGGAATTTCATCATTTTCATCATCAAATTTTAGTTTTGAAATTTCTATAATTTCATCTTTAACTTTTTCCAAATTACGACGCTCTATATATTGCCAAAAAAACAAAATCAACTCCTTAAAATATCCAAATTATACCTACTTTAAACCAAATTTATCAAACTCATTCACACTAAAAACCTTAATCCAAATTTTATCTTTTAAATTTAACTAAATTTCTTGCAACTGCAGATAAAATTTATCAAAAACGGCGTCTAAATTTGCATACGATTTGTCTAAAATTTCTTCTTTGCTAAACCTGCTTAAAGATGTGCCCTCAGCCCTAACTAGACTAAATTCGTTAAATCCCATCATCTCACAAAACATCGCTTTTATATAGCTTGAGGCAAAATCAAGCGCTTCATATCTGCTGCTATCTGTATAAAGCGAACCACTAGAAAGAAGCAACAAAACTTTTCTATCATCATTCATAAGTCCCACTGAACCACCACTTTTGTAAGTGAATGTTTTATGTGCGATTAGGATATTATCCATATAATCTTTAAAGCGACTTGTTACATTAAAATTATGAAGTGGCATAACGATAACAACTCGCTTATGGCTTAAAAACTGCTCCATTATCGCATCCATGCGCTTTGATAGCGCGTTTTCTTTTGGATTTTCAAACAAATCCAACATCTCTTTATCAAGGCACGGTATCGCTTCGCCATATAAATTTAGCTGTGTTAGCAACTTTTTATCAAATTTAAGCTCAAATTTTTCTTTGAATTTAGCTTCTAGCATATGCGAAAAGCTAAATTTATCATCAAATTTAGGATGAGCGTTTATAAGCAGTGTTTTCATTTTTACCTTTTATTTAACTTAATCATCAAAGTTTTATAATGCAAATTTATAAAAACTCATAGTTATATTATAAATTACGCCTCTAAAATCGCCCCGTTACTTGCATTTGTTACAAGCTTTTGGTACTGTCTTAGCCATCTGCTGCTAACTTGCTTGCCAGCGTATTTAAACTCAGCTTTTCGTTTTGCTACTTCAGCCTTATCAAGACGAACATTTATCGAGTAAGTATCAACATCTATATCAATTATATCGCCATCTTTTAAAAGCCCTATCATACCGCCTTCAGCCGCTTCTGGGCTTACATGACCGATGCAAAGTCCTCTAGTTGCGCCACTAAAACGTCCATCTGTGATTAGCGCCACATCAGCACCAAGCCCACGACCGATAATTAAGCTTGTTGGAGTTAGCATCTCTTGCATACCAGGACCTCCTTTTGGACCTTCATATCTTAGCACTACCACATCGCCTTTTGTAACTTTACCACCGCTAATGCCCGCTATAGCTTCATCTTGAGAGTTAAAGCAGACCGCGCGACCACTAAATTTACGCTCACCGATAATTCCAGCTGTTTTTATAACACACCCTTGCTCGGCTAAATTTCCAAACAAAATCGCCAAACCACCGACTTTTGAGTAGGCATTTTCGACTTTATGAATCACGCTTTCATCTAAAATTTTCGCATCTTTTATCCTCTCGCCCAAAGTCTCGCCGCTAACAGTTAGATTATCTAAGCTTAAAAGCCCATTATCACGGCGCGAAATCTCACGCATAACAGCGCTCATGCCACCAGCCTTATGCACATCTTCCATATGCACGCTTGGCAAACTTGGCGCGATTTTAGCGATATGAGCGATATTTTTGCTGATCGTATTTAGCTCTTTTATATCTAGTGGGCAACCAGCTTCGCGAGAAATCGCAAGCATATGAAGTATCGTGTTGCTACTTCCACCCATCGCCATATCGATAACCATCGCGTTTTTAACGGCTTTTTCGTTTAGGATATTTCGTATTTTAAAGCGTTCATCAAGGGCGATTTGGCAAATTCTACGAGCTGCTTTTCTCATTAGCTCTTCGCGTTGGGGCGTTAGCGCTAAAATCGTGCCATTTCCCTCAAGCGCGATTCCCATCGCCTCGCACAAAGTATTCATCGAATTTGCTGTAAACATTCCAGAGCAACTTCCCCCACTTGGGCATGCCGCGCATTCGATTTTATAAAGCTCTTTTTCATCAATTTTCTTTGTTTCATACGCGCCAACTGCTTCAAATGCGGAGTTTAGATCAAGCGCGTTGCCATTTTCATCGATTCCAGCTTTCATCGGACCACCACTTACAAAAAGCGTTGGAACATTCACACGAAGCGCGCCCATTATCATACCAGGGACGATTTTATCGCAGTTTGGTATCGCTATCATCGCATCAAGAGCGTGAGCGTTCATCACAGTTTCTATAGAGTTTGCGATGATTTCGCGGCTTGGAAGAGAGTAAAGCATACCGCTATGTCCCATCGCGATGCCATCATCAACGCCTATTGTGTTAAACTCAAATGGAATACAGCCGTTTTTTCTTATCTCATCTTTTATAATTTCAGAGTATTTATTTAGGTAAAAATGTCCTGGAATTATCTCTATGAAACTGTTTGCAACGCCGATAAATGGCTTGTTAAAATCCTCATCTTTAAGCCCAGTTGCTCTTAAAAGTGAGCGGTGTGGGGTGCGAGTGTAGCCTTTTTTGATGATATCGCTTCGCATAAAATCTCCTTGTGCTAAATTTGAATCATTTATTATATCACTTTTGTTTTAAAATAATAAATTCTAAATTTCACTCCAAATTTAGCAGACAATTTAGCTAAGATATAGACTAAATTTATAAAAGATTTACCATAAAATCACTCATAATCTTTTTAGCATTTATAAATTTATCCATCTCAAACATGGGTGGCAAATACTTCCAGATGACGCAAACTAGCGCGTTTAATAAAGACAATACAAAAGCATATTAGCTTTATAAAAAAGCGTGCGAGTTAAAACGTATTGGTGCTTGCGATGAGATGGCTAAATTTTGGAATTTAATTAAAGGCTCAACAATATCAATATTATTCATAGAAATAGTATCTAAACTAACTATTTTTTTTTAAAATTTAAGATGATAAATTTATATAAACACATCTCATAATCAAGACATTAGCGAAAGTTATTTTATCTTAATAAAGCGCTTAAATATCTGATGATATGCAACTTTTCTTACTAAATTTTTAGTTTTACTAATATAAGTTCAAAAATCTATAATTTTAGTAAATAAATCTTAATAGCTTTGAATAACTGATTAAAATTTCACTCGCTCGACTTTCATTGAAATATCAAAATTTAATAAATTTTTTAACTTAAATCATTTTATATTAACAAATTTAACTTTGAAATTTTTCAGCTACTTTAGCAAATTCTTCTTGCAAAATCATACAAGTATCGATAAGCTCGAACTTTTTGCACTCAAAATCTGCCAAAGCTTGTAAATAAGTTGTCATATTTTCTTCATCTATAATAAATGGCGTAATGCCCGCTCTTAAGCACTCTTTAAACATCAAAAGTCGCCCAAGTCTGCCACTATCTTTAAAATATGGTTTAATGCACTGAAATTTATAATAAAACTCTATAATATCATTTAAATTTATATTTTTCTTCGCGTTATATTCAAAAACAAGCTCGTTAAGCAAATCTTTTGTGCTTTCTTGACAAGAGCAAATTTCATCATCAAAATACCTTAGCTTTTTATAAACTTCTTTTATAAATTTAGTATCTAAAATATCAACATTATCTAAGATAAAATCAAAGGCAAGAAAGTGACTTTTGATATCTAAGATATCATTAACTTTGATAATTTGGGCAGAATTTATACCAAAAGAGTTGTTTTCATAAATTTGAGAAGTTTGGACTTGAGATAGTTTGTTGCCGTTTATTTTATTAGAATTATAACTAAAAATTATTTGTATGTAGTGATAAAGTCCGTTTTGGACGCCGTTTTTTCTTTCGTTTAGTAAATTTTCATAGATACTCATAAATTCTCCTATTACCGAAGTTTTTAGTATATAACCTTTGTGTAAATCCTAAACAAACTTAACTTAAATTTTGGTGCGATTTGGCTAAAAATAGAAATCAGCGTTATTTTAAGCTAGCCTCTTGGTTTCTCATTTGTAGTAAATATATGATAAAATGGCTCAGTCAAATTTGGAGTGAGAGATGATAGATTTTGAGCTGATTTTAAGGGAAAAAATCCCAACTTTTTTTGAAAAATATCCTAAATTTATATCAAATTTAGTAGTCAAAATAGTCAAAAAACTGTTTTATCAAGATGAGATTAACGATTTTTTACAAAATCATTCAGCCCTTAAAAATGTCGAATTTATCGATGCTACATTGAAATATTTTAAATTTACTTATAAAATCGACAATGCTAGTTTAGAAAACATTCCACAAAGCGGTCGTGTTATTTTTATCGCTAACCACCCACTTGGCGCACTTGACGCGCTTTCGTTACTAAATTTAATAGGCAAAATCAGAAGCGATGTAAAAATCATCGCAAATGAGTTTTTAATGGAAATAAAGCCGTTAAATCAGATGTTTATACCAGTTGATAACATTTCAAATCACAGCTCAAAAAGCACCTTAAGCGCCATAGATGCTCATCTGAAAAACGAAGGCGCGATTATCATTTTCCCTGCTGGAGAGGTTTCTCGCGCAAGAGGGTTAGCCATAAAAGATGTAAAGTGGAAAAGCGGGTTTTTAAGATTTGCTAAAAAATCTCAAGCGCCGATTGTTCCTATTTTTATTCGTGGTAGAAACTCGCCACTTTTTTACGCCGTTTCTATGATATATAAACCTTTAGCTGGGCTTTTACTAGGGCATGAGTTGTTTAATAAACAAAACAGAAGCATAAGTATAAAAATCGGCGAAATGATACCATACCAAAATCTCATCATGCCAGAAATCACATCTGAAAATAACACTTTAAAACTTATTCAAAAGCACCTTTATAACATAGGAAAAGGCAAAAAAGCCATCTTTAAAACACAACAATGCCTAATCAAAAAAATCAATCCAAACGATGTAAATGATGAAGTTTTAACCGGTCTAAAACTAGGCAAAACAAGAGATAATAAAGCGATTTTTCTATGCCAAACTAAGCCAAATTCACCACTTCTTTTAGAAATTGGAAGGCTTAGAGAGCTTACATTTAGGCGAGTTGGCGAGGGAACTGGCAAGAGTTGCGATATAGATGAGTTTGATTTATACTACAAACATCTTGTACTGTTTGATGAAGTGGAAAAAGAGATAGTTGGAGCTTACAGACTTGGAGAAAGTAGCGCTATAAAGCCGACTTACGATACGCAAAAGCTTTACACTCAAACACTTTTTGAATTTGATAAAAATGCAAAACCACTTTTTGAAAACTCAATCGAACTTGGCAGAAGCTTCGTCCAACCTAAATTCTGGGGAACGCGCGCACTTGATTACTTGTGGTATGGCATAGGCGCGTATGTTAGAAAATTCCCACAAACTAGATATCTTTTTGGTCCAGTTAGCATAAGCGGCGCTTATCCAAAAACGGCGCACGATATGATGGTATTTTTTTATAAAAAATACTTCAGCGCTCCTCAAATAATGGTAACTTCAAAACATCGATACTTCATAGGTCATAATGAATTTAAAGAGTTAAATGAGCTTTTTGTCGGACAAAATTATGAAGAAGATTTTAAAATTTTAAAAGAGAGTTTAGGGCATTATAATCTTTCTGTCCCAACACTTTATAAGCAATACAGCGAGCTTTGCGACGATAATGGGGTTTTGTTTTTAGACTTTGGCACTGACGTGGACTTTGAAAACTGCACCGATGGTTTTATCCTCGTTGATATCACCAAAATCAAAGAGGTAAAAAGAAAAAGATATATCCAAAGCGAGGATTAAATTTGCATTTTTATGGTAGTTATAAATTATAAGTAAAAATGTAATTTAATTATGACAATATTTATTGATTAGTATAATTTATTATACGATATTAAGTTATTTTATTATATTATTACAAGATATTTAACTAAATTTTTATAAATTTAACTTTTAAATAAAGATAAATTTCGTCAAAAAGGAGCTAAAATGGACAAAATATCATCTAATCGTCCCATGCCAAAAGATGTAGAAATACAGATAAATCCAAATAGATACATAGTCTCTAAAACAGATCCAAAAGGCGTTATAACCTACGCAAATGCATATTTTGCTAGCATTTGCGGATATACTCCAGATGAGCTAGTTGGTAAATGCCATAACATCATCAGACATCCAGATATGCCACGACTTGTGTTTAAAATGCTTTGGGATAGAATCGCACAAGATAAAGACATCACGCTTGTTATAAAAAATTTAGCAAAAGATGGCAGCTACTACTGGGTGAGTACTAAATTTGAGTCTGTAAAAGACCCTATAACAAACAAAGTTCTATCATTCACAGCTTACAGACAAGCCGTTCCAAACGAAGTTAAAAAAATTATGAGTGGCATTTATCAAGAGCTTTCTTACGCAGAACAACTTGGCGGAATGGAGTTAAGTAACGAAATATTTGATAAAATTTTAGCTAGATACAAAAAAAGTGACTATGATGAGCTGATAAATGCTATACTAATAAATAGTAAAAATTTTAAAAGATAAGGTATCAACATGGCTGTAAGCTTTAACAAACCAAAACCTCTAAATTTAGAGATAGAACTTGATTCTAAAAGGTATATAGTTTCTAAAACCGACACAAAGGGAGTTATCACCTTTGCCAACCAATACTTTGTAAAAGTCTCAGGCTACGCAGAGTCCGAACTAGTGGGAAAACCTCACAACATCATCAGACATCCCGATATGCCAAAAATCATCTTTAAAATGATGTGGGATAGAATCCAAAACGGACAAAACATCATGGCTGTTGTAAAAAATTTAGCAAAAGATGGCAGATACTACTGGGTTATAACAAATTTCGAGATAGAAAGAGATGAAAAAACCAACGAAATAACAGGATATATAGCCTATAGAAGAGCTGCTTCAAAAACTACAATCGAAAGCCTTAAACCGATGTATAAAGAGCTAGTAGAAGCTGAGAAAACCGGCGGAATGGAAGCGAGCGAAGAGCTTTTGATGAAGATGTTAAAAGATAGAAAAATGAGCTACAACGACTTTGTTAATAACGAGATGGAAAAAAGCAACTTAAAAGGCGTTTTTGGCGGACTTTTAGGCAAGTTGTTTAACAAATAAATTTGTTTATTTAAGTGCAAATTTGGTTTAAGAAAGCGGCGGTGAAGCTTTTTGCTTAAATTTGTACTTGAATTTTAGCATTTTTAGTTTTGTAAATTTGCTTGTAAATTTAGCTTTTAGTCGCTTTGAAAAACTCATTTGACTATTTATAAGCTAATTTTGTCTAAGAATTTATAGTTGTCAGTTTGTAATATGATAATTTTTTTGCAATATTTTTTAGATTTTTATATAAAATCAGCTTTTTTAACTCTTTTTACATACAACCGCTGTCAAATATATGCATGCAAAAATTAAACCATAAAATTACCGTTAAATAAATTTTGTGCGTTTTTGCGCATGATTTTATTGTATCTTGTAATAAGCCATTTTGCTATAAAGATTATTGCGAAATTTGCTATTTTTAAATTTTATGCATATATTTTAGTTTATAATACTATAATTAACTGTTTTGAAAAATCCAATATAACGCTTACAAATCTCTTTTTAGATTTTATTTTTTAAGCGATTATTTTTACACTCTTTTAGCTTAAGAAATTTATACTTTTACCCGCATGGTTATAAAATAATAGCAAACAAAGCGTAGCAATAGTCAGTAAAATGGACAGATGAGTTTTTAAATTTGGTGTTAAAAAGAGATTTTATAAATTTGCTAAATTTGGCTTTTAGTTTTGAAAAATCGATAAAATTGTGGTTTTGAAAAATTTGTCACTATTTTAGATTATTTTTATAAAAATAACTATTTTAATTTATATATTTTATTTTACTTTTACTAACAAATTTAAGTCTTAAAGTAAATTTTTTCTTTTTTAAACACTCTTTTTTAGCACATATCCAGAGCTATAAATGTTTTCTATATCAAGATCGCCAAGCTGTTTTTTTATCCTAATAATCGCAGTTTGAACCGCTTTTTTACTAAATTCCTCATCATCAAAATAAACCCAGTCTTCTATCAAATCATAACTAACAAGTCGCCCTAAGTTATAACACAAAAGCCAGAAAATTTTGTGGTTTTTATAGCTTAAAAACACAGCTTCATCGCCTAAATATATAGTCTCGCTAGCAAAATCAACGCTAACTTCTTTACTTATCGCTACTTTTTGGCTACTTTTTTTAGCAAGTGCGACAACAAGAGCAGTTTTTATCTCCAAAATTTCAAGCGGTTTTCGCAAAAAATTTAGCGCTCCATGTTCCACGCTACTTAGCAAATTTTCATCGCTATCATATGAAGTCATAGCGATAAAATCTTGCTTTGGCTTGATTTGCTGAATCTGTTTTATCATCTCAAAACCATTTAAATTTGGCATATGGAGATCAGATAAAATGATATCAACTCTATGTTTTTTAAAAATTTCAAGCCCCTCAAGCCCATCTTTTGCTTCAAAAAATGCGCTAAAATGCCCTTTTAGCTCCTGTTTTATCACACTTCTTGCCACATCATCATCTTCAACTACAAGAATGGTGAAATTTTTTAACATCTCAAGGGTGGATTTTTTCATGCTAAGCCTTTAAATTTTTTTGTATATTTAAGCTAAATTTAGTCGGATTTTTTAAACTCACTAGTCTTAAATCCCCATTTAAGCGCCTTGAACTCAACATCTTCGCAAAACACAGCCCAAGCCCAAAACCATGCTTTTTGCTACTTTGTTTTGGCTCAAAAATCAGCTCTTTTTTACTCTTTTCAACTCCACTTCCAAAGTCCAAAACACAAATTTCAACCTCATTATCTTTTTGGCTTACTTCGATTAAAATTTCTCTTTTTTTACTATTTTTTTGGCTTAAAATCGCATCTTTTGAGTTTAAAATCAAAACCAAAAGAATTTGATATATAAAATTTTCTATACTTTTTACAGCAATACTTTCATAACTTTTATCAAATTTAAGCGTGATGTTGTGGTGGTTTAGCTCTGTTTTAGTCACTAAAATCACATCTTTTATACACTTGATTATATCAAATTCGCTTATCGCATCATCAAATTTATAAAAATTTCTATATATGTTTATCGTGTTGTTCATCGCCCAAATTTGGCTCTTACAAAGCGCTAAGTTGCTTTGAAAAAGCTCTTTATCTAGCTCATCTTTTTTAAGCGTTTCGCTCATGCTTGAGATGATTAAACTTAGCGAATTTATGGGTTGTTTTAACTGATGATTTATGCCAGAAACTAGCCCGCCGATTTCGTTTAACCTTGATTGGTGTAAAAGTAGCTGCTCGTATTGCTCTTTTTTCGCACTTAGTTTTTTTATAATAAATTCATATATTAAATTTATAAAATACAGCATTATTAAAAAAGACAAAAACGACACAATCGCGTAAATAATAGTCTTTTTCATATTACTTAAAAGAAACTTATGCGTATCAACTCCCACACCCAAATACCACTCAAACCCGTGCAGTTTGGTTAAACTAACCGCGTCATCTCCTACTTGGAGCGAGATATTTTCTTTACGATTTTTCTCTATACAAGTTTGCTCAATGCTGACTAAAAGCTCTTTGTTTTTAAGCTCAGTTAGGGCATTTCCAAAGTTATCAACGATAAAGTAGTAAAAATTTTGCGGAATTTTTATCTCTTTAATCTTATCAAAAAGTGAATCAGTCTTTAAAATACCACAAAAAACGCCAACAAATTTAGCTCCATCTTTTATAGGAGTACAGATATTTATCGTCTGTTCGTGTAAATAATGGTGCTTTTTCATCTCATTTATCGTTGTTTTCTCGCTCTCTTTGGTCTTTATAAACCACGGCTGACTTATCGCTCTGGTGATATTTTTATCCTCATTATATGCGATATTTTTTTCATAATCAATTATCTTTTTTCCATCCATATAAAAGTATTTTTGCGGTATCAACATCTGAACCGCGTTAAAAAATGGGTTTGAGTTTATGAAATTTTGGTTGAATTTAACGATTTTTTCCTCATCATTATAAATTCCATTATTTCCAGCGTAAATCACCGCGCTTTCTAAGCTTTTAACTCTTTGTTCTAGCCATAAAAGCATAGTAAATTCCAAGCTTTTTATCGTTAGCTCTCTGTTTTGCTCGACTTTTTCTTTCATCTCTTTTGTCATTCCGATGAAAATTCCACCTATGATAAATATAAAAATTAGTATTAAAAAAAGGATAGTTTTATAAATTTTATTATTAGCAACACTGTTTATAAGGCTCATTTTAGCTCCTTGCAACCATTTTATATATTTTATCACATTATTAAAAAATATAAATTGATAAATTTAAACTACTCTTTGGCATATTTAAATTTTAAGCTACTATTTAAATAACGTTTAGATTTTAACTATAAATTTGCAGTTATTTTTTAAATAAGGAAAACAAATGAAAAAACTTCTTCTACTCTCAACCTTTCTAGCCACGCAAATTTTTGCAGCAAGTTCAGTCGTGATGTACAAAAGCCCAAGTTGTGGGTGTTGCGATAGTTGGGCACAGCACTTAAAAGACAACGGTTTTAGCGATATAAAGACAGTTAAAACAAACGAAATGCTTGAGGTAAAAAACAAATTCAAAGTTCCATTAGAGCTATCTAGTTGCCATACTGCCGTTATTGATGATTATATTTTTGAAGGGCATGTTCCAGCTGTTGATGTGAAAGAATTTCTTGAGCTAAAACCAACAAACGCTATCGGTCTTACAGTCGCTGGTATGCCTCTTGGAAGTCCAGGAATGGAGCAAGGTGGCATAGTTGAAGACTACGATGTTTTAATGCTTAAAAAAGATGGAACAAGCGAAATCTTTTCAAGCTATATGGATGGAAAACGCTTCAAATAGTTTTAGATAACCTTCTTAAAGCTTTCGTAAAATCCTAGAATGCAATTATAAATCTAGGATTTTTATTATATTTGATTAATTATAACTACATAATAATTTAAATTTATTATAAAATATTTCAAGCTCTAAACCAGAATCAACTAAAAAGTTGATAGTCTAAAATTTAAGCCAAATTTCTACTTTATCTTGCTTTTTATTATATTTTTTGCTTGTTTTGTTATAATAATGATTATTAAAAAGGATTCAATTTGGTAAAAGAGATTTTATACTACCTCGTGGCGGCATTTTTTGAAATTTTGGGTTGTTTTTCTTTTTGGATAGTTATAAAAAATGCTAAAAACCCGCTCTGGCTAGGAGTTGGCGTTATCTCTTTAGTCATTTTTGCCTATATTTTGACAAAAGTTGAGAGCGAATTTGCCAGTAGGGCTTACGCGGCGTATGGTGGAATTTATATCATCTCATCGCTTCTTTGGCTCGTTTTTATAGAAAAACAAGCCATTACAAAATACGACTTTTTAGGAGCTTTTTTATCTATTTTAGGAGCTTCTATCATCATATTTTCAGCGATTAAAAAACTATCCTAAGCCGACAAGATATTTTTGAGCTTGGCTTTTGCTTTCAAAAGGCGAAGCGATAAATTTTTCACCATCAATAGCTACTTCATACTCTAAATTTGGGCTAGTTTTTGCATAAGTTAGAGCAAATTTACACGCTTTTAACTTATCGTTTTTACTTGCATTTTTGCTTATCAATGAATAAGCCCCAACCATATCATCAGGTAGCGCTATATGGCTAAATTTAGGGTTTTGAACGCGTTCTAGCCCCTCGTTGTCTTTCTCATCTCGACCTATTATCACTTTTGCGCCATCATCAAGCCTTAAATGGCGACCAAATTTAAGGATTTGCGTATCTAAGTAGGTATCAAGTCCTTCAAATTTTAAAGCATCTTTCATTTTGCTTGCGAAATTTTGCATCGTTAGCAAACACCCGCCACCTGGACTTTCAAACTCATCAAAGCCAAATTCTTTTGCCATCGCAAGCTGTCTTGTTCGCCCACGTCCGCTGATATCAAGCAGTTTTTCTCGCTCAACCCAGCCCTTAAGTTCAGGCGTTGTAGGCTCTAAATGTTTAGCGCAAAGTGGGCGTAAAATCAGCCCATTTTCATCGCCAGATAGGCTACTTACGTTAAAAAGCGCCTCTTTTCTTTGGCTCATTGGGCGTTGCCCTAAAACCTCGCCAGTTACGATAAAGCTCGCTCCTTCATCTTCAAGCATTAAAAGCGCAGTCTTAAACATAAAACCATGGCAATCCACACACGGGTTAAAGTTCTTTCCATAGCCGTATTTTGGGTGCAAAAGCACATCTTGGAGGTATTTGTTTTTAATATCAATTATCTTAAATTTAGCCCCAGCCAACTCCGCTCTTTTTCTTAAAAGTTCGCTTTTATCGCCTCTTGAGCCAAATCCTATATCCATATGAAGTGCTGTAACTTCGATACCTTGCATCGCCATTAGCCTAATCGCAAGCATGCTATCAAGCCCACCACTAAAAAGCGATAATGCTTTCATTTTGCCCCCTTTAAACGCCTTAAAATCTTCTGAATTTTAACAATTTTATCAATTTTATCTGCGTCACTACTTTTTGCTAACTCTTTTAACAAAGATTGATAATATTTCTCTTTCAACATTTTTATCCCATCATAAAGTTTTTTTTCATTATTTAAAGTATTCACACTATCATCAATCGCTAACTCTCTTAACAAATCAACCTGCTTTTGGCTTTTTTGCGAAGAAAAAACCGCCTCATAAATATCAAAATGCGTAGCGAAAATCTCTTTTTCACACAAATCAAGCCCAGTTTTAAAAGAGTCTTTATCCATAAAACAAGTTTTTAAAATTTCAAGTTCAAGATAGTCTCTTTTTCTAGCCAAATTTGGTGCTTGCGTTTTTTTAACCTCATTTTGAACTCGTTTAAATTTAGATAGAAAAAAGCTGTTTATATCGATATTTAGCGCTCTTGAAACAACTCCTTTATACGCATCAGCGACAACTGGTTTTAGCTCAAAAGTATACTTTTGCACCTCTTCAAGTGCTTTTTGCTTTTGCTGTGGACGAGAAATTTCGTAGTTTGATATAATGCTTTTTATTAGAAATTCTCCAGCCTCAACTCTATTTTCAAGTGCTTTTTCAAGCCCTCTTAAATCCCCTTTTTGAACCAAATCCGCAGGATCAAGCCCATTTGGCAGTATAACAACGCTTGTATCAAGCTCATTTATCGTTAAAAGTCTTGAACTTTTAATCGCCGCATTTATACCAGCCTCATCGCCATCAAAACACAAAACTATCCTTGTATCGCCACGGCGCAAAAGCGGCAAATGCTTATCAGTCAAAGCCGTTCCAAGTACTGCTATAGCGTTAGTAAATCCAGCTTTATGAAGCATTATCGTATCCATATAACCCTCAGTTATAATCAACTCTTTTTTATCATAAGCCGATTTTTTCGCCACGTCATATGCGTAAAGAATCTGCGATTTGTCAAAAACTCGAGATTGTGGGCTGTTAACATACTTTGCTATGTGATTTGTGATGGTTCGACCGCCAAAACCGACGATTTTTCCTGTGTGATTTTTAATCGGAAATGTAATCCGTTCAACAAAACTAGCGTAAAATCCCCTATCATTTTGCTTTACTATGCCAACATCTAATGCCTCATTTGGCTCGATTTTTTCGTTTTCTAAAAGGTGGATTGTGTTTTGCGAAGTTGGAGCATAACCAAGCTCAAATTTAGCTATCAAAGCATCATCAAAACCCCTGCTATAAAGGTATTCTATCGCAGCTGGAGTCTTATAAAGCAAGCTTTGATAATACGCTCCAACCTTCGCTAAGATATGTTTTTCTTCTTTGACTGGCGCACCTTTGGCGCTGTATTCAAGTGTAAAATTTGAAAGAGCTGCTAACTTTTCAATCGCTTCTGGATAGCTTAACTTCTCATAATCCATGATAAATTTTATCGCATTTCCACCAGCTTTACACGAAAAACAGTGAAAAATTCCCAAATTTGAACTAACACTCATGCTCGGATTTTTATCATCATGAAACGGACAAATTCCTACAAAGTTTACGCCTGAGCGCCTAAGTGGAATGTAGTGGCTTACAACATCGACGATATCGACTTGATCTAGTAGTTTTTGGATGCTTTCTTCTTTTATCATAAGCGAGATTATACAAAAAGTTTGTTATAATCAGCCTAAATTTACGCAAAGAGGAAATTTGGAAAACTTTTTTATAGATTATAGAGATCCGATTTTTGGGCTGATTATCCTTATAAGTGCAGCTTTGATTGTAGCGACTGCTAGCTATGTTTGGGGCGTCTTTAGCAAAAGAGATGAAAAAGATAGAATAGAAAGATTTATCCGCAAATTTGACTCATCAAATGGACTTAGCACAAAACACAAAGAACTTTTACGCTCCATCGACATCGGAAGCGAATCTTTAGGGCTTTTAGCAACTGTTTTTAGTAAAAGCGGGGATTTTGAAAAGGCGATAAATGTCTATTTAATCGCGCTTGAAAACGTAAAAGATAAAAAAGATAAAGAATTTATCCTAACAAATTTAGGAAAAGTATACTTTCAAGCTGGATTTTTAAAAAAATCAGAAGAAATTTTTCTTGAAAGCCTAAAACTAGGGCCACGAAATGAGACTTCGCTAAAATATCTAAGCGTGATTTATGAGCGCCTTAAACTTTATCAAAACGAACTTGAAGTCTTAGATGCACTAAAAGAGCAGGGCGTAAGCACTGATGAAAGCTTGGCTTTTGTAAAAAGTCAAATTATCGCAAATGATGCAAATTTAAGCTTTGATAAAAAAATCAAAGAGATTATGACCTTTTCAAAGGATTTTGACTTTGTTTTAAGACTAGTTTTAGAGCTTCATCTAAAACATCAAGAGCCACTCTCAAAGATAAGAAAATTCCCAAATTTAGCAAGTTGTATCGATATAATCTGGCATTTAAAAGAGCCGGTGAATCTGCGAGATAGAGAATTTAAAGCGCTTTTTTATGCAAAGAATTTAAACAACGAGTTTGAAACTAGCAGTTTTTTTGAGATAAATGCGATTTCAGCGATGAGAAAAAGTGGATTTTTTGAGGCGGATTTGAACTTTAAATATGTCTGCAAAGAGTGTAAAAATACCTTGCCAACGCACTTTTATCGCTGTCCGATTTGCTACTCGCTTCAAAGCGTTGAAATACTTCCAAAAATAGTTAGGAAAGATGATGAAATCAATATGCCTTTTTAGCGACGGCTCATGTCTTAAAAACCCCGGAGCTGGTGGCTGGGCGTATATTTTAAAATACAAAGATTTTGTTAAAAAACAAAGTGGAGCTAAAGAACACACAACAAACAACCAAATGGAGCTAAGAGCCGTAATTGAGGGCTTAAAAGCGTTAAAAGAACCGTGTGAAGTGCTACTTTACACAGATAGTAGTTATGTGGCGAATTCGATAAATTCATGGCTTTTTGGCTGGGTTAAAAAAAACTTTAAAAATGTGAAAAATGTAGAGTTGTGGCAAGAATATTTAGAAATTTCAAAACCGCATAAAGTAAAGGCTTCATGGATAAAAGCTCACGCTGGACACCCTGAAAATGAAGAGTGTGATACGATGGCAAGAGATGAAGCTACAAAAATGGAAGAGAGTTTAAAATGCAAAATTTAGCTAATTTAGAAAAAAATTTAGGTTATAAATTTAAAGATGAGCAACTTTTAATCAAAGCACTAACTCATAAAAGCTGTAAAAAGCCTTATAACAACGAAAGGCTCGAGTTTTTAGGCGATGCAGTTATGGACTTGATAGTTGCTGAGTATCTGTGCAAAAAATTTAGAAAAACCGACGAGGGCGATCTTTCAAAACTTAGAGCTGCTTTGGTAAATGAAAAAAGCTTTTCAAATTTGGCAAAGAGTGTAAATTTGGGCGATTTTTTGTTTATTTCAGCTGCTGAGGAGCATAACAAAGGGCGTTTTAAAGCCTCTTTGCTTTCTGATGCTTTTGAGGCGGTTATGGGAGCGATTTATCTTGAAAGCGGGCTTGAGTCTTGCACGAAAATAGCGCTAAATTTGCTTGAAAATGAGTATAAATCCATAAGCTTAGATGCATTAGCAAAAGACTATAAAACCATGCTTCAGGAGATAACTCAAGCTAAATTTGGACTCACTCCAGAGTATAAACTCATCTCAACAAGCGGTCCAGATCACCAAAAAGAGTTTAAAATGGCGGTTTTTTTAGATGAGAAAAAATACGGTGAGGCAGTTGGTAAGAGTAAAAAAGATGCCGAGCAACAAGCCGCTAAGATAACTATCGATGAGATTAAAAAGGTAAAACCATGAATACATTTGGCACAAAACTTCGGCTTACTACCTTTGGCGAGACGCATGGAGTCGCGATTGGTGGGATTCTTGATGGACTTCCGGCTGGAGTTAAAATCAACTTGGAGTTTTTACAAAACGAGCTTGATAAGAGAAAACCGGGAGGTAAATTTGCCACCGCTAGAAAAGAAAGCGATAAAATCGAGCTTTTAAGTGGAGTGTTTGAGGGCATTAGCACGGGAACGCCGATTGGTTTTATAATTTATAACGAAAATCAAAAATCAAAAGATTACGAAAGCGTTAAAAACCTCTTTCGCCCAGGACATGCTGATTTTACCTACTTTTATAAATTTGGGGTGCGAGATTATCGAGGTGGTGGGCGAAGTAGCGCTAGAGAAAGTGCAGTTAGAGTCGCTGGTGGCGCGCTTACTCAGATGTTTTTAGATGAGTTTGGCATTAGTGTTGAGAGTGGAATTTATAGTGTTGGCAAGATAAATCATAGTGCAAATTTAGATGATGAAGTGCTAAATTTAGACTTTGAATTTGCTAAAAACTCTGAAATTTTCTCTTTATACCCCGCTTTAGAAGAGGCATTTAAAGAAGAAATTTTAAAAGCGAAAAACGCCCATGATAGCGTTGGCGCAAGCGTTGTAACACTTATAAAAAATGCTCCGGTTGGACTTGGCGAAGTGCTTTATGATAAATTTGATGCAAGAATCGCTGCTGCTATGATGGGGATAAATGCGGTCAAAGCCGTAGAAATCGGAAGTGGCACAAACTCAAGTGCAAGTTTTGGAAGTCAAAACAACGACTTTATAAACAAATCAGGCTTTTTATCAAACCACGCTGGTGGAATTTTAGGCGGGATTACAAGCGCTCAAGATGTCGTTATAAAGTGCCATTTTAAGCCTACTCCATCGATTTTTTTAAAAGAGCCGACTATCGATATAAGCGGCGATGAAACCATATGCGAACTTCGCGGCAGACACGATCCTTGCGTTGGAGTTAGAGGAAGCGTTGTAACAACTGCGATGGCACGCCTTGTTGTGGCTGATATGATGCTTTTAAATGCAAGTTCAAATTTGGCAAATTTAAAAAGAGTTTATTAGTTTTAAAAAATACAATTTTCTTATCGGACAAAATACGTCTGAGTTTCATCCTATAATGTCATAACAAAAAGGATGAAACATGAAAAATATTATAAAACAAAAGCTTTTAGATATTCAAACCTCTTACAATATCAAAATTTTATATGCTTGCGAAAGTGGTTCTAGGGCGTGGGGTTTTGCTAGTAAAGATAGCGATTATGACGTAAGATTTATCTATGTTAAACCACTAGAGTATTATCTTAGTTTGGGGAAAAAATGCGATGTGCTAGAATGCGAACTAAATGACACATTTGATATTAATGGTTGGGATTTATCTAAATTTTTATATCTTTTGGCACATTCTAATATGAGTGCGTATGAATGGTTGCAAAGCGATATTATCTATCAAAAAACTCAAATTTGGGAAGAAATTCAAGATGAATTCTTACAATTTTTTAATGTAAGTACCGCTATTTATAGCTATCTTGGAATTGCTAAAACTCAAATGAGCAGGCATATACAAAATAAAGAATTAATAAAATATAAAAAATATTTATATGTAATTCGTCCATTGATAGCATGTGAGTATATTTTAAAATACCAAAAACCAGCTTTAATGAATTTTAACAACTTACTTGAAAGCGTTGAGATTAGTAGCGAAGTTGGACGTGAAATTAAAAATTTACTTAAATTTAAACTAGAATCTAGCGAAAAGGACTTTAAGCAAAAATCAGATGTTTTGAATACATTTTGTATTGAAAAGATTGATAAATTTAATAATTTTTTAGCAAGAAAAAAAATACAAAAGCAACCATATATCGCAAAAATAGATGATTTATTTTTGCGAGTATTAAAGGATGAAAGATTATTGGTTTAAATTTAGCAGAAAAAGAGGCGAGATAAATTTGCTGTAAAATCGTAGCGATATGGACTAACTTACGTGTAAAAACTAACAAATTTAGGCTAGTTTTTTGGGCTTGCTAGATAATTTTAAATTTTATAAAACTGTTGCCAGATGTATTTTTCTACACAATAACACATCTAATTATGGTATATAAAAGTATTATTTTATCTATTTGCACTCTTTAATTGTAAAATTTATACACCATTGCTTATGTTATATATTTTTTACATTATAAATTTGTTGTGTAATTTTGTTGATTAAAATTTAAATAACTTCTTTATTTTCAAGGCAAATTTTAAGTAATAAAATTTTACGAAATTTAGAAATCTCATTTCACTATATTTAAAAGTATATTATATAAGTTTAAGTTATATTATTTTGATTTAACTTTATCTGGTTCTCTCAATTTTTTCATAAAATATATAAAACTTCTAGGTTTTAAAACTTCAATATCAAAAAGCCATTGTTTAAACAACCCAAACATCTCAAGTTCGTTTGTAACTTTATATGAAATATAGATATTTCCATCATCATCTGAATTTAAAATTTCCTGAGATGGCATAAATTTTTTAAGCAAAAAATACTTAGCATTTTTCTTTGAAACTTTTATTATACACTCTTTTAGTTTTGATTTATAACCTACAGAATATTTTGCCCAAGTAGTTTGCATATCACTTATAAAATCCAAAATTTCATAGTTTTTAGTAAACGTTTTTGCAGTAACATTCAAATCTTTTATCATGGCAATTCTGCTAATTAGAACATCATTTTTGTTTTGGCTTGCAAGATAGAAATTCTCATGCATAAATACAATCTTATATGGTTTAACTTTAAATTTAGTAATTTTTCCATAATTATCATATATAAAATTTACCTCTTTTTGAAAAATTATAGCATTTTCAAGCGATTTAAATGTATCTTTGTAGGCGTAAATTTCCTCATAAGGTTTTATCTTGAAAAGATATGGGTTATATTCATCATCTTTAATAAGAGTATTGATAAAAGAGTTTTGCATATCTTTAACTAGTTTTAAATTTGAACGTTTACTAAGTTTGATAATATTTTTTAATAAATAGTTTTCGCTTGAACTCAACGTATCTTGAAGTAAAAACTTACTAAAAGCGGTATAATTTTTACCATTTTTAGCCAAAATATCTCCAAAAAGCTCACGGATGAGTTCAAAATCGCGTCGTATACTTCTCTCACTTGTTTCAAACTCTAATGCTAGGTGCTCTGTATTTAGATATTTGCCTTCATTTAAACGCTTTAAAATCTCACATACTCTTTTTGTAGAGCTGTTTTTGCTCATCATCAGCCTTTTGAATTGTATTTAATTTATAAATTATAACATAATTTATAATCGGACAAAATACGACCAAGTTTTATTTTATAATATTTTATCGAAAGAGAATATCTTAAAATTAAAATAAATACACAGCAGGAAAGTTAGCTCAGTAGGTAGAGCATGGGATTGAAAATCCCAGAGCAGGCGTTCAATTCGCCTACTTTCCACCAAGTACAACTATTTTTTACAATCTAAATTTTGCCGTTTATTTAATCAAAAAAATATAAAATGATAAATAAACCTATGCAATTTTTTTGCTATCGGCAATAAAATGAGATAAATTTGATGTTTTAGAGCTTTTTTATTATTTTGTTCTAAATTTAGCTTATTTTAACCTTGTTTTCAAACGAGTTTTGGCTGTGCTGAAGTTTGGTATAATTTTATGATTTTTCCATTCTTTGATGTAAAATATAGCGAAGTTGTGCTAAATTTATATTAATAAATTATATTAAATTGATTTTTAAAGATTAAAAGTAAGAATCTAAAGCCCAAAATGAGCTTTAGATTCAAGTATTTTTTAGCCTAGCAAAAGTTTTAATAAATTCGCAAAGGCTAAATTTTTCTAGTTACTTAGCAGCAGCATCCACATTTGCTGGTTTTTTTAGCCTCTGGATGAACATCATCGATATAAAATTTAATAGATCCAGCTCCCTCTTTTAGCGCCCATTCATAAGCAGATGAAACAAATTCCCAGTTGATATTTTCATAGAATTTCTCTAAGTATGCAGCTCTTGCATTTTTAACATCGATATAGTAAGCATGCTCCCAAACATCAACAACTAAAAGTGGAATTTTTCCCTCAGTTACTGGAGTTGCAGCGTTGCTTGTTTGAACTATTTCAAGTTTTTTGCTATCTGTGTTATAAACCAACCAGCACCAGCCAGAGCCAAAAAGTGTAGTTGAAGCTTTGATAAATTCATCTTTAAAATCACTAAAATCTTTAGCCAAAGCAGCTTTTAACTCATCACTTGGCGCACTTTTTTTAGCGATACAATCCCAGTAAAAATCGTGGTTATAAACTTGAGCGGCATTGTTAAAAAGCCCACCTTTGCTTTTTTTGATGATTTCATAAAGTCCAGCGTCTTTAAAATCGCTATCTTTTACAAGATTATTTAAATTTGTAACATAAGTTGCATGGTGTTTTCCGTAGTGGAAATTACAGGTTTCTTGGCTAACAACAGCGTTTTTACTCGCATCAAATGGTAATTCTCTTAAATTAAACATATTCTATCCTTTTCAAAATATTTTATGAAATTATATAACTTCAAAGTAAGCAGATTGTAAATAAGATAATTTTTGTATTATTTACAACCAAACTTGCTAATTTTCGTAAAACTCCTCACCATCGTCATCATCAAAGTCATAGTCATCATCATCATAACTATACCTATACTCATCATCAAAGCCATCATCTTCAAGGTCTTTAAAGTCATCTATATCGAACTCATCATCAAATTCATCACTCATCTTTATCCTCCTGTTGAACAGTTTTTATAACGTTATCATATTCAATTTTTGGAAATTTTTCAATATATACACTTTGAGATGGGAAAGCAAACGAAGCGCCGTATTTATCGACAATTTCCATTATTTTTATCATCACATCTTCTCTTACTTCTAAGTATTGAGCATAAATTACTGTTTTTGTGTAGCACCTAACATAGATATTTATAGATGAATCGCCAAATTCTTTAAGCGCAACATAAAGAGCGTTTTTATAACCCGCCAAATCATCAACCGAAACCATACTTTGGCGATATTTTGTCATAAATCCACTACTAGAAAGTGCATTATCCTTTGGCTTAGCGATATCATTATGCTCCATTAACATCTGTTTTATCTCGCTTACGCACTCTTTTATCTGCGTTGGAGTCGCATCATAGCTTAACCCAACGTTCATCTCTATCATCCTGCCGATTTTACGGCGACTCCAGTTTTTAATGTTATTATCTATAATCTTTGAATTTGGCACAAAAACAAGAGCGTTATCTGCTGTTCTAATCGCCGTTTTTCTAAGCCCAGTTTCAACCACGGTTCCTTCTATATCGCCAACTACGATTAAATCTCCTTGA
Source organism: Campylobacter geochelonis (assembly GCF_013201685.1). Classification (NCBI taxonomy): domain Bacteria; kingdom Pseudomonadati; phylum Campylobacterota; class Epsilonproteobacteria; order Campylobacterales; family Campylobacteraceae; genus Campylobacter; species Campylobacter geochelonis. Next base: position 24,256 of record NZ_CP053844.1, on the reverse strand, counting down.
GAAAATGAGTTATCAAACAAAAGCATAATTGAAGCGAAGAAATTAGCTATTATATCTTTTGTCGCTAAAGCAACTGCTAAACCACCGATTCCAAGTGAAGCGATGATGGCTGAAACATTAACTCCAATCTTACTTAAAATTAGCAAAATAGCGATGATAACGACAATTATATAAGCGATTTTAACGATTAAATTTAGTATCTCTTTTCTGCCGCTTTTTCTAGCAAATTTACTAATTAACATAATGCCATAACCGTTGATTATCTCAACAAAAAGCCACGCATAAAGCACCACATAAACTATATCAAAAATCGTCGCATACATCAGCGGAACTGGCGATGGATAGTAAAAAATACTAAGACAAATATCAATCCCATAAGCCACCAAAAGCACGCCCATTGGCTTTTTTATCAGATCTACAACTTGAGATTTTATAGCCTCGCCACTCTCTTTGTCTTTGACAAAAAAAGTAAATATAAAAAATATAATACTTGCTAAAGATTTTCTTATAGAAAACAAAACAACAAGGATTAAAATAATAGGTATAATTTTGCCTAAATTTATAACCTCCTCGTTAAATGGCGATATATCGTTGATATAATCAATTATATCTTTTAAATTTAAGCTTGTAAACAAGACATTTCCGGCGAGTAAATTTGTATTTTTAAGCAGATAAGAAAGAATTTCCTCATAGCTTTTTCTGCTGTTTTCCAAATCATCATATTTAATTTTAAGCGAGTCTAAATCGCTTGAGTTGCCGCTAAATTCATCTATAGAGGTTTTTAGTTTTGAGTAATCTTTTATCTGCATATCAACTAGAGATTTTTGCAGAATTTCTTTTAGTTTTGACTCTTTTCCACCATCTATGAAAATCTGCTCAACTTTTAAAAGTGGAGTGTAAAAAAACTCGCCCATCTCCATATTTGCAAGGTCTAAACTCGCATCTAAATAGCGATAAGATGTTGGGTCTTTCTCATATCTTTTTACTATATCTTCTTTAATCTTTTTCTTTTTTAAATACTCTAGCAACGCGTTTTTATCGATAGTTTGGTTTGTTATAGCAGCTGGTATTTCTGAAAGGATTTTATCTTTGCTTCTTTCAATCGAAGCGATTTCTTGTCCGGTTTCGTTTTTATCAGCCGCAACCAAGAGCAAGGTTATCTTATTATTTATATTTTTAATCTCTTCAACTACATCAAAAAGTCTTTTGCTATCATGGCTGTTTTGGTTAGTTTCGTTTGATTCTACTACTTTTTGCGCTATGATATTTGCTAGTTCTTGGCTATCTTTACTCTGGTTTAAATCTGTTTGAGTAGATAGAATTTTAACTATTGCCTCTTTTTGAGCTGTTTTGTTTGCTTCATCTACAGATACATTATCTTTTTTTATAATTTTACTTAAATTTATATCTATAACAGATGAAACTTCGCCAGCTATGGTTTTGTTATCTCCTGCGTTTGCATATAAAAATATACTAATAATCAATAAAAATTTCGTTATAAATTCTCTCATAATCAATTCCCTTATCAAGTAACTTAAAATGGCCATCTTTCATATCATAGCTAAACAAAGAGCCCGTTTCTATGATATAGTGCCAACCATAAATTTTTATCTCACCACTTTTTACCGCATCTTCTACGCCTGGGTAAGTCATGAGATTTTTTATCGAATTTGCGATATTTAGTCTTTCTGTATACCACGCCTTTTTGCTAAAATCTTTTAAATTTAGCTTTTCAACCTCTTCTTTTATCGGTTTTAATAAATTTAGCCAATGCTTGACATTTGGCACTCGCTCAAGCTTGCTTTCATCATAGTAAAGTGCGGCACAACCCCCACAATTGCTATGTCCGCAGATGATGATGCTTTTGATATTTAGCACATAAAGTGCATATTCTATAGCAGAAGTTGTGGCAAAAACTTCATCGCCGATTCTGTATTTTGGGACGATATTTGCTATATTTCGCACGACAAAAAGCTCGCCTGGTTGGGTATTTGTTATCAAATTTGGCACAACCCTAGAATCAGAACAGCCGATAAAAAGCGAATGAGGCGTTTGCTTGTCAGCTAAATCTTGAAAAAGTTCCGCATTTTGCACGAAGTCCTCTTCCATAAATTTAATACCACCTTGAACAATCTTATCCAAAATTCATCTCCCTTATTATAAAAAGATGTGAATTTTATCAAATTTTAGAAAACAAAAAGGTAATCAGACAAAAGCACCAAATTTGTGATAAATTTAAATTTATATTTTATTAACTGATTTTTTGATACACTCACGCTAGAAATAACATAAAAAAGGAGAAAAAATGGGTCTATACGATAGAGACTATATCTCAAAACAAAGCTCACATGAGTTTGAGCAAGAAGCCTATCAAGGAAGAGTAAGTTCGTTTGTAAAAGACACTTACAAACTTATCGGCGCTTCACTTGTAGCAGCCACTGCTGGTGCATATATAGGTATGCAAGTTTTAAGCTTTTATAGTCCGATTTTGTTTTTAATCGTCGAGCTTGCGATTTTATTTGGTATGAATTACGCCGTTAAAAAAGAGCAAAACACAATTGCTTTGATTTTGCTTTTTGTATTTACATTTATAACTGGCTTTACACTTGGTCCTATACTTAATATGTATCTTGGAATGGGTGCGGGACATGTTGTAACTCAAGCGTTTTTGGTAACTGCGATTGCTTTTGGTGGACTTACAGTTTATGCTATGAACACTCAAACTGATTTTAGTTCATGGGGTAAACCGATGTTTTATGCATTAATCGGCATAATTATAGCTAGCCTTTTAAATATGTTTTTATTTAAAAGCACTATGGGTTCGCTTATTATATCAAGCATAACTGCTATTTTATTTTGTGGATATATCCTTTATGATACACAAAATATAATCAAAGGCAGATATGACTCTCCTATAATGGCAGCAGTTAGCATGTATTTAAATATACTAAATTTGTTTATATCGTTGCTAAACATCTTAGGAATCACAAATAGAGAGTAAAATTTACCGCGTAATCGACGCGAATTTAAACAGATACAAAGAGGGTATAAGAGTTGTTGAAGACATACAAAGATATGTCTTTGACAACAAAACCCTCGCTTTAAAGCTTAAAAATCTCCGCCATCTTGGCAACTTAGAAATCCAAAAAGAGGCTATTAAATTTAGAGATTCACTAAAAGACGTTCTTCGCCCAACTATACAAGCTGAGCTAAAAAGAGAGAATTTAGACTCTATAACAACTGCAAATTTAAAAAGAGCTCAAGAAAGTGCTAGAGTTTTAGAAGAGTGTTTTAAACTACTTAGCCCCGAAATTTCAGAGACTTTCAAAAACGCAAGATATGAGCTATATCAGATAGAAAAAGAAATTTAACTGAAATTTATAAACTTTTTTGTATAATGTTTGGTTCAATAAAATAAAGGACTAAATTTTGACAACAATACTACTTATTTTACAATTTGTTTTAACAGCGATTCTAACAGTGGCAGTGCTACTTCAAAAAAGCTCTTCTATAGGACTTGGCGCATATAGTGGAAGCAACGAAAGCCTTTTTGGCGCTAAGGGTGCTTCAGGATTTTTAGCTAAATTTACAGCGATTGTGGCTGTTATTTTTATAATAAACTGTCTTGCTTTAGGCTATAGCTATCAAAAAGATTCAACCAAATCTATCCTTGATAGCGTTGGCTCAAAAACTATAGAAATCCCACAAAGCCAAATTCCAGCAACTCCAGTTGCTCCTCAAGCTCCAGCAACAAAATGATAAAACCATTTATTTAGGGCGTTTTTGCGCCTTAAATAAAAATATAATCTTAAAAATGGTATAATCACCCCAAATTTATTCAAAGGATTATGATGCTAGAAGCTATCTATACAAGTCAAAAAGAAGGTTGCGATAAAGCTATAGATGCCCTAAAAAGGGACTTTACAACATTAAGAACCGGTAAAGTAAACATCAACATACTTGATAACATCTATGTGGATTACTACGGAAACCAAACCCCATTAAATCAAGTTGCAACAGTATTAGCAACAGATGCTACGACTATAACAATCACTCCTTGGGAAAAACCTATGCTAAAGGTTATAGAAAGTGCTATCCAACACGCAAACATCGGCGTAAACCCAAATAATGATGGCGAGTGCATAAAGCTATTTTTCCCTCCGATGACAATCGAGCAAAGAGAAGAAAATGCCAAAAAAGCGCGCGGTATGGGCGAAAAAGCAAAAGTTAGCATTAGAAATGTTAGAAAAGATGCAAACGATAGCGTTAAAAAACTAGAAAAAGAGATTTCTGAAGATGAGATTAAAAAAGCTCATGATGAAGTTCAAAAAATCACAGATAACTACACAGCCAGAGTCGATCAAGTCGTAAAAGACAAAGAGGCTGAACTTCTAAAAGTTTGATTTATGGATATAGAAAAAATTTATAAAGAAAATGGCGCTTATTTAGAGGGTCATTTTTTACTATCAAGTGGCAACCATTCGCAGTTTTATTTACAAAGCGCTAAAGTGTTAGAAAACCCAAATTTAGCAAGTGAACTTGCAGATGAACTAGCTAAAATCATAGCCAAAAATGGCGTTGAGTTTGATACAGTTTGCGCTCCTGCTATTGGCGGAATTTTAGCTGGATATGAGCTAGCAAGGGCTTGCTTTAAACGCTCTATTTTTACCGAGCGAGTAGATGGCAAAATGGCGTTAAGACGTGGTTTTGAGGTTAAAAAAGGCGAAAAATTTATCATCTGCGAAGATATCATCACAACTGGTGGTTCAGCACTTGAGAGCGCAAAACTCATAGAAGAGCTTGGTGGCGAAATCGTAGCCTTTGCAGCCTTAGCAAATCGTGGCTTTTGTGAAGTTGCAAATTTAAAAAATGGTAGAAAAGCAAGTTGTAAGCTTCCGCTTGATAAGCCGCTTTTTTCACTAGGAAATTTTGAATTTGAGATTTACTCACCTGAAAATTGCCCACTTTGCGCAGATGGAAGCAAACCGATAAAACCTGGAAGTAGAAGCAAATGATGTCAAGCAAAAATGGCATAATTTCTAAGCAAAATTTGCTTTCTTGTTCAAGCACAAACAGATAATGTCAAAACAAAAGGCTAGCATTTCACCAGTTTTCTTGCGTGTAAAAGCCTTTGTTTTGGATATGTTTTTAATCGCAATACCACTTTTATACTTCACAACTTATGTCGTGCTTGATGGAAAAGATAACTTCCAGCACAATCAACTTGCTATTTTTGCCGTGTGGCTAGTTTATGGGCTTATCACTTCACTTTTTTTTACTTTTAAAGCCCAAACTCCAGGTTATAAAGCACAAGAAATTTATCTAATTGATTTAAAAACTGGCAAAAAAATCACTTTTATAAAAGCAGTTTTGAGATACGTTATTTTCGTGTTTTTTGGTCCAGTTGGGATTGTATTTTGCCTTTTTAGAAAAGATAGATTAAATTTGCATGATATCTTAACTCAAAGCGCAGCCGTTATAAAAAAATAACTCAAATATAATTAATACTTTATTCATCTTATTTAGTTAAAATTCGTTTAAATTTCATACAAGGAGAGATTATGGCAAGTGTAACAGTTGGCGGTAATGTAGCAAATTTAACAGGAAAAGAGCTAAATGTTGGCGATAAAGCGCCTGTTGTAGAGTTAGTAGCAAAAGATTTATCATCTATAAAAGTTGGTGGAGCAAGTGATAAAATCCAAGTTATAGCAGCAGTTCCTTCACTAGATACTGGCGTTTGCGCTACAGAAACACGTAAATTTAACAAAGACATAGCAGGTCAAGAAGGCGTTTTACTAACAGTAGTTTCTATGGATTTACCTTTTGCAATGGGTAGATTTTGCTCAACTGAAGGTATAGAAAATCTTCAAGTTGGAAGCGACTTTAGAAACAAAGAATTCGCAAATGCTTATGGCGTTTTAATCAAAGATGGCGCACTAGCAGGACTAACTGCAAGAGCTGTATTTGTAGTAGGTAAAGATGGAACAATTATCCATAAAGAAATCGTTGCAGAAGTAACAACTGAACCAAACTATGATGCTATCGTAGCTGCGATAAAATCTCAAAGTGGTTGTGGTTGCCACTCAAGCTGTAGCACAAAATAAATTTAAATTCGTGAGCTTTAAGCTCGCGAATTTTCCACTCTTTTTAATATAAATTTAGTAAAATTATAGATAAATTTTGATATGTTTTTAACTTTTTAAAAGTTATAATTTCTAAAAACATTCAGGTAAATATGTCAAAAATAGCTTTAAACAACCCATTTGCATCTTTTAAACACCCAAATTTCAGGCTCTACTGGATAGGTATGAATGTCTCATTAATCGGCTCATGGATGCAAACTATCGCACTTCCTTGGCTAGCTTTAAGCATTACAAATGATCCATTTAAAGTAAGCATTGTAGCCGTTGCGCAGTTTTTACCTCCGCTTTTTTTGACTCTGTTTTCTGGCGCTTTGATAGATAAATTTGATAAAAAAAAGATGCTTCTTATCGCTCAAATCGGGCTTATGCTCGTGGCGATGATTTTTAGTTTTATGGTTTTTACAAACACTCAAACTTACGAAAAAATCTTGATATTTTCTTTTATGAGTGGAGTTTTTAATAGCATAGACGCGCCAAGTAGACAATCAATCGTGCATGATTTAATTGATGATAAGAAAAACTTGCCAAACGCCATCGCGCTAAATTCTATGTCGTTTAATGTAGCTAGAATTCTAGGTCCATCTTTAGCTGGGCTTGTTATGGCATTATGGGGTGTGGGGTACTGTTTTTTAATAAATTCTATAAGTTTTTTTGCCATTATCGTGTCATTGTTTTTTATCAAATTTAAACCATTTGAAAAAAGCTCCCAGCTAAAAAGTGACACCATTTTATACTCGATAAAAAAGGGCTTATTTTATGTAAAAGATAGAAAAATTTTGCTTGAAGTTCTACTTATAACGCTTGTTGTGGCGACTTTTATACCTAATTATAATGTCACAGTTTCTGCCTTTGTTAAATTTAACCTTGATGGAAGCGAGAAAAGTTTTGGGTATTTGATGTCCTTTTTAGGCGTTGGCTCATTTTTTGGTGCATTTTTTGTAGCATTAGCAGGAAGAATGAAGCTTAAAACTATAAAAATTCTTCCTATCATAACCGCCTTAGCGGTCGCTTTTATGGGCTTTACAACACAATTTTACATCATCGCTTCTTTGCTTATATTAAGCGGTTTTGGCTTTGTCGTAACTGCTGCTAGTATAAACTCCACCTTACAGCTAAATACAGACAACGAATTTCGTGGCAGAGTTATGAGTATTTACACGCTATTTTTTCAAGGAAGCACGCCATTTGGCGCTGTTTATGCTGGGTATTTTACCAACGAATTTGGAGCAAAATGGGGATTTTTTTCATGCGGTATGGCTGTAGTTATACTACTTTTACTTCTTTATACGCTGGAAAAATACAAAACAAACAAAAAAAAGATATAAGCTATACTTAGTCTTTATGTTTAAAATTTGATATAATATCTCAAAAACGAAAGAGCTAAATATGAAATGGCGAGGAAAAAGACAGAGCAGCAACATCGAAGATAAACGTTCGCAACAAACAAGAGCTGGGCTAAATTTAGGAGCAATTATACCGATAATAAGATTTCTTCTAAGCACAAAAATCGGCAGAATCATCTTAGTAGTCGGCGTTGTAGCGTATTTTCTAGGTTTTAACCCGCTTTCACTTTTAAACACTTCATCTGCCGTTTCAACCCAACAAATCGATAAATCAAAAGATGATGAAGCAGCACAGTTTGTGGCTACTGTTTTAGCACAAACCGAAGATGTATGGAACCAAATTTTTACTCAAAATGGCGCAAAATACAAAGAGCCAAATTTAGTACTATTTCGTGGCGCGGTAGATAGTGGTTGTGGATTTGCCTCATCTCAAGTTGGTCCATTTTACTGTCCAGCAGATCAAAAAGTCTACTTAGACTTAAGCTTTTTTGATGAGTTAGCTAAACGCCATGACGCGCCAGGTGATTTTGCACAAGCTTACGTTATCGCCCACGAAATCGGTCATCACGTCCAGCAACTCTTAGGCACACTAAATCAATCAAACCGCGCAAAACAACTCGCCAAAAGCCAAACGGCACAAAACGCTATCCAAGTTAAAATCGAGCTTCAAGCTGATTGTTACTCTGGAATTTGGGCGCATTATCTTGATAAAGATAAAAATTTACTCGAAGATGGCGATATAAATGAGGCTTTAAATGCTGCTAGCATGATAGGCGATGATACTTTGCAGAAAAAATATCAAGGTCATGTTGTGCCTGATTCGTTTACTCATGGAAGCTCACAACAAAGAAAAGCGTGGTTTTACAAAGGCTTTCAAACTGGCAGTTTAAAATCGTGTCAAATTCAAATTTAGTCAAAATAGATGCAAAAAGATAGCTACGCTTTAGGGCTTGTTTATACATTTTTAAGTGCTGCATTTTGGGGCGTTTCTGCAGCGTGCGGGCAGTATCTTTTCATGTATAAAAATATATCGGCTGAGTGGCTTGTAAGCGTTAGATTACTTTGTAGCGGGTTTATACTTTTTGCCATTATTTTTACAAAACAAAAGGGCAAGATGTTTGCTATTTTTAAAGATTTTAAAGCTCTTTTTTGGCTAGGTGTTTACTCTATTATCGGTCTTTTGATGTGCCAATACACTTACTATCTAACCATTCAGATAAGCAACGCAGCAATTGCAACCGTGCTTCAATACACCGCCCCTGCTTTTATCATGATTTACATCGCACTTCGCACTAAAAAAATGCCTAAAAGTAGAGAAATTTTAGCCTTGATTTTAGCTGTGAGTGGTGTTTTTTTATTAGCGACTCATGGGGATTTAACATCGTTAAATTTACCTAAAAAAGCCATTATAATCGGACTTTTATCTGGAGTTTGCGTTGCGATTTATAGCACTTCACCAGTTAAAATCAACAAAAAATATGGCGCACTAACTTGCCTTGCTTTAGGGCTTATTATAGCGGGCGTTATGTCTGCGTTTTATACTAAATTTTGGACTTTAAATGGTGTAAATGATAGCTCTGGATTTTTAGCTTTAGTTGGAGTTATATTTTTTGGGACTATTTTAGCTTTTGGTTTATATATGCTAGGACTTTCGATATTAGGCCCGACAAAAGCTAGTCTAATCGCTTCCGTTGAACCAATCTCGGCTGGATTTTTTATCTATATCTGGCTTGGAAATCGCTTTGTTTTTATGGATTATGTTGGGTTTGCGCTGGTTTTAGCATGTGCGATACTGCTGACAAAAAGGCGCTAGTTTCAAATTTGGCACTAAATTTGGTTATTGGCTATTTTGTTATTGTCAAATTGCTCTAAATATTTTTATTTTATCTGCGCTTTTGTAAAGATTTAACTAAATTTGTTTTTAAAATAAAAGATATAAATTCTAAAATATAAATATATTTTATAAATTTAATCTTCTTAAAGTATTTTAACACTAAACGCTTGATTAAGTCTATTTAAAAATTATAAATTTTGCAAGTTTTAAATTTAGGATTTTATAAGAAGTATTTTACAAATATTTTAGATTAAAAATTTAACCTATACTTATAGTTTTTCACCTTGAATTTAAAACAAGATTTAAATTCAGTTATATTTTAGTCTTGTTTTACAAGATAAATTTAACTTATAAATTTAGTTAAATTTTAACTTATTTGCTCACTTTTTCCAAATTCTTTTATCTAAACTCAAGTAGCTTATCAGCTCAAAAAAGCTCTTAATCTCTTTTATAAACTCATCAGTTTCTAGCGAATTTATGGATTTAAATAAATTTGGTTCAAGGCTGTCTTTTTGGCTATTTACAGCAAGATAAATGTGGTTTGTATCAAACATCACATCAGCTTTTATAGCTCCATTATCTGTTAAAACAAGTAGTTTTTCAAGTAAATTTGGACTTAAAATATACATCGCCTCTATCTCATTTTCACAGTAAATTTCATAACTTTTATTTATAAGCACGTTGTCTGTTTTGAGCATTTTTAGTTTGCCAACATCAAAAAGTCCTGAATTTCTTAAAACTACTTTTGATAAAAAAATCTTATTAAACTCGGCTATAAAAAGCTTACCTTTAAAACCTATCTCAGAAAAATCAAGCCTTCCATCACAAAAGCTAAACCAAACTCCTCCAAACTCACCTCTAATCTCATCATTTGCATTAAAAAAGCCAACTTTTTTAGCAAAAAGTGGCTCAAACTTTTCCATACTAAATTTAGGATTTCGGCTGTATTTTAAAGAGTTAAATTTAGTAGAAATTTGAGAAAAAATCGCTTCATTATAAAAAGCTATAAACGAGTTTGCAACCTTAAATTTAAGCCTATAAAAGATAAATATATAGATAAAAACCAAAAGAACAAGTGGAGCTAAAACTCCAGCCTTTATCATCATAAAAAAGCCAAAAACCACAACTAAAGTTAGCGAAATAAATGGAATTAGAAGCTTAAGAAGTAGCTTTTTTCGTTTTTTTTCAAGCTTATTTATTAATTGCATTTATGATTCTCTTACCTCTTTGGCTACTTTTTTATCTCGTTTTGCCCATAAATTCGCATCAAGGCTAAGCGCATCGATTATAGCAAATATCGCATCAAGCTGCCTTTTTATATGCGAAATCGGATTTTTAGTGATAATGCTTTGATGAATGTCTGGCTCGAAGCTATCGCGATTTGTTTCAATAGCTATAAAAATTTGAGTATCAATAAAACTTATATTTATCGGATATTTTATAACGTTTGAAAGCGAATTTATGCGCTCCATTAAAGCCGGGCTTAGTATATACATCGCATTTTGTATATCATCTGAGTATACTCTAAATTTTGTATTAAAAAGTGGATTATCCATCTTTATAGATTCTAGTCCTCTTTTTATTCTAGGCTCTCTGTTCTGCATAACAAAGGTTTTAGAGGTGATATTTTTGTTAAAATCTGCCATAAAAAACAGACCCTCATAAAGCTTGATATAGTTGTTTTCACCAAAGCCTTTTTTAAATGTGTTTATAAAATTTGCCTTTTTGGCTAGTTTAAAATAGTTCTCATTATAGCTTGATTCCTCTTCTAAATCCTCCAAAATAATATCACTAAAGCTAAAAATCACTCCATTTTTCTCACCTTTAATCTCATCATTTCCCTTTTGTCTAGAAAATGCTGGAAAAAGCCCACTTTTTATCAGATACACGGCATTTACATGAGAGTAGATATAGTAAGAATAGCCTAAATTTTTAATATATTCGCTTAGATATTTTTCTTTAAATTTGTTTCTAAATTCTTCACTTTCTTTTAGTGTAATCTCATCAAGAAATTTGTTATAAGTGATATAAAATATAATCACAAAAACTATTAAAACAACGATTTTAACGGGCGTTGAACCATCATTAAACAGCTCGGTAATAATGTTAAAAATAACAAAAAAATACGCCACCACAACAAAACAAGCAGCGCTAACAAACGCCCAAATTCTATAAAATCCAAATTTAGAAAGGATTGATTTGCGCATTTTTTCAAGCTCTAAAAGCGCCATTTTTTCACTTTGTTTATCTTGCATTTTAATCCACTTTAGCAAAAATTTTTCGGTTTAAATTTAGCTCTTTTACTAAATTTAGTAAATCAAATATCTCATCTTTATATCTTTTTACGATTGAATTCTCGCCGATTAAGCTTTGTTTTATATCAGGCTCGAAGCTGTCTTTGTTAAATTCGATATAAATGTAAATTTTGTTTTCTATAAAAGCTGCATTTATAGGGCAATCAAATATATTTTTAAGTTTTAAAAACTGCTGCATGAAAAGTGGTGTGATGATGTAGCGAGCATTGATCTGATCATCTGTAAAGACATCAAATTCTCTCTCAAACTCGCTATCATCCATATAGGCTTTCTCGCCATGCATTATTGTTTCATTAGATGAGCTAATATATGTGCGGGAGCTAAAATGCTTGTTAAAGTCTGCGATAAAGCAAATTCCTTGAAAAATTCTGCGGTGAACTTTTTTGCTACGCCCATTTCGGTCTGGCACTTGGACTATTTCTTGAGTATTTATATCACTAAATTTAATCTCAATGCCATCTATGTTACCATAAATCAGGTCATTTCCGCGATAAATATCAGGATATTTATACATACTTGGATAACTAAACTCATCATAACTAATATACTTATCTACTATATATTTTAAATCTGGACTTATACTTTTTACAATTTTAGCCATAATTTTGTGCTTAAAATCAAAATTAAAACCAACGCTTATGTATGATTTATACGCTATATATGCCATAAATGCAACTAGTAGCGAAAAAAATATAGAAAAAGGAGATGATTTAAAATTTGTTATTGAGCTTTTGTTGATAAGAAAAAATAAAGTTATGGCGATACCTATAACCAAAAAAAGAGCTATTTTAAGCTTTTTGTTGATACTTAGACGCTCGTTTTCTAGCTTTTTTAGGTATCTATAATCCATAATTTACTATTTTTTAAACAGCTCACTTACGTTTGGCGCTGCTTTTTCACTCTCATCGATAGCGAAAAAATCGTCCTTTGTGAAGTTAAATAAATTTGCGATGATATTGCTTGGAAACATCTCAATAGCGTTGTTGTAAATCATCACACTTGAGTTGTAAGCACGTCTTGCAGCGCTGATTTGCTCTTCAACTTCATTTAAAGTTGATTGCAGGTGCATGACATTTTCATTTGCTTTTAATTCTGGATAGGCTTCTATCGCAACTTGAATACTTCCAAGTAGTTTTGAAAGCTGATTGTTTAGACTAAACGCCTCACTATCACTAGTTGAAGACATAGCTTTGCTTCTAAGCTCGGTTACTTTTGTCAAGGTCTCTTTTTCGTGAGTTAGATACTCTTTGACTGCAGAAACTAAATTTGGTATCAAATCGTATCGCTTTTTAAGCTGAGTATCGACTCCTGCGCGGATGTTTTTGACTTGATTTCTTTTGCCAACTAAAGAGTTATAGGTACTAATAATCGCAAGTGCTATAATGATAATAGCTCCAAGAAATATTATAGCGGCTGTACTCATGTCTTTCCTTTTTTTTTAACAAATTTATTTAATTTTACAGAAATATAACTTGATAATCACTAAAAATAGTTTAAAATATCTTTTTTAGTTTGCAAACTGAAACTAAAATCTTATAAATTGAGTATATAAGATGCAAAATATAAGATAAATATTGCCTAAGTGGCTTTAAGCTTTTTTTCTTTTACGATTTTTAATAACAGAATTTATTTAGTTAAAGCTACTCATCATAGCTCTAAATTTAGCCCATCTCATGGCTAAATAACGAGTAAAATTTAATGAAAACATATAAGTTAAACTAGCCATAATGGCTAGTTTATATAAATTTTATCTATCTTTTTGCGTTTCTTTTTCTCGTTGTTGGATCAAGATATCTCTTTCTAACTCTGATGTTTTTTGGAGTAACTTCGACTAGCTCATCCTCTTCTATCCACTCTAACGCACGCTCTAGTGTTAGTACGCGTGGTGGGACAAGTTTTATCGCATCATCACTTCCGCTTGCTCTAACGTTTGTTAGGTTTTTACCTTTTATCGGATTTACATCAAGGTCATTTGGGCGGCTATGCTCACCGATAATCATACCAGTGTAAACTTTAGCTTGAGGTGCAACAAAAAGCACGCCTCTATCTTGCAGGTTAAATAGCGAGTAAGCAAGCGCTACGCCATCTTCCATACTTATCAAAGCTCCATTCATACGTCTATCAACGCTTCCACTCATCGGACGAAATTCTAAAAAGCTGTGGTTCATAACGCCTTCGCCTCTAGTATCGGTTAAAAACTGACTTCTAAAGCCGATTAGCCCACGAGCTGGGATTTCAAACTCGATTCTTGTTTGTCCATCTCCTGTTGGGTGCATAGCTTTCATCTCGGCTTTTTTTCTGCCTAATTTTTCTATAACTGTTCCTGTGCACTCATCTGGAGCATCGATTACAAGGTGTTCGTAAGGTTCGCATTTTACGCCATTAATCTCTTTGATTATAACTTCTGGTCTTCCAAGACATAGCTCAAAGCCCTCTCTACGCATATTTTCAGCTAAAATTGTTATTTGAAGTTCGCCTCTTCCGCTAACTCTAAATTTACCCTCGCCAACATTTTCATAACGCATTGCTATGTTTGTTTTCATCTCATTTTCAAGGCGCTCTTCGATTTTATTTGAAGTGACTGATTTACCCTCTGTTCCAGCTAATGGTCCATCATTTACACTAAAAATAACGCTAAGTGTCGGCTCTTCGATGTGAAGTGCTTCAAGTGGCATTGGGTTGCTTGGATCAACAACGCTATCGCCAACATCAAGTGCTTCAAACCCTGCTATGGCTACGATATCGCCAGTTCCTGCTTCGTTTATATCCTCTCGCTCAAGTCCTAAAAAGCCGATTAGCTTTGAAATTCTTCCAGTCGTTCTAGTCCCATCAGCTTTGACAAGCATAACATTTTGATTTTTTGAAATATTTCCGTTAAATATACGTGCGATTCCGATTTTACCGACATAGTTATCATAATCAAGTGTAAAAACTTGAAGCTGAAGTGGGTTTTCATCGCTTCCACTTGGCTTTGGAACATGAGATAAAATAACCTCAAAAAGCGGTATCATATTTTCGTTTGGATCGTCTAAATTTATCTTTGCATAACCATCTCTTGCAGCAGCGTAAACTACTGGAAACTCAAGTTGCTCATCAGTTGCATCCAAAGCTACAAAAAGGTCAAAAATTTCATTTATCACGCGGTCTGGATCGGCTGCTGGTTTGTCTATTTTATTTATAACAACAATTGGTCTAAGCCCAAAAGATAGTGCTTTTTTCACGACAAATTTTGTTTGAGGCATAACGCCTTCTTGTGCATCAACCAAAAGCAAAACTCCATCAACCATCTTCAAAACACGCTCAACTTCTCCACCAAAATCAGCATGTCCTGGAGTGTCAATGATGTTGATTTTAGTATCTTTGTATCTGATAGCTGTGTTTTTTGAAAGTATGGTTATACCGCGCTCTTTTTCGATATCATCGCTATCCATCATACGCTCGCCGACTGATTTATGCTCACCAAAGGTACCAGACTGTTTTAATAGTTCATCTACCATTGTGGTTTTTCCATGATCAACGTGTGCGATGACTGCTATGTTTCTTATATCTTTCAAATTTTTCTCCATTTTAAATTAAGGGTTAGATTATACAGAAATTTTACTTATAAAACTCTAGTTTTTAAAAAATTTCTTGTTTTTTGACTATTTTTAAGTTGTTGTAAATATCGTGGTTGCGTTATTTGCTTAACTTTTATAATTTAATTTATTTGTATTTAAATTTACTTAAATTTTAATAAATTTTTTGCAAAATTTAAGGTAAAAATATCTATAAAAAATTTAAATATCTTAAGAATTTACTTTAAAATTTATTAATTTGAATAAATTTTTACCTCATTTACAAAAAACTCATAAACTCTTTGTTGAACTAACGCATCATCTTCATCTTCGCTGCTTATTAACATTCTAAGATGCTCAAAATTTATTTTGCTAGCATATCTTTTATGCACTTTAAGCTCTTTGTCTATATCTTTTAAAAGTGTGTCAAGGCTAAAATTTTTATAAGTCTCTGCCATTTTTACATACTCTTTTACTGTATTTATTAAAATTCCAACTCTTGCGTTATCGTTTTTATATATTTCTTTAGTTATTTTTATTAATTTTTTATAATCATCATTTACTATTTCTTTTTTTGCCAAAAGCATAGCTGCAAAAATTTTAGCTCTAAATTCCAAAGATCTATGATGAAATACAAAAATTCCTCTAAATACAGACAACAGATGTGTTTTTAAACTCATTTATCAACCTTTTTTAAGCAAATCTTAGCTATAATTTCAGTTCGCCTCTTCTTAGACCTGTGCAACGCTTTTTTTAAGCACCGCTTCAGGGTAGGAATACAGCAGAGCACTTGACTTTAGTGTGTGCCGCAGCCATCTGGGAAGGGGTCTTTTATCTCAAACTGATGTTTAAAATCCTTGCAAATTTCGTAAAAATCAACACCATCAACCTTTGGTTTTTCTTTAAAAAATTCCTCTATCGAGCTAAATCCACTAGTTAGTTCCTTACTTTTTACACCATAACTTATAGAAATTCCAGCTTCGAAAAACGCCGCTAGTTTATCACAGTATTTAAGCGCTTTTCCATCAATGGCTCTAAATTTATCTTCATTCACGCTTGATAGGCTACCTTCGTGGAATTTAGGGACTTTTTCGTAGGTTCTGTTTTCAAACTCATCTTTAAAAAATTTATCTTTTTCTTTTCTGATTCCAAGTAGATAACTAAACTCATCTCGTATGTGTTCTGGTACAAATGGCATGATTTTATCATCAATCAAACGCATTTCATACTCATTTATAATCTCACTTAATCCATCAACGCCGTATTTTACAGGACTTATAATATCACGCGTTAAACTCTCTGGCAAGTCATGAAAAAGTGCACAAAAGAAGTTAAACTCGCATCTTTTATCGCACGCTTTTACACTTAATGAGTAAAAATATCCAAGCATCGCCACAACTAGCATATGCCCCAAAACAGAGGTTTCTGGAATTCGTGGAGTTTGAGCCCAACGCTTTTGGAAACGAAGTCTACCACTTAAATCAACTATGCGAGCTAGCTTTTTGTTCATAGCGATTTTTCGCACGCCAATTAACTCATAATAATCCTCTAACTCCTCATCAACCTTGCTTTTAAGCTCATCAATATCACTTAAAAACTGGCTTGTTTGATAAACGATATTAAATTCCCATTTTGTGGCTAGATAAGAGGCTGCTTTTAAGATAAGGCGCTCTTTTTTATGGTTATCTTTTTTAAGGAGATGGTTTTTAAAACGCTCAAAAAACTTGCCATCTTCAATCCCATTGAGTTCATTTTCAAGCTTAGTGATAACCCACTCATTTATCTTTTCATTTTTGTTTTTTTGTATGTGATGAAAAACATCTGGCCTGATATCTGTTACCATAACTCGCGCTAAAAAGTCATATATCCCACCCTCGATAATGTAGTTTATATCAACATCATCTTCAAATTTGGCTATAAAATATGCGATTATAAATTTGTGAGCTTGTTTATCAAGCTCGACTAAATTTACCATTTTTGGGTAGTCATTCCAACGCGAAATTGAAGCTGCTTTAAAAATATGCTCTACTAAACTAGCTTTTATCATCTTTTTTCACTACTTGTGGTTTTCTATCACTAAAATTTGATTTATAAAATGGCTCTTTTTTAACCCTTGGTTTATCATCAAATTTATCATCTCTATCTCGTGGTTTTCTATCGCTATAACCACCAACGCGAGGTTTTTTATCAAAACTTTTACCATCTTTTTTATCAAACTCACGACGTGGCTTTCTATCGCCAAATCCACCCTCTCGTGGTTTTCTATCACTAAAACTTCTTACACCATCGCGAGGTTTTCTATCATTAAAAGACTTTTTGCGCTCTTCTCTTTCAAGTTTTTCTTGCTCTTTTTCTTTTTTAAATTCCTCTTTTATAGCATCGATTATCTCATCGTTGTTAGCGCTTTGTGGCTTTTCTTGGCTATCTTTTGAGGCTAAATTTGAGTCTATTTCTATGACTGTGTGGACATTTCCTCTAGGGTTAAAATCACCTATGATTTTCATCCATTTTGGCTTAAGTTTTGTTTGTAAAACTGAGTAAATTTCGTTTATACTATCTTCGTGGCTAATATTTCTGTTTATAAAACTGTTTATATAAAGTTTTATCGCTTTAAGCTCAACTACAAATTCGCCTGGCATATACTCTAAATAAATCGTCGCAAAGTCTGGATATCCAGAGCGCGGACAAAGACACATAAACTCAGGCAAAGTTATCTTTATAAGATAATCTCTTTCTTGTTTGTTTGGCCAAATTTCTAAATCACTCTCAACATCAAATTCTTTTATTATCTCTTCACCGTATCGCATTTTGTACCTTTAAATTTTCTATATTTTTGGGTTTATCTATATAAAACCCTTGGATATAATCAACTTCACTATGGACTAATTCCTCATATAAAGCCGTTTTATCAACAAATCTCACTATCGTTTTTATACCTAATTTTTTAGCAATCAAATTTAAACCATCAAAAATAGTTCTAATCTTTTTGTTTTTTAAACTTTTATTCATCTGAATATCATAAATCACATAATCAATATCTAAGTATTTAAAATACTCAAAACTAGCGTTATCTGCGCTAAATTGGTTTAAAGCGATTTTAAATCCAAACTCTTTTAAATTTTTAATTATCTCAGAAAATCTAAGAATTTCATCATAACAGCCCTTTTCATAAATTTCAAAAACAATCTTGCTTGGGTCAATTATGCCATTTGTAATGAGTCTATAAATTTCATTGTTAAACTCGCCATTTCTTAAGCTAACTGGAGAAATTTCTATAAAAACTCTGCTGTTAAATTTATCAAATTCAAAATTTTCAGCTATAAATTTGATAACTTGCAAGTCATATTTTATCTCATAATTGTTCTTTGCAGCTATTTCCAAAACCCTATTTTTCGATATTTGCCCAACTTCAAATGATTTTAAAGTTATGCTTAAATTTAAACACTCTTTATCATCTTTTATCGGTTTTATAGTTTGATATTTAAGCTCAAACTCGCTTTTTTCGATAGCGTAACAGACTAATTCATCTAAAACATCTGGTTTTATAACTTTTAACTCATTATCATCATAATCAACACTTATCTTAGAAAAAAGAGCATTTATAATATTTTGCCAGTTTCTATCATAGGTAGTTAAAATGGTTGTAAATTCAAGTTTAACCTCGATGTTATCGACTCCATCTTTTGATACAACTCTTTGAAATGTTTTTAAAATATGCTCTAACTTTGAACTTTTACAATCAATCAAAAAAAGAAAACTACCGCCAGAGTATCTTCCAATAGGTAAATTTTTATACCCATTTTTTTCAAAAAAATTAGAAAATTTAAGTATAAAATTTTTAAGAAGAATATCCCCATTTTTATAACCATATCTTAAATTTATATCTTGAATGTTTGATATATTTAATAAAACTACATTTTTTTCTATATTTTTGTTGATATTTTTTTCTAAAATTTTTATAAAATTTCTTCTTGTAAAAACCTTTGTCACAGGGTCTAAAAAGCTGTTTTTAAAAGCAAAATATATCAAATAAATCGTATAATAAACATAACAGGCTATCAAAATAACAAATAAAATAGCATCTTCCCAGCTATACTCAGCCTTAGAAAACAGCATATATCCAAAAAGAATCAAAACCAAAACAAAGGGAAATGCTATCTTTAAAGATAGCATAAAGCGGTTTTCGCGTTCTTTGTTTTCGCTATAAAGGGTCATTATACATCCAGATGTTTAACATCTTTAGCGTGTTCTTGTATATAATTTCGTCTAGGCTCGACTTCATCACCCATAAATAAGTTAAATGTATCACTAGCACTTATTGCATCATTTATACCAATTTGCAAAAGCCTTCGATTTTCAGGATTCATCGTTGTTTCCCAAAGCTGCTCTGGGTTCATCTCACCAAGACCTTTGTAGCGCTGTATATATGCGCCTTTTTTAGCATTTTTCTCTATATCTTCAAGAATTTCTATAAAGTCTTTTTTGAAATTTAACTCTCTACCTTCGATTTTTTTGTAGACAAAAATTGCCTCTTCAAAGACGTTATTTGTAAATAAATTCTCATTTATAACAAGCTCTTCAAGACCATTTTCTGTTTGAACGTAAATTCTAATCTCGTCTTCATTAACATATGAATTTAATATATTATGTCCATTATCTTCGAGATATTTTTTAATCACTTCATAAATTTCACGATATTCAAGTCCGATTATATCTTGATTTTCTACCATATATCTTATCGCTGAAATAACGGTAAAACGCTTTTTAAGCTCGTTTAATAAATTTCTATAATTTGCCACAAGTTTAAGATAACTTACTAAATCTTGACTTCCTATACCTTCAAACTCAACGCCCTCAATGCCAGTTTCTATAAGAAATTCATTTAATGATTTTTCATCTTTTAGATAAATTTCTTTTTTACCTTTTTTATATCTAAAAAGTGGCGGTTGAGCTAGATAAACATAGCCTTTTTCAACAATTGGGTTTAAAAATCTAAAGAAAAATGTCAAAAGCAGAGTTTGGATATGACTTCCATCGACATCAGCATCGGTCATGATAATGATTTTATGATATCTTAAACGGTTTTCATCAAATTCTTGTCCGATACCACAACCAAAGGCTGTTATCATATTTTTAATCTCTTCTGAACTAAGAATTCTATCAAGGCGCGCTTTTTCAACGTTTAAAATTTTACCACGAAGTGGCAAAATAGCTTGAAACGCTCTATCTCTTCCTTGTTTTGCAGAACCACCAGCACTATCGCCCTCAACTAAATAAATTTCACTAAATTCAGGATCTTTACTTTGACAATCAGCTAATTTTCCAGGCAAAGTCCCAACAGAAAAGCTATCTTTTTTACGAGTTATATCTCTTGCTCTTTTTGCTGCTTCTCTACCACGAGCTGCCATCAAAGCTTTGCCCATTATAGCTTTTGCTTCGATTGGATTTTCTTCAAAATACTTGCACAAAACTTCAAAAGCCATTTTTTGAACGATTGGGCGAACGTAGCTTGAGCCTAGCTTGCCTTTAGTTTGTCCTTCAAACTGTGGTTCTGGAACTTTTACAGAAACAACTGCTATAAGACCTTCTCTAATATCTTCTCCAGTAATCTTTGTATCTTTTTCTCTAGCGTTTGCATTTGCTGCTATGTAGTTTGTAATCGCTCGTGTTAAACCTGCACGAAAACCAGCTTCGTGAGTTCCACCTTCTGGAGTTTTTATGTTATTTACAAAAGAAAGAAGCGTTTCAGAGTAAGTATCGTTATAAAGTAGTGAAAAATCAACTTCGATATCATCAACTTTTTCGTTAAAAGATATAGGTTTAGCAACTACCTCTTTTTTATTTAGATCTGTTACGAAGCTTGTAAGACCACCTTCAAAATGAAAGCTCTCTTTTTTACCATCTCTTTGATCTTTAAAATTTATAGTAATTTTTGAATTTAAATATGCAAGCTCTCTAAATCTTCTAACTAAAGTTTCACTATCAAACTCAGTTACTTCAAAAATTTCATCATCAGGCCAAAACTCAACTGTTGTTCCAGTTCTATTTGTCGTTTTTATAACTTCAAGTTCGCTTGTTGGAATTCCTTTAGCAAACTCTTGTCTATAAACATGACCTTCTCTTTTAATATTAACAATAAGTCTTTTTGAAAGCGCATTTACAACGCTAACTCCAACACCGTGAAGTCCACCACTAACTTTATAACTATCTTTATCAAATTTACCACCAGCGTGAAGTACTGTCAAAACAACAGTCGCAGCTGGAATCTTTTCAGTTGGATGCATATCTACTGGAATTCCACGACCATTATCTGTTATGATAACTGAGCCTTCAGTAGTTATCTCTACATCTATCGTATCACAGTGTCCAGCCATAGCTTCATCTATCGAGTTATCTACAACTTCATAAATCAAGTGGTGAAGTCCGTTTATGTTCGTATCACCGATATACATTCCAGGGCGTTTTCTAACCGCCTCAAGACCTTTTAAAACCTTAATATTACCCGCGCCGTAATCTTTTTCCATATAAATTTATCCTTTTATATATTTGTTGGCATTATGATGTTTAAAAGTTCGTTTGAACTAAGCATAAATGCTAACTCAACATCATTATAATCTAGCCTAAATGTTGTATCTTCAATACTATTTAAAAAGTCAAGCAAATATCTGTTTGTAACTCTTAAAACTATATCATCATCTATCTCATTTACAACTTCAATCTCAGTTTTTGCTTCACTGTTATCTTCGTTTATACTTTCAAAAACAACTGAATTTGGTTTTACTGTGATTTTCATCTTATCACATACCATATTTATCGTTTTAATTCCTTCTAAGACTTTATCTCGTTGTAAAACTACACTCTTTTTAAATTCGCTTGGAATTACTCTTTGGTAATCTGGAAATTTTTTATTTATCAGTTTTGTAAAAAACTCAAAGTTATCACAAACCGCGATTAAAATGTTCTCATCATAATAAATTTCAACCTTATCAAAAAAGAGTTTTTGCATCTCATTTATCGCTTTTTTAGGTATGATTAAAGAGAAATTTGAGTTTTGAGTTTTTGCATCAAGTTTATATAAACCAAGCCTTTTTCCATCTGTTCCAACTAAATTTATATAGTTATCTTTTATATCAATCAAAGCTCCATTAAGCGCATAATTAGGATTGCTTGTATCTATCATAGGAAAAATTTTCTTTAAACTTCTTCCAAAAATAGCTGAGTTTATATCAAATTTATTTTTATTTTCTAAAGTTGGAAACTCTGGAAAGTCTAAAGAGTTATACATAGGAAGTTTATATTTTGAATTTTTTTGTCTTATGAATAAGAAGTTATTCATAGTTTCGATTGTAACATCTTCATCTTTTAAACCTTTTATTATATCAAGGATTTTTTTGCCATTTGCTGTAGCTTTTCCTTCTACTTGAACATTTACATTTTTTATGTTATAAGTCAAGCCTATCTCATGATCAGTTGCTTTTATACTTAAAATGCCATTTTCAGCATTTATGAAGATGTGAGAAGTAATCGAACTAACATCTTTTTTATCTATGTAGGCATTTGTGTTTGTAATGATGCTATCAAGCATAGATTTGTTGATGATAAACTTCATATTTTTTCCTTTTTATTTTTTAAAATTTTAGTAACAATAGTAGGTAGGTTTGTTTTGTGAAAAACTGTATGAAACTCCCAATTATAGCCAAATTTAGTGTGAATCAAAAAAGATTTATTTTCACATTTCATCACTGTTTTTCCTTTTTAAAATTCTATTTTCTAGCTCATCAATTCGAATTTTTATAAATTCATCACTCTCCATAAGCTCTTTGATTTTTTTGATGTTGTGGCTAACTGCGCTGTGATCTTTTAAACCAAAATAACTAGCGATTGATGGCATTGAATTTAGTGTTAAATTCTTTGATAGATATATCCCTATACGGCGCGCTTCAACGATGTTTTTAGCTCTGCTTTTGCTTTTAATATCGCTTGGTTTTATATTTAACTCTTTTGAGATGACATTTATAATCTCTTCAAGGCTTACAGACTCGCGTTTTTCACGAATTTGATCTTGTAATACATTTTTTGTAAATTCAAGCGTTATATCTGTTCTCATAAGCGTTGAAAATGCGTTTATTTTGTTTAATGCACTTTCGATTTCACGGATGTTATCGCCCATGTTTGTAGCGATGTATTCTATGACTTTGTTATCTAAATTTATCTTGTTATCTTGACT
Source organism: Campylobacter geochelonis (assembly GCF_013201685.1). Classification (NCBI taxonomy): domain Bacteria; kingdom Pseudomonadati; phylum Campylobacterota; class Epsilonproteobacteria; order Campylobacterales; family Campylobacteraceae; genus Campylobacter; species Campylobacter geochelonis. The sequence continues at coordinate 840 of NZ_CP053844.1, read as the reverse complement.
TTTTCGCTTTATAATTGCTATTTTTGTCTCAAGTTCAGGCGGTGTTATATCTGTTATAAGTCCACTTTCAAAACGGCTTAAAAGCCTTTCTTCAAAGCCTTTTAAAAATTTTGGTGACTTATCTGAAGTCATAACTATCTGACCATTTTTGCTTTTTAGTTCATTAAATGTGTTGAAAAATTCCTCTTGAATTTTATCAGTCTTACCTAAAAACTGAATATCATCTATAAGCAAAACGTCGCACTGGCGGTATTTGTTTTTAAATTTATCCATACTTAAATTTCTAATGTGAAATGTAAAGTCATTTACAAACTGCTCGCTTGTTACGCAAATTACGATTTTTTTGTTATTTATACAGTAATTTCCGATAGATTGTAAAAGGTGAGTTTTGCCAAGTCCGCTTGGACCATAGATAAAAAGTGGATTATAATCTTTTCCTGGATTTTGCGCTACGAATTTAGAGCAAGTATAAGCAAAACGGTTTGAGTCGCCGACTATGAAGTTATCGAAGTTATATGACTCAATCATAAGTGTGCTTACTGGTTTATTATCTTTTTGGATATCATCTTTTAAAAGTTTATCTACTGGTAAATTTTTAGTTTTTGAAGTGATTATAACTTTTGGTTTAACGCCAGTTTTCTCTTCAAAAATCGCTTCAATTTTTGCTGCGTATTTTGTCTGGATAAATTTAGCCATCAACTCATTTGAGGCGGTATATATCATAAAACTAGGCTTTGATTTTTTATCGTTAAAACTCAAATTTTTAATATATTTGTTAAATTCGTTAGGTAGTATAACTCTCTCAAGCTCTTGAAAAACTTGTTCTTGAATCGATGTCAA